>JAADBR010000094.1 GCA_009995705.1 Microcystis aeruginosa W13-11
GCTTGGCTTCAACCGCGCATTTACCAATGTATCTAACTTCCCCCGGTTTGTCAACCCCCTTTGGCAATTTTTTTTGATCTTTTTTTTATCCCTTGCTCCGTAAGCTTTTCAGCTTTTGGGGTTTTTGGGTAGTCCTTTGCTCAGAACTGTCGGTGCAGATACTTTAGTTTATTTGTACTAAATATTTTCCTCAATTTATTTTTTTCTTCAGCACCTCTCGATCGCTGGGTCAATTTTGGGGTATGGTTCCTTGAGAATCTATTTTCTGATCGGAAAGCCCTCATGTCTCGCCGCGCTGCTTTACAATCCTATTTACTGGTGCGTTTACTCCTAGCTCCCTTGATGTTATGGACGATTGTGACGGTGGTTTTTCTGCTGATGCGTGTTGCTCCTGGTGATCCCACGGATGCGATTTTAGGCAACCGCGCTCCTGAAAGTGCCAAAAATGCCCTAAGAGAACAGTTAGGACTGAATAAACCCCTATTTTTCCAGTATCTAGACTATATTTTCAATCTCATGCATCTCAATTTAGGAGACTCTTTAACCAGTAAGGGGGTGACGGTATGGGAGATTATCGCTAAACATTTTCCAGCGACGGTAGAACTAACTTTTTATGGAATGCTAATTGCGGTGATAGTGGGAGTCGGATTGGGAATTATCACCGCTTCCCGTCCGAATACTCCCTTAGATGCGGGGGGACGTTTATTTGGACTGATAACCTATTCCTTGCCGATTTTTTGGGTGGGAATGCTCTTACAGCTAATTTTTGCGGTACAGTTGCGCTGGTTTCCTTTGGGGACTCGTTTTCCTTTGAGTGAGACTCCACCCCAGACAATTACGGGTTTATACACCTTTGATAGTCTGATGACTCTACAACTAGATAAGTTGCCTATGGCGTTGTATTATCTAGCCTTACCTAGTTTTACTCTCGGCATTCTTTTGAGTGGGATTTTTGAACGGATGGTGCGAGTTAATCTGAAACAAACTTTGCAAGCGGACTATGTAGATGCGGCAAAAGCTAGAGGAATACCAGAAAAAACGATTATGATTGCCCATGCGCTAAAAAATGCCCTAATTCCTGTAACTACTGTCTTAGGATTAACTTTTGCGGCTCTTTTAGGTGGTGCAGTCTTGACGGAAGTTACTTTTTCTTGGCCGGGTTTGGGAAATCAGTTATATCGGGCGATTTCTCTGCGGGATTACCCAACAGTGCAGGGATTAATGGCTTTTTTTGCGACAATAGTGGTCTTCGCCAGTATTTTGATCGATTTAATCAATGCTTACATTGATCCTCGCATCCGTTATTAATCAGGAAGGTGGGGAGAAGGGAGAGGGACTTTGAGCATTTGCACTAAATATTAATTTTCAATAGTCGTGACTAACATCTGAAAGCGCGATTCCGGTCTAAGATAGGAATTGCGCTTTGGAATAATCAAATAATATTGAATCCGTTCTTGATTTTATTTGATCGCCTCAGCGATATGTTTTAAAATCTGCAAAAACCCATATAGTTCTTCTCTGGAAATAAAGGGAGCAAATACCCTAGATAGGGCATAATGATGAACATTAGCTCTCAATTTGACCAATAAAATGTCATCTCCATTGGTGACGAGGGCAAAGCTAGGTTTTTCCGGCCGGGGATTAGCCATCAAATAGGCTAAAGTTTGCGGTAAGGCAGTCCAAACCGATAGGGCGGTTTTTTTGGATTCTACAATTACCACCCAAAACTGATTTAACCAGACTAACACATGAATTCTACCCGATAGTATTTCTTCCCCATCATCGACGGTTAAGCTTACCGATTCCTCTGCGCGTAGTCGAAAAGGCGGATCGTAAAAACCCGCAATCGCTAGTAGGGGAGAAACTAACAATAAAGTCACGGTTCCTTCTAATAACTGTCCCACCGATCTTTGGTATATAGCGGTAAGCGCTTGAGTGAGATACAAACCAAGCTTTGCCTAGCATGGTTTATAGCTCGTGACACTGTACCTCATACGACTGCACACCGCTATAAATATCTTTGTCTTAGTTCATCCAAACTCTTTTTTTCATGGCTAGATAGAGACAGTAAATCATTTTGCCATTCGGGGAAAAATGCCGCATCTTCTGTTAAAGAGAGATTAAATCTTGTCTGAGCTAGGGCAATAGTCGTGATAGCTTCGGTAATAGCAATCGACATAAAAATTAGCTCACCAATCTAAACAAAATTTCTCGATGAATTAAAGCTCGATCGATTAAAAAATGTTTGCGATCGCTGGTTAATCCTTCTCCATTGGCATAAAAATCAATCCAAGCATTACTAATATCATTAACTGCCTCTGGTAACTGATCTAATTCCCAACCCTGCATCGGGACTTCGGCAATTAACCGGGACACTTTCGGATCATAACTAAGGGCAAAACAACGACAATCTTCTGCTGCGGCCATAATTAAACTATGAAAGCGCATTCCGATCACCATTTCTACCCCGCGAAATAAGCCTTTTAACTGTCTTGGATCCTCTAAGCTAATGATTTGATAATTTTCCCTTAATTGACGTGCTACAGCTTCACAGAGGGGCAAATCCCGCGACTTTTGAAAAGGGACTAAGAGAATAAACGCCCCCGTACTGGTTTGCAAATGAATTAAAGCCTGGGTTAATTTATCTAACTTTGCCGGGGTTAATAGGGGATGGGGACGTAAATTGACGGCGATTCTTGGGGCGGGTAAATCCGATAATCCCTTGACTGATTGAGCTTCTAAAGCCCATACTGGATCGGGGGCAACAATGGGACGAATACCCCAATCGGCCACTAGATGAGCCGATACATCATCGCGCAGAGTAACTAAACTACATTGTTTTAAGACTTTTTTGGTTAACCAACGGGTAAAAGGTCTATTTAGTGGTCCAATTCCCTGGCCCCAAGCAATAGTTTTTAAGCCCAATAATTGAGCAAGAGCCATTAACCCACCGTAATACATTGGACTGGCAAAACTGGTGACATCCTGCATTAAACTGCCGCCACCCCAGATAAATATATCGGCTTTTTTAAGAGTTTGAAAAACTTGCCACCAATCCCGACTAGGACAGGTTTCCACTCCATAACGTTGACTGGTTTCTCTGGGATTATTTGACAAAACAATAGGTTTAATTTCTGATGGCAGCATCTGCAATAGAGACACTAATAATGCCTCATCTCCTCCGTTTCCTCTCCCATAATATCCACAAATTACTGCACGCATATATTCAGTTATCAGTTGTCAGTGAACATTTGCCTGTTGTCTGTTCCAGTGTTTTCTTGAAAGTAGGTTTTCCATTTTGGCTTTTTCCTTTAAAAATGTCCCTTAGTTTCTTAAGTTATGCCGTCAGCTACAAGTTAGCAGTGACCAGTTTTATTCGATTCAGTGATCAGTTTATCTATTTTATTATTCCCACTCATAACTAATAGCTTAAACCTGATCACTGTTTACTGATCACTGATCACTGATCACTGATTTAGTCGTCCATTTGCCAGGGTTCGGTGATGTTTTTTTCATCGAGGATATTTTTTGCTCTTAAAATCAAGACCAATTCACCTAGTATGGTGACATCGGGGGAACTATCAAACCATTGTAAAAAGACGGAATTATCCCTCTCCACTAGATAATAATTGTTCACGTCCCATTCGGCAAAAACTCGATCGATCACTAATAATACTTCCTCGGATCTGGTGGCAATCGATCGAGGCAATTGATCGCTAGGCCATAAAATAGCTACAGGATCGATCGCTTTGAGAATTGCTTGCCAACCGGGGAGAGGTACAATTGTTTGTTTATCCCCCACCGTTACCAGTCGAAAAGGTTCCTCGACGCTCAAACTTTCTGTGCATTTTATATCAGTTACCGTCACCGGAAATCTTCCTACTAAAGGAATAATTCTGGCTAATTCGTCCTCATCCTGTAAACGATGGACGGGCAGCAGGGGAGCGCTACGGGTGGGAGTAACGGTAAAATCTTGCAGTAAAGACTCGATCGCCTGTCTGGCCGAGTCAGAATGGGCAAATTTCAAACCTTTAGCGATTAATTTCGCTCTTTCGGCTAAATCCCGCTTTTGTTTGCCCCGTTTCCAACACTGGTAAGCGATCGCATCTCCTGGATGACGGGTAAATTCACTGGGAATCTGGGATAAACGGGAAAAATCTTGGATAGCTTTGGCGATATCGTGTGCTTCAGCCACCTCAATCCTTTTTTCTGCCGCTAATTTCGCGGCCCCCAATCTTTGTTCTTGGTTGAGAATCCGCAATTCGTATAGCACATCACTGCGCGGCCCGATGTAGTAACTTAACAAATCTTCAGCTGCTCCCGCTTTGATTAAACTCTCAAAAACTTGGGCAGCGACAATAATTAAATTTTGTTGGGCATTTTGAAAACCGGTTTGTTCAAAAATTAACTGGGAATCGTAGCCAGCTTTTTGCAGTTTTTGACATTTTTGCCCCCAATTCACCCAATTTCCTTCTTTATGAAGCAGCGATCGCATTAATTCGGTCGCTTCCGTTTCGCTGATTCGATCATCTGTACTGCGAGGCTGTTCTGTCATAGACAACTTGATCAAGCTACAATAACTAAAATTTATCTAATCCCTCAAAAATCTTCAATAGCAATTAAGGTTAACAGGATAGACTAGATAGTAACAGGATAGCTGACAATCACCCCCTTCGTACCTGTTAGGGCAAGTTTATCTTCAATGTCTAGATTAAGAGTTAATGGAAGCATTCCCCCCTCGTCCCCAACTAACCCCGGTCAAAGGACGATGAAAACCAAGCGTCACCCCAAAGATAGCGCCTTGGGTTTAGTCTCTACCCTCAGCTTTCCGGCGATCGTCGGGACGGCGGATATGATGCTAAAATCGGCAGAAGTTACCCTCGTGGGTTACGAAAAAATTGGCGGTGGTCACTGCACAGCGATCGTGCGTGGTAATATTGCCGATGTGCGGTTAGCAGTGGAAGAAGGGGCAAAAACCGCCGCACAGTTCGGACAATTGGTATCTAAATCGGTTATTCCCCGACCGATGCCCAATTTAGAGGTAATTTTCCCAATTGGTAGCCGTTTAGCCGAAATTGCCCAAAGTCAACGGGGTTTCAGTAAACTGAGCAATATGTCGATCGGTCTCTTGGAAACCCGCGGTTTTCCTGCTATGGTGGGGGCAGCCGATGCCATGTTAAAATCGGCCGATGTGCAGTTAGCTTCCTACGAGACGATTGGGGATGGTTTATGTACGGCCATTATCCGGGGTTCCGTCGCTAATGTGGCCGTGGCCATTGATGCGGGAATGCGGGAAGCAGAGAAAATCGGTGAACTGCACGCGGTGATGATTATTCCCCGTTTATTGGAAGATTTAGAACATACTCTACCGGTGGCCAGCTACTGGTTAGAAACCCCCGAACCTCTACCGATGTTGTTACCCAATACTGTCCGGGAAAAACAACGGGAATTGGTCGCTTTACCGGAATTGGAAAAAACCAAAATACCGATTCGTCGCCAAGAAATGCAGGAAAAAGTGTTAGAAGAAGTGATTCCCGTGGAAGTTATCACCGATGAGGACAGTTATTAATTTTTATTTTCAACTTTGGTCCTGTGCTGCTAAAAGTACAGGACCAAAGGTTGAATTAGGGTTTGCATCAAAAAGTTTGTCGGTGGGTGTGGGGTGGATACTTGTATCGGGTATGAATGATAATTTGACGGTAAAAAATCTTTACAGAGGCCCCCGACAATTAAACGAATCGAATAATTATAAATTTTTGTTAAGGGGTGCGGTCAGATCGAATAATCGTCGCTAGAATTAGCCTAATTGTCAGGAACTTAGTTAAACAAGGTTTTTGGCAATATGCTAATCTGGCTAACACGCTTTTGGGCGTGATATAGGGAAAAGTTCTGGCGATTGCGCCTAAATGGGGTGATATACCGAAAGTTTCCGTATAATATATAGTTAGCTGTACTATCTTAGCATAGAAATATCTGTTTTCAAATGACAAAATCTGTTGAGTTTGAGATTGCTCTTTCCTTTGCTGGCGAGGATCGCGAGTATGTAGATCAGGTTGCGAATTTGCTGCGAGATTCAGGTATCAAGACTTTTTATGACCTATTTGAAGAGGCAAACCTTTGGGGAAAGAATCTTTATGACTATTTAACAGAGATTTACAGGGATAAGGCTTTTTATACAATCATGTTTATTTCGGAACACTACGCCCGAAAAATGTGGACTAACCATGAACGACAGGCAATGCAGGCGAAGGCATTCCAGGAGAACCAAGAATATATACTGCCTGCACGCTTTGATGAAACACCAATTCCTGGACTCTTGCCAACAATTGGATACATCTCTCTAAAGGACAAAAAACCTCCTGACTTTGTTGGGATAATTCAAAAGAAACTCATTAACAGTGGTCGCTCAATCCCCTCGGAGTCAACGCGCAGAGCTTTTTTTTCAGTAGATAAGAGTCTACGAATCAATCTGATATGTGCACAGATAGAGGTAGTTTCAACTGAAGGTTTGCCGATTGAACACGCATCTTTAATGGCAATCGCAGATAACAGTACTACAAAAAGCGCCGTGACATCTTCTGACGGCAAAGCCGTGTTCGAAATCCCTACTAGACGGTTATACCGCTTGCTAGTAGCTCACCCTCAGTATCTTGGTACCTTGATTCATTCTTGGGATTCGAGCGATGACTTAAAAGTTACTTTATTGGAATCAGAAAATACTGGTTCGGTAATTTGTCAAAGCACTTGCTACATTCCTGGACTTGAAGGGCGACTAAACCCAATTTTAGATACCATTAATCGGACTTATCTCTATGCGGACAATATTGCAATTAATGGTGGTGTTCAACAACCTGGAACATTCATTGTTGATGAGCCTTTTGAGCTTGAGGACTGTAATGGCACGGTCATGCAAGTAAGAGTATTATTCATTCAAGGAAGAACCTCATTACTTCAATACATACATCCACGCTGACACGATAGCTAAGACTCGCTTGGAGCGGACTGACAAATGCGATCGCAATCTTGTAGGGTGCGTTCCCTAAGGTGGCCCCTACTGCTCCAGCGATGGATTTTTGGAAACGCACCATGCACATTGATTGAAGCTGTGGGTTTAAGTGCGATAGCGAAGACACTGGATAGCACTCCTAGATGTCGTTAGGCATTCAATCTACTTACAGATCGGAGGCAGGCATTGACAATTAATGTAGGATTAGTTAGTATGATGATCTAATCCTACCAAGCTGTCGTAAACAGTTTATGGCAATGAGTAAGAAAGTTAGCATAACCTTAGATGACGAAGTTTTGGAATTTGTAGATCGACTAGCAAGCAATCGTAGCAGCTTTATAAATGACGTTCTCTGGCAAGAGAAAAGAAGGGTTTTTATGAAAGAGCTAGAAGACGCTTATAAAGATCAGGCCAATGATCCAGAGATGCAAGCAGAAATCTCTGTCTGGGATATTGCAGTGGGCGACGGTCTAAATGCCTAATGGAAGACTAACCTATAAGCGAGGAGAGATCTGGTGGATCGATCTGAAACCCGTTGTTGGTTATGAAACCGATAAAGAACGTCCTTGCCTGATTTTACAAAACGATATTGGCAATCAAAATGGAACAACGACAGTAGTTGCTCCATTGTTGCCCGGGAAAAGGACTTATCCTTTTGTTGTCAATATTACCCCGACAGTGCAGAATGGACTAGACGGAGATCGACACATCAACTTAAGTCAAATGAGGGCTGTAGATTCTCAAAGAATTAAGAATAAACAGGGTGTTTTAGAAGACGTTTATTGGGAAGAAATAGAGAAAGCAATATGTATTGAGCTCGGTTTCAGCAAATCCCTATCGCCGTAGGGTGCGCTCCCTAATGTGGCTCCTAGTGCTCCAGCGCTCGATTTTGGGGAACGCACCATGCACATTGATTGAAACTGTGGGTTAAAGTGCGATGTGGACTAATCTGGCTAACACGCTTTTGGGCGTGATATAGAGAAAAGTTCCGGCGATTGCGCCTAAATGGAGTGATATGCCGAAAGTTGACCTATATCGTTATTCTGGAGAGTGTTATACAGAAAGTTGGCGTATAATTTTTAGTTATAGATACATTATCTGTAGCAGAAAGTGGCAGATTTAAGCAAAGAAAAGGCACAATATTACTAAAAAGAATCAATCAAAAAGATTAACGAATCAACATAAAGAGTCTAAAGGTGTGGTTGGTATATTTGGAGATGAAGCAAAATCACACGACATAACTGTTGGAAAAATTTCACTTTTTGTAATTGAACAGCTTGAAAAGGAGTTTCCTCAATTATCTTTTCAATACAAAACGAGCATAAAAAAAGAAGAAAAAAAATTGACCCGGAACTAGGACAAACACTTTTTGTATCAAATTCAAGTATTATACCCGATGGTGGAATAATAGAAGTAAAAGATGATAACGGTAATTGGAGAATCGTTTTAGTTTCGGAAGCTAAACATCAGGGGAAAGACATTGAAAACATCAAAGCAGGAAAACTGGTAGGAGCAAAAAATGATCAAGATTTGATGGCTGCTGGTAATGCGATAGAAAGATCCCATAAAAACATATCTGAAATCGCTAATTTGATGTTATCTGAATCTCATTTTCCCTATGTATTATTTCTGGAAGGCTCAAATTTTTTAACAGAAACTATTTCAATTAAAAGACCCGATGGAAGGGTTGTAACGCTTGAATACAATTCAGGAACGCTAAATAGATTAGATAGGTTAACTTCTGCAAATTATGGAATGCCCATTAATACCAATTTGTGTAAAAATAAGTTTGTCAAGCATAAAGATAAAACAATTATGCTTCAAGCAACTTCTATATACACACAAGGAAATGGCGAAAAATGGGATGTCAAAAAAATGTTTGACATTATGCTTGAAATTTCTAAAACCTCTCTTAAAGTATTAGGCAGTGAGATATTTAATCAGATAACCAAAAGTAAATAACTAAAACAAAGATTTATTAAATCAAAATAGGTTGAAAATGGCAAGAAATGCAACAAACGAATTATTACAAAAAGCTAAAAAATCAAAAAGTGACGAGTTTTATACACAGCTTTCAGATATAGAAAGCGAATTACAGCATTATAAAAGTCATTTTGAAAATCAAGTAGTTTATTGCAATTGCGATGACCCCCGAATTAGTAACTTTTTTAATTATTTTACCTCAAATTTCAATGAATTAGGTCTTAAAAAAATAATAACATCTTGTTATAGAGAGCAAGTAAAAAATTTATTTAATACAGAAGAAGATGAAAAAGGGTTTTTCTTTGAATATACAGGTACAGAAGGCGAAAAAAACAAACCAACGTCAACTGACCTAGTTTACTTTAATGGAGATGGTGATTTTCGTAGTTCGGAAAGCATTGAACTATTAAAGCAGTCCGATATTGTTGTTACTAATCCCCCATTTTCATTATTCAGAGAGTATGTAGCTCAATTGGTTAAATACGATAAAAAGTTTTTGATAATTGGAAATATTAATGCAATAACCTATAAAGAAATTTTCAAGCTTATTAAAGAAAACAAGGCGTGGTTAGGAATAAATCTTGGTAGAGGTATTTCAGGTTTTATTGTACCTGAACACTATGAACTATATGGAACAGAAACGGGAGCATCTCACCTTTGTAACCCCTAAATCAGGTTTTATGTCAAGCTATTTTGAAAGCCTTGCTAGAAACCAGTTTTAGAGACAAGTATAATTACTTACTTGCATAAATGAGATGCTCCCAGTGCGATGTGGAAGGCACTAGGTAGCATAATCGAGTAGGTGAGTATAGAGTTATTTATGAAACTAATGATGATTTAAAACTGGTAACGATAATTTTTATCGCCCATAGAAGTAAAGTTCATGAATAGCTGAAATAAAAATTAAGCAGCCAATTCTGTAGGGTGCGTTAATGAAATGTAACGTACCTTATAAATTCACCGTTAAATATCTTTGAAAAAAGCATTGTTTCCAAAAATACTTCATTTAAAACACTCAAGCTCTAATCACAGTAATTCTATATTGATTTTCCGTCACCACTACCTCAGTTGATAACCTTTCTTCCATAGGTAAAGCATTTTTACGCCTATCAAAGATAAATAACCAACCAAAATCTAAACCCAAACGTCCTAAATAAGATTCTAATTGTTCAATTCCATCAGCTTGCGGATCGCGTTTTTTATCCCGCCATACTTTCAATTCAATTCCTAAAATTATATCTTTATACTGCAAACATAAATCCATTCTATCGCTACCAATTGCATATTCCCTTTCTAAAACTCCCCCACCATTAACCACACGATGTAAAAAAGCCATTAATACTATATGTGGGGCAATTTCATAATAACCAGTGCTACCTAATAATGGTTCGACCTGTTGTCGCCAAAATTTGAGAAATGCTGTTAATAAAGCATCAATATTTAATTCACCTTCTGAATTTAACCAAGTGGGTGCAATTATCGGTAAAGATGCCATTGGTGTCACAGTTAACGCCCTGGGTAACACTTCTCGATAAATGGGATTAGCAATCGTTAATCCTCCATAAGGGTGCATTTTACATAATCCTAAATCTATCACAAATTGAATATCATCATTAGGTATATCTCCTAATTCTAAACCTGCTAACATCGGTTCAATAATTGCCTTTATTCTTGGTTCTCTTAATCGTTCCGCTAAACTATCTAAATGAGTATCTTGACGGGCAATTAATATTTCTTTCGCTGTTAAAATATGTTCTTTAGTAATAGCAATACTTCTATCTTTTACCATTTTTTCTACAATTTCTTTAGCTAACGCGTTGACTAACCAGGGTTGTCCTTGAGTTAAATCATAAGCTGTTTCTATTGCTTCTGATGTGAAAATTTGTCCTGTTGCTGCTGTATGTTGTTGATATAATTCTCCCACTTCTTCGAGATTAAAATTTCCCATAGTCAGAGAAGCAACTTTTATATTAAAAGGACTAGATGTATTTAATCTATCACTACCTCCCGATGCTACTTTATAATCTCGCACATCTCGCAAACCAATTAATCCTACTGATGAGGGAAAATTTTCAGGACGGTTAGGAAAACCATCTCTTAACTGTCGTAAAACTGATATTAATGTTTGGTCTTGTAAAGAGTCAATTTCATCTATAAATAATACTAAAGGGCGGTTTAAGGATGTTGCCCAATCTGATAAAAAAGCCTTGATTCTACTTCCCGGTTGTTCCTGTTGCGATTGTTTAGCAGCTGGTTGTAATTCTTTAGGTAAGCGGATATTTATTGTATTATACCAAGTTCCTAAAATTGCTAATTCGGCGGCAGTAGGATCATGATTAAATGCACTTCCTACTTCCACTGATACCATGACTGCGGCATAATTTCCTGTAGCAGTAAGTTGTTTTGCTAGGGATAACATAGCGGTGGTTTTCCCTGTTTGTCGTGGTGCGTGTAGGACAAAGTAACTATGCTGTTGAATTAGCTCCTCTAAATCTGGTAATCGCACTGTGGGAGAGAGCATATAGTGGATATCGTCTTTACAGGGACCGGCAATATTAAACCAGCGAGTCATAGAATTTTATTATTTAGTGGACATTTTAATTTTAGATGATTTTGGTGTGGTTTGTGATGGCAGTAAGGAAGAGGTGATGCTCGGCAATACTTTGTTATGCTTGATTATGATCAATTATTGTTATGTAAGGGAATAATACGCTGATTTTACGTTTGCTAATAGGTAGTGATTTTATTGTCGTGTAATCAGATATGGGCTGTTCAGCAACAAAGTGGCATTTAATATACAAGACTTTGATTCTTGATAGCTTACCGGTATAATACTGGAGCGCACTGGTAGGGTTAACTTCCAGCACCATCGTTACTGAAACCTGATCGCACTATGGTGACAGGAGATCAGTTGATGATCAAAATTGAAAATTTAAGCTAATTGTCAAAAATTATGACCGCTGAAATTATTTGTGTAGGAACGGAATTATTATTAGGGGATATAGTTAATACTAACGCCCAATATTTAGCCCTAGAATTGGCAAAATTGGGCATTCCCCATTATTATCAAACGGTGGTGGGGGATAATGTGGAAAGACTGAAAAAAGCGATCGCAATTGCCCAAGAACGTTCTTCAATTTTAATTTTTACCGGTGGACTTGGACCGACTCCCGACGATTTAACCACAGAAACAATCGCCGATTTTTTTCAAACGCCCCTTAGAGAAGATAAGGAGATTTTAGCAGAAATCGAGGCTAAATTTACGAGTTTAGGGAGAGAAATGCCCCCTAATAACAGTAAACAGGCTTTAATACCCGTGGGAGCTGATTTTTTGCCAAATCTGACGGGAACCGCCCCCGGCATGATCTGGCAACCACAGACTAACGTAACTATTCTTACTTTCCCCGGAGTACCCTCAGAAATGAAGATAATGTGGGTAGAAACGGCGATTCCCTACCTAAAAAGTCAAGGATGGGGCAAAGAGAGGATATATAGTCGTTCTCTCAAATTTCGCGGTATTGGTGAGTCAGCTTTAGCGGAAAAAGTAGCCCATTTATTCGCTCTCACTAATCCCACCGTTGCCCCCTATGCTGGTTTAGGCGAAGTGCGTTTGCGAATTGCAACGAAAGCACCTTCTTTAGAGGCTGCTTTGCAGGTAATTGAACCAGTAGCGACGGAAATTAAGGAAATCGCCGGATTAGATTATTTTGGCTCTGATGATGATACTTTACCCGCAGTGGTGGGGGAACTTTTGCGGCGACAAAAACAAACTTTGAGTGTGGCAGAATCCTGTACCGGAGGGGGATTAGGGGAAATTATCACCCAAATCACCGGCAGTTCCGATTATTTTTGGGGTGGGGTTATTTCCTACGATAATCGGGTAAAAGTTGCCCTTTTAGACGTAAATGAGCGGGATTTAAATAATGTCGGGGCTGTAAGTGCCATTGTCGCCCAACAGATGGCCCTAGGAGTGCAAAAACGCCTCGCTACGGATTGGGGGATCAGTATCACGGGTATTGCTGGACCGGGAGGAGGCAGCGAGACAAAACCCGTAGGCTTAGTTTATATCGGTTTAGCCAGTCCTGAGGGAAAAGTGACTGTATCTGAGCATCGTTTCGGAGAAAATCGATCTCGCTCGACTATTCGCCAGATTAGTGCTTATACCGCCCTTGATCGCCTACGACGGGATTTATTAACAATATCTTAAAAAAGAGTTGCCAAGAATATATACTCAGACTAAAAAGTTATGTTAAGCTTAATGTAAGTACAAGATATAGATTCCCCCGTTCGTCAGATTGAACAGCCAAACGATAAAAATTAGTTAAAATTCTCTAGAATCAAGCTTTTGCGTGGCTGTTGCGGGGATCAATCGACGAAAACTCATAGCTAGTATCTCAAAGGAGCCATTTGGTCAATGGACTATTTAGATGAAGTGATAGAAAAATTGAGAGAATGGGCGCGCAAACTGGTCGAGAGTGTTTTTGGTCCGGAACCCGAACCCGAACCCGAACTAATTCCGATCCCCGTGCGCGATCACAGTCGGTAAAGCCACCGGTAAAACAGAATATTGCGATAATATCAGTGCAAACTTACCATGAGTCTGCACTTGATTTTTAGGTGAGGCCAAGTCTAGCTTAATTTGGTGACGATTTGATTATTTAGTAACAATTCTTGACTGAGTAAATCTTTCACATTAATCCGCAGAAAACACTGATCATCAATCCAGAACTGCACTTTAATGCGATCTTTACCTTGCAAACCTAAAGGAGCGAGTTTAGCGATCGATCGGGATCCCTCGCGATCATTTAAGGATTGGACGCTAGTTTCTCCATTACTCAGGGAACGAGTAATTAATTTATCGCCATCAAAATAGACCTCCATTGCCCCCATTTCTAGGCCTAATTCACCGATAATTAACTCAATGCTAGGTTGATTGTCCACGGAAGCACCTAGGACTAATTCCACGGGTTTTTCCATAGGATAGGGTTGTCCAGAGTTAATAATCGGATGCCAAGCATGGGCATTTTTGCGACGATTCCAGTAACGAATCCCGTAGCTATGATAGAGGAAATCTTTGACTTGATAACCTTGCGCTAATTGTAACGCTCCCAAAGCGATCGCTTCAAAGGGTCGATCCTCTTTAATTTTACTACTATCAAAATACTGTCGCACCCAATCTTTTACCGCCGGAATTTGTACAGTTCCCCCAACTAATAACACCCCATCGATATCGCTAACTTCAATTCCATTGCGTCTTCCCTGTTGCAAAACTCCCGTCATTAAGTCATCTAATTGATTAAAAAAGTTTTGTTGTTGGAGAATATCGCTCAATTGTTTTCGGTCTAAACTTAACTCGTAACTCTCGAAATTTTCCTCATCAAAATATACCTCCTCGGCGGTCAATTGGGAAGAAAGTTTAATTTTTAATCTTTCTGCTAGACGAGTAGTTAGGGAAGTTTTGGCTAAGGATTGCTTTTGGGCAAAATAATCGACAATCCAATCGTCAATATCTGACCCCCCTAAATTTATCCCCGCCTTGGCTAAAACCCTCGCTAGTTTAGTTTTTTGGGCGGAATTATTGCCTAAAAGTTTTTCTCCCCACTTGAGAATAAAACCTTGATTTTTTTGAGGATTATCTAAATCTAATTGTACCAAAGAAAGATCAAGGGTGCCACCACCAAAATCTACCACTAAAATCACTTGATCACCCGTGCTTCCATAACCTAAAGCGGCGGCCGTGGGTTCATCAATTAGTCGAATTTGTTCGATTTCCCATCCCTGACAAACATTACTTAACCAATTGCGGTAACTTTCAAAACTATCGACGGGGACGGTTAAAACTAGAGATTGGGGGGTTTCCAGGGTGGTATTTTTTAAGTTGTCGATGATGCTATCAAGAAACCATTGGCCAACCCCCTCGAAACTGAGGATAGTTTCTTCTAATTCTGGTAAAAATCCTTGAATTTTTGCCCCGATCCCTCGTTTAAAGCGACGAAAAAAACGCGGATCTCGATCGATATCTAAACCCCAATCGCGCACTGCTTGACCGACAATTACTTGCAGAGGATTGGCTGATTTAATATAGAGTAAACTGGGAATTAGGGGGGGATTGTCGGCTATTTGTTGGGATAACTCCGATAATTTCACGGTTTCGGCCCTATTTGTCGCCCCATTCCAACGAGCAATGACGGTATTACTGGTTCCGAAATCAATAGCGTAGAACACGATCGATAGTTTTTAGGTAAATTTAGTTAATTATTGGCTATTGTAACCTATTATTTAGTAAAACCGCCCGATCGAGGTGGAAGTTTCCCAAAAAAATCGGGAATTTGTTCAGCGCAAGCTAAAGAATTCTGTGCAGAAACTTGACAAATAATCTTTAATAGTATATGTGAGTTCCACCTGATCAAAGGACTATGTTAGCAGTTACCACCTCACCCGAAACCCTCTCCTTAGAAATTCCTAGGGCGATCGCTCTCTCTATCACCCTTGAACAGTTTGAAGCCCTTGCTGCGGTCAACCGTGACTTAAAATTAGAACGTACAGCCCAAGGAGAATTAATCGTGAATCCCCCGACAGGTGGCGAATCAGGACAGCGTAATTTTAGCTTAACGACTCAACTGGGTCGCTGGTGCGAAGAAAACGAAGCTTTAGGAGTCGGGTTTGACTCTTCCACCGGATTTATACTACCAAATGGGGCGATTCGTTCTCCTGATCTATCTTGGGTGAGTCGAGAACGCTGGGAATCTTTAACCCCTAAGCAGAAAAAGGGATTTATTCCCCTCTGTCCCGATTTTGTGGTGGAATTGCGCTCTGAATCTGATAGTCTTGACAAATTACAGAAAAAACTGCTTGAGTATAGGGAAAATGGCGCAAGGTTAGGCTGGTTAATCGATCCCCAGAATCGGCAAGTTGAAATTTATCGTCAAGGAAAGGAGGTAGAAATATTAGAAAATCCCGCTGATTTATCGGGTGAAGATGTTTTACCTAATTTTAGCTTAAATTTAAAGCTCTGATGTTTTAAGGGGTCATCCTGCGATATTCTGCCAATCTTCTCGAGATCAGGGAGTCGCTTTTAAATTATCTAAGAATTCTTTTTTCTAGGTCATCATCAAATGAGCATCGAAAAGTCTTTAGTCTCCTCAGGTAAAAGTCTTTATCAAGAAGATTTCTACCGATGGTTACAAGAAACCGCTAATTTACTCAAAGAACATCGTTTTGAAAAATTAGACTTAGAAAATTTGATCGAAGAAATTGAAACAATGGGCAGGAGTGAAAAACGAGAACTAGAAAGTCGCTTAACCGTCATTGCTGAACATTTGCTTAAATTGACTTACTGGCTAACTGAAAAGGAAGCAAATGCTCAAGGATGGCGCAGCTCAATTGTTGAACAACGCCGACAAGTTCAACGCTTATTAAAAGAGAGTCCAAGTCTGAGAAGATTGATTCCTGAAATCTGGATAGATTGTTACTATGCAGCCAGAGAAGATACTGTCAGAAAGTATCTTCTCTCTGCTGATTTATTCCCAATTGAATCACCATTCACCCTTGCAGAAATCCTTGATTCTGACTATCTTCCTTAAAACTCAATTTTGGTATTTTATCGATAAAGACAATGCTCAACAAAGTAAAGCGTTAATTAAACGGCAATCACTACTTCCGAATCACCCACTAAATTAAATTGGCTTACCAAATCAAAGTAAGATTTAAACTAAATTCTGACAGAATACTTTCCCCCGATAAACTCTCTGGATTAGTTAAAATTTCTACTGCCTGTCCTTGACGATAAATTTCTACTTCTCTAGTTTTTCTATTGATTAACCAACCCAAACGAGTCCCATTATCTAAAGCTTGCCATTTTTCTAAAGGTATCCAAGCAGCATCGGGAGAGCGATCAGCCCCATTCGGTAGTTTAAACCCCGTGGAGGAATCAAAAACTACACCTAATTTATGTAGGTTATTCCATAACCATAATTGGGCAGTAATTCCAGCGTTAGAATTACCAGTTTCTCCTCCAGTCGGTGGCATAATAATTAAATCTCCTTTTGCACTGCGTTCCAAACGTAAATCTCGGTTATCCTGACAAAGTTGAAAGAACTGTTCATCGCTGAGTTGCCAAGATTCAAATTTAATTTCTACTACTGTCATCATAGATTCTCTTTTTTTTATAGGATTATAGAATTACCAAATATTATCAAGTTCTAAGACAAACTGAGATAAAATATTCTCCCCCGATAAACTCTCTGGATTAGTTAAAATTTCTACTGCCTGTCCTTGACGATAAATTTCTACTTCTCTAGTTTTTCTATTGATTAACCAACCCAAACGAGTCCCATTATCTAGCTTGCCATTTTTCTAAAGGTATCCAAGCAGCATCGGGAGAGCGATCAGCCCCATTCGGTAGTTTAAATCCTCCAGAAGAATCAAAAGCGATACCCGTACCATTATTATCTGACCAATTAAATAATTTTTGGGTGATTCTACCGTTACTATTGCCCGTTTTTCCTCCAGTCGGTGGCATAATAATTAAATCTCCTTTTGCGCTGCGTTCCAAACGTAAATCTCGGTTATCCTGACACAGTTGAAAAAACTGTTCATCGCTCAGTTGAAACGAGTTAAATTTAACTTCTACTGTCATTATTATCCCCAACCTACTCTCGTCTAAAATTCATGGTAACGCCCTAGGGCAAGAGATGTTCCTGGATGAAATTAGTATAAACATCTCCAGCTAAAAAGGCGGGAGTTTCCAGTATTTTACGATGGAAATCAATAGTCGTCGGTACTCCCGTGATTGCACATTCCCGCAGGGCCCGTTTCATGCGTTTAATCGCAGTTTCGCGATTTTCTCCCCAGACAATTAATTTCCCAATTAGGGAATCGTAATAGGGGGGGATTTCGTAATCGGTGTAAACGTGGGAATCCATGCGGACACCAGGACCGCCGGGGGGCAGATAACCACTAATTTTGCCAGGGTGAGGACGAAAATTGTGATCGGGATCCTCGGCATTAATGCGACACTCGATCGAATGCCCTCTAAATATCACCTGCTCTTGCTTAATTTGCAGTTTTTCGCCCTGTGCCACCCGAATTTGTTCTCGGATCAGGTCCATCCCCGTGATCATCTCCGTGACCGGGTGTTCCACCTGAATACGGGTGTTCATTTCCATGAAGTAAAAATTACCGAGTTTATCGACTAAAAATTCCACGGTTCCCACCCCGACGTAATTAATCGATTTAGCGGCTTTAACGGCGGCATTACCCATTTTTGAGCGTAAATGGGGCGTTAAGAAGGGGCTAGGTGCCTCTTCTAGCAGTTTTTGGTGTCGTCGCTGAATCGAACAGTCTCTTTCTCCTAAATGGATTACGTTACCGTGACTATCGGCCAAAATCTGAAACTCGATGTGTCGGGGACATTCGATAAATTTTTCTAGATATACTCCCGAATTGCCAAAAGCCGCTTCTGCTTCCCCTTGGGCGGCTTTTAACATATCACCTAGTTCATCTGCACTATTGACAAGACGCATCCCACGCCCTCCACCCCCAGCAGTGGCCTTAATCAGGACAGGATAACCGATGTCATCAGCGATACGCTTTGCTTCCGCTTCTGAGGTAATTAAACCACCACTGCCGGGGATAGTGGCAACTCCCGCTCTCTGCATGGTTTTTTTAGCGGTAGATTTATCGCCCATCGCCAGAATAGCGCTGGGAGACGGACCGATAAAAGTTAACTGATGATCGGCACAAATTTCGGCAAAGCGGGCGTTTTCTGCCAAAAAACCGTAACCGGGATGGATGGCCGTGGCGTTGCGTGTTAGGGCAGCCGAGATGATATTAGGGATATTTAGGTAACTTTTGCTGCTCGGAGGCGGACCAATACAAACACTCTCATCGGCCAATTGAACATGAAGGGCATGGCGATCGATGGTAGAGTGGACGGCAACGGTTCTAATGCCCAATTCTTCGCAACTATGAAGGATTCTTAAGGCGATTTCCCCGCGATTGGCGATTAATATCTTGGCAAACTGCATTGGACGACCACGAGATCAGGCTGGTGTGATAGGCGACTATTTAGTAGAATATCTGGTTTTGTTACCTTGGGGAAATCGGGTTGGGGAAGTGGGGTGTGGGGAGAATAAATAAAACTAATCTTCTGACGACCGACGACCGACGGCTAAATTAACCGACTTCGCCTCCCTCCCCGGTCAAGATTGAAAGCGATAAGCTAGAGTGTGAGAAGTGAAAACCTTTTAATCTCGTTTCGCCCCTAGAGGATAATAGCTCGATGTTGCGAATTATCACAGAGCCATGGTCAGCCAGAACGGAACTGAGACGAATTCGGGAACGGTTCGACGATCCAGAAATTCGGGAAAAAGAATCGCTTGTCCGAGAGATTGTCGATCAGGTGCGACTTACTGGCGATCGCTCGTTGGTGGATTACACGGAAAAATTCTACCAACAGTCCCTTAATCTACAACAACTTAAGGTGAGTGGCTCGGAACTTGATGCTGCTTATCAACAGGTGTCCCAGGATTTGTTAAATGCGATCGCTGTTGCCTGTGCAAAAATGGAGGCTTTTCATCGTCAGCGTCTTCCCAAAGCTTGGGTGCAGTTTCCTGAGGATGGTACGGTTCGAGGGAAACGTTATCAACCGATTAACAGTGTGGGAATTGTCGTTCCCGATGGTAAACGAGCCTATCTCAGTTTATTGCTCCAACAGGCGATTCCTGCCAACATAGCGGGGGTTAAACGGATTGTCATGGTATGCCCCGCCGATGAGGATTTACGCATCCATCCGGCGATTTTAGTGGCAGCCCAATCGGTGGGTATTAGTGAGATTTATCGGGTGGCTGGACCACAGGCGATCGCCGCTTTAGCCTACGGCACAAAAACGATCGCTCCTGTGGAGATGATTGCCGGAATAGGTGATTTTTATACTAATTTGGCTAAAAAACTGGTCTCTGACCATGTAAAAATCGATTATCTCTCTATTACTTCTGATTTAGTTATTATTGCTGATAATCAAGCTAATCCCAGACAGTTGGCCCTGGATCTATTAGCGCAAGCGGAACAGTATTCCCTAGCGGCTGCGATTTTATTGACGACGGATAAGGCTTTGGCTTTAATAGTACAGGAAGAAGTACAAAAACAGTTACAGGTACATCCCCAGAGATTGTTAACGGAAAAAGCGATCGCTCATTATGGTTTAATCGTGGTGGTGGAATCATTGGAGAAAGCGATCGAATTATCGAATCTTTTTGCTCCCACCCATTTATCCTTAATGATCGATGAACCCTGGGAAAAGCTATCTTCTGTGAGACAATCGGGAACTATTCTCCTTGGTTCTACTACTCCAAAAGCGGTGGCTGATTATTTGGGTTGTCCCGTGGGAGTGGAAACTTTTCTCGATTCCGCCACTTTGATCGAATATCCTGCCGATTCCTTCGCCTCCATAGCCCACAATCTACAAATATTAGCGCAAGCGGAGGGATTTACGGCAACGGATGAGGGCATAGAGTACCGAGGACAGGACAAAACCTAGAAAAATTATGGTCTTGTGACATATTTTTTGATTCCCATATCCTTAATTTTTTTACCTTGCTCTTCTTCGAGATTACTACTTCCTTTATTTATCTAATATCTCCTTATGGATTAGGAAGGCTCTCTTATCATAAATTAGACTCACCATTAAGATATTTATTGCTCCCCAACTCGTCCGGTCTATGGCAATATCTACCAGGGTAAGCGCATCTTAACAATCCTTGACAAAATGAACTTTATGTGAGTTGCTTACCCAGCAAAGCAAAGGATTAAGTCTCCATCACTACCACCGAATCACCACCAGTTTCTCGAAGAAACCCGTTTTCTCGATAATGGTGTCGAGATTAAGGTTATCTCTGAATTACTCCCTCACCATGAAAATTTTACAGCGTAATTAAAGTATTTAACCAATTGATTAAATCTTCAACCGTAGAGAAATCGAATAAAGCTTCTCCTAATACTTCGACATCATCAATACTTAACTCCATAATTTTAGTTTCCAATGAAG
>JAADBR010000095.1 GCA_009995705.1 Microcystis aeruginosa W13-11
CGGAAATCTCACTCTCACCCTAGCTAGTGCCACTGCCTTTGAAAATGTTATTGGTGGTAGCCTCAACGACAACATCGTCGGCAATACTCTGGCTAATTCCCTCACCGGTGGAGCAGGTAATGATAACCTGACAGGCGGTCTTGGCAAAGATATCCTAACGGGAAGCACGGGATTGGATACTTTGAATTACAATTCTCTGGGTGAGTCGCTGCTGAGTGGCTTTGATGTTATTCAAGGCTACAGTGGCACAGGTGCTAGTCTTGATCGCATTAATGCCCCTGCGCCTATTGCACCAATCACTTTGACCGCATCGAAAGGGACAGCTACTGCTTTAACCGAAGCGGCGATTAAGTTGGTCTTAACTAATGCGGCCTTTGCTGCTAACACAGCGGCGGCCTTTAAAGTGACAGGTCAAAGTGGTACTTTTATCGCTCTCAATAATGGAGCGGCCGGTTTCCAAGCCGCTAGTGATGCAATCATTCAACTGAGTGGTTACAACATTGCTTTCGCTACACCAGTGGTAGTGATCTAGTGATCTAGATTGAGAGATCATTTAAGTTTGCAGGCAGTAGGAGAATCTTCTCCTACTGCCACTAGCGATCTTTCATAATCTATCATGTTAAACTCTTTTGGGCTTAATCGAGAAGTATTGGCCACTACCCTATTTTTACCCGTAGTTGATATCCTCAGTTTTGTCGCCTATGTGGTTTTAATGATTATCTATTGGCAGAAACTCAACAAAATGCAGAAATATCTCCTACAGAAATAATCTTTCAGTCAGTGGCCTGTAATTGCTAATCTTTGCTTCTCCTCTCATCCCTTACTTTCCCGAATGAGCATTGCCAAATTAATTATCTCGATCGTCGCTCGATTTTTTCCTGGAGCAATTTTCTATCAACCCACAGGAGAGAAAATTATCGCCCTTACCATCGATGATGCACCCACCCCCAACGATCCCGAAGGAAAATCCACCGATCGCATTTTAGCAGCGATCGCAACTCATAATCGAGAAAAAGCCAGCCTGGCAACCCCCGTTAAGGCGACTTTTTTTTTGATCACAGGACACCTGCAACCTAACTCCACCTTGATTGAGCGCCTAATAGCCCAAGGTCACGAAATCGCTAATCACGGCACCCAAGATATCCGCACCAGTCAACTGGCTGCCGACGCTTTTGCTAGTCAGTTTCGGGAAGCTAACGATATTTTAAGTCGTCTTACCGGTCAAGCACCGCGCTGGTATCGTCCCGGTCAAGCCTTCTATAATCAATCTATGCGCTCGTTTTTGGGGAAATTCCCCGGCTACGAGTCCCGATTTGCTCTCGCTTCCATGATTCCTTTAGATACCAGAAAAGGAACGAATCATCCTCAATTTACCACTTGGTATGTCTCGCAATTTATTTTCCCTGGGGCGATTTTAGTGCTTCACGGTGGTTCCCCCGAAAGAGATGAGAATACGGCGATCGTACTGAAGAATTTATTAGCGAAATTACACGATCGAGGTTATCAGGTGGTGACTCTCAGCCAATTAGTTGATCACAAACGTTATTAGGTAACATTTTAAGAATAAGATAAAGATGATGGTAATCTGACAACATTTAGTGATAACGGTGGCCAAGAGGTTTTTATCAATCTAGAGGGACTTCGTTACCCTGAAAAATCCTATATTTTTTCATAAGTCAGACTAAATATTTCCTGGAGGACTTTAAAAATTTCCCCAGCATAAGTAGGGAGGCACAATTATTTGTAGGATGGATTAGCGCACTTCGTAACCCATGCGGGCGTTGGGTTTCATGCTTCAACCCAACCTAAGTTCATCTTATATTTAATTCCACCCACCCACTTAAGTTGATATTTGAGAGACGAAAATATAGAAGCAGCTGATTATTTACTGACCTACTTTTTTTTAATTTTTAACGGGTTAGGGCTGAGATATACTGAAATTATTGCATATAGATCACTACTATGGGACGTTTAGCTCTGATCAGCGTGACTGACAAAACCGGAATAGTTGACTTTGCCCGTCAGCTAACAGAAGAATTTGATTTTGAAATTATTAGCAGTGGAGGAACCGCCAAAACACTGCAATCGGCGGGAATTCCCGTGATTAAAGTGGGAGAATACACAAGATCTCCTGAAATCTTGGGCGGAAGGGTGAAAACTCTCCATCCGCGTATCCATGGCGGTATTTTGGCTAGACGGGATTGCCAGTCAGATTTAGCGGAAATGGAGGCTAATCAAATTCGTCCTTTTGATTTGGTGGTGGTTAATCTCTATCCCTTTGAACAGACGATCGCTAATCCTGATGTTACCACCGCTCAGGCGATCGAACAAATCGATATCGGTGGTCCGGCGATGTTACGCGCCTCGGCTAAAAATTTCGCCCATTTGACTGTCATCAGTAACCCCAAGTATTACGAGCAGTATTTAAGCCAATTACGGCAAAATAACGGCGAAATATCCCTGGAATTTCGTCAAAAAATGGCGGGGGAAACCTTCGCTTTAACCAATGCCTACGATGGCGCGATCGCATCCTATTTTGCCAGCTTAAACGGGGAAACGACGCGCTTTAATTTGGCGGGAAATGCCGTGCAACCCCTGCGTTACGGCGAAAATCCCCACCAAAGTGCCACCTGGTATGGTAGCGGTACAATGGCTCAAGGTTGGGGAAAAGCGACCTTATTACAGGGAAAAGAACTAAGTTATAACAATTTAGTCGATTTAGAAGCAGCCCGCCGTTTAATCGCCGAATTCGGCAGGGAAGAACCGGCCGCCGCTATCTTAAAACACACTAATCCCTGTGGAGTGGCGATCGGTGGTAGTTTAGTGGAAGCTTATACTAAAGCTTTTAACGCCGATGCTACCTCCGCTTTTGGGGGTATTGTTGCCCTAAATCAAGCCATAGATGAAGCAACCGCTAAAGAATTAACGAAAACCTTCCTAGAATGCGTGTTTGCCCCCGATTGTAGCCTTGAAGCTCAAGAAATTCTCGCTAAAAAATCAAAAGTACGGATTTTATTGCTGCCGGATTTAAGCAGGGGAGAAAAACAAACAGTAAAAGTTATCGCTGGCGGTTTTCTAGTACAAGCGGCCGATGATGTGCTAGAAACTCCGGATGATTGGCGCCTGGTGACAGAAAAACAACCCACTGCCGCACAATTAGCGGAATTGCTGTTTGCTTGGAAAGTATCTAAGCACGTTAAATCTAACGCTATTGTGGTAACGAAAAATCAAACTACTTTAGGCGTTGGTGCAGGGCAAATGAATCGTGTTGGTTCGGTGAAAATTGCCCTTGAACAAGCAGGGGAAGCTGCTAAAGGTGGCTATTTGGCTAGTGATGGTTTTTTCCCCTTTGATGATTCTGTTCGCACGGCGGCCCAGTTTGGTATCGAGGCAATCGTTCAACCCGGAGGTTCTTTAAAAGATCAGGATTCGATTAATGCCGCTAATGAGTTAGGTTTAATTATGGTCTTAACAGGCATTCGTCATTTCTTGCATTAATACAAAGTTAGGGTGTGTTATTGCTTAAATTAACGCACCCCAACCAGTTATTAATTAGGGTTTGCTGAATAAATGTGAAATGTAGGCAAGGTAAGGGTTTTGTGGCTTTTCTGGCGAAACAGGTGCAAGATTTTGAGAGAATCGTGCTTCAAAACCTTGCGTCTTCATCGGCCCGCGTCCTGTAGGGGCGAAGCATTCGGACAATAACCTATCGGTGAAACCGGAGATTTTCTATCCGAATGCTTCGCCCGTACTTTTTCAGCAAGCCCTAATTATCGGTTAATTTCCCCTATTCAATGGTCTTAAATTTGCCAAAAGTGCGAGGATAGCTTACTTTTGGGGAACAAAGAAAATAGTGCTATATTTGGCTATTTATTTAGGTCATTTACTCAAATGCTTTGGACAAAAATTGACCAGACTTGGCGATTAATGTTTCCTCTCCAACTATTAAAAGTGTCAAAATAATAGTAAAATTTTGTGACAAAGTGCAGTCAGATATAAAAATCTTTGCTAGAACTCTAGAAAGCTTCTGTGATCAGTCTCCTTAAAGGAGATTGTTTGCAGTAAGCTAATCTGGCTAATGCGCTTTTGGGTGTGATAGACGAAAAACTTCTTGCGATTGCGCCTAAATAGAGTGATATACAGAAAGTTGACCCATATCGTTACTCTGGAGAGTGTTATATAGAAAGTTGACCTGTAATATGTAGTTATGCGGCAAGTCCAAGGGCGAGGACAGTGGATTGAAGTTGCTTGCGGGGCATTCATTGACCATAAAAATTGCTTGGCATGGATAGCTGTAACGACAATTTATAACTACAATTGGTTATTGTAGCTGTCGTTCGGCTATGGAATATGAATGGGATGAAGCAAAACGTCTTGCTAATCTTCGTAAGCACGGAATAGATTTTACCGATGTTCCAGCCGTGTTTGATGGGGATATCGTAACGGTTGAGGACGATCGTTACGGTTATGGAGAGCAGCGTTTTGTCACATTCGGTTTGTTGCAAGGGCGAGTGATTGCCGTTGTCCATACAGAACGTGAGGATTGCACCCGTATTATTTCTGCAAGAAAAGCGACGAAATATGAACAACGAACCTACTTCGAGCAAATCTCAAACTGATTGGCAACGATTGGATGCGATGAGCGATGAAGATATTGATTTATCAGATTGTCCAGAGATTACGCCAGAAATGTTTGCTAAGGCGGTAGTGCGGCGGGGTTTACCTGCTACAAAAGCCAAGTCTCAAGTTACACTCCCCATTGATAGCGATGTATTAGAGTGGTTTAAGTCTCAAGGGCGTGGCTATCAAACACAGATCAATCAATTGCTACGAGCGTATATGGAGGCACATCAATAACAGGCAGATTCATGTTTTTGTATTTGAAAACAAGGATGGCAGCGGCATAACAAGGGATTTACCATACTTTATTAGACTGAAAACCGCTATAACAAATCACCGCACCCGAAATAATAGTGAAATTTTGCGACAAAGTGCAGTCAGATATAAGAATCTTTGCTAGAATCCCAGAGGGATTCTGTGATCAGTCTCTTTAAAGGAGATTGTTTGCAGTAAACTAATCTGGCTAACAGGCTTTTGGGGGTGATATAGGGAAAGTTAACCCATATCGTTACTCTAGAGAGTGTTATGCAGAAAGTTGACCTATAATATGTAGTTAGACCGCTCAAATTCTCGATTGAGATCTTATTTGGTGCTATCTGACGGGTATTCCTTAATTGATAAAGTCGAAGAAAAGCTGTTGGGCTTGAATAATGGAAATTGTAGTTTCATTACTGCTGGGCATAATTATTGGTAGTGCGGTCACGTATTACGTTTTACAGAAAATAAACCTGAGAAAAACCGTTAGAGAATATGAAACTCAAATTCAAGTTTTAAAAGAACAGCATCAGCAAGCCCTTAAGGATGCCAGGAATAGAAGCTTAGATGGAAGTCACGCTGTTATAAAGGGGAAAATAGCAGAGCAGTTAGCACCAGTTCTTCCAAATTTTAAGTATTTCCCGTCAGATGCTAGATTTATAGGCGATCCGATCGATTACGTTGTTTTTAATGGTTATACAGATATCAAAGATAACGGTGGTAACGAGAACAATCTAGAAGTTGTAATTTTAGATGTTAAAACAGGGCAAGCAAATCTATCCCAGTTGCAACAGGCTATTGCGAAAGCAATCAATGCGGGGCGAGTACGCTTTGAGGTGGTTCGACCTGAAACTTCCAAGCAAGAAGGTGCTAGAGATTACGACAAGTCATTAGAAGAAGCTTTGCCTAAAAAGTCTTACAGCATTAAGGATATTCAGAAAACGCACCCGCGTGCTTATGAGCCTTGGACTAAAGCTGAAGATGAGCGGCTAAGGCAACGTTACAAACAAGGTATAGTGATCACCGATTTAGCTAGGGAGTTTCAAAGAAAGCCAGGAGGTATTCGTTCTCGGTTGAAGAAATTAGGGTTGCTGCAATAAACTGCAGCCTAACAATCCCGTTGGAGTTAAGGAATGTTAGCCGTAGGGTGCGTCCCCTAATCTGTATCCCACTGCTCCACTGATCGATTTTTGGGGAACGCACCATGCCCATTGATTAAAGTTGTGAGTTTAGTTGCGATGCCGAAGGCACTGGGTAGCAGTGGCTGCAGCAACGTGGAAGCTAGACTATATTAATCCCTATAGGTTGGATGTTGTATATGACTGAACGACTTGAGCAGGCGATCGCCCAATTAAAAACTTTGTCAACCGATCAACAGGACGCGATCGCAACCCTAATTTTGGCAGAACTCGAAGAAGAGCAGCGATGGGATGATACTAAATCCAGTTATTAAAAACGGATTATTTATTCTCCCTTTTGCCTTTTTCCTCTCCTGATATGTAGCCTATACTCAACGGATTTAGTATTAGATAACACCTGTGAATAACGGAGTCGGAGAAGAATTTTTTTGCCCAATGCTGAAACACTTTTAACTGATGGCGTTGGCTGGGTAAACGCAGAATATAGACAAAGCGACGCATTATATCAGCCAATCTACCAGTAATATTAATGCCAAAACTGGAAACAAGGGCTGATTGTTTACCCAGGGTTAACATATCACCTAAATGGAGATAATAATAGGGTTGCGGCGATTTTTTTCTGATCACTGCCGAGATATTTTTGGCTAATAGACTGGCTGCTTGATAGGCTGCTTGTGCTGTGGCAGGAATTACCTGTTTATTAGGATAAATTTCGGCTAGATCCCCAAGGGCAAAAACTTCGGGATAGTCGATTAATTGTAAACTGGAACGGGTTAATAATTTGCCTTGTGCTGTTTTCTGACAATCTAAATTATTGATCCAATCCTGTGCTTGGGTTCCTGCTGTCCACAATAACAAATCAATGGGGATAAATTCATTTGTATTATCTTTAAATACGGTTATGGAATTAGCTGCAATTTCCCTTAATCCCGTGTTTAAATAGAGACTAACATTCTTGGCTAAAAGGGAACGATAGGAAGCAACACGAACCGATTTAGGGAAGTTTTGCAGTATTTCCTCATTCCTTTCCACTAGATAAACTTTGCCCTTTTTTCCTAAACGATCAGCCACCTTACAGGCTAATTCTACCCCATTGGGACCGCCGCCAATAACTGCTAAATTAATTGAGGATTTTCCTTGAGTTTCTAAGTCATGAATTGCCGTTTGTAATTTTTCCACATCCTCTAAACTCCGAAAAGTTAGCCCATAATCGGCTAACCCCGGTATAGCCGGCCAACGATTCCGCACTCCCACCGCTAAAACGAGGTAATCGTAATCTAAAATTTCCTCATTTTCTAAATATACTTGATGATTGTTTAAATCAATATTACTGGCTTTTTGAGTTTTTAAATTAACCTGAGTTCCTGTTAATAATTGACGGTAGGAGGGGGCAATTTCCCAGCGTTGCAATTCTCCTGTAATTAGTTCATAGAGAAGGGGAGTAAAGAGAAAATGGTCTTTTGGCTCGACTAAAGTTATTTGCCATTGACCTGATTTTACTGCTGTTAATCGACTCAAATCGAGTGCCGTATATAACCCTCCAAAACCACCACCGAGAATGCAAATCTTAGTTATAGTTCTATTCATTTTTATTCTCAGTTGTGTTGAAGAGAGGTTTCAGTTCCGAAACTAATTGTTCTGAACGAATAATTCTCGCCGGGGGCAAAAGATGATAGTGAGTGTCAGCAAAAATAGTAGAATCGGTCTTAATATTCAAGTCTTTTGGGTCGTAAATTGTTGGCACAACCCGACTTAATTCCTCGGCAGATTTGCGAATATTAGCCAAGGTTTTACCATCATTTTTGGCATAAACCCAGGGCAAAGAAACCACTAAAGTCGCCCCTTTTGCTTCTAAATCTTTCTTGAGTTTTGCAATCAATTTAATCGAGTGAGCAGAGACAGGAGCATCAAAGGTCATTTGCCACCATTTCCATTTCCCTGTTTTTTCCTTAACTATAGTCGGATCTCCTGTATTAGTAATCGGATCGGAAAGATAACCCGTCATTCTGCCTTTAGTGAATAAATCAACCGTGGATTTAGCGACTGCACGCATCCCCGGAATACCTAATAACCAAGTATCCTCGATCATGGTTTTTAAAGGTATTCCACCTAACCCTGGTTTGCCAATAGCGACGCTAAAAGGTGCGGATCCCCAAAGTCCTTCGCCGCGATTAAAACCGTCCTCGTCCATGAGCATGAGATATTCAGGAATCAGCAGAATTACGTCTCCTTTGCGTGCTTTTTCGAGAATCATAGCGGCAATGACATTTAACCCGATATCACCCTGTAAACCGAAGTTAACCACCGGTATTCCCAATTTTTTGGCCATTAATTCCGAATTTATGCTATAATGCGCCCCCGATCCTGCCGTGACGATTAAACGCCGCGGTCCTTCGATCCTATCTGCGATCGCAGATTTTTCTTCGTACATCATCCGCAACCAGCTTAATTCGCCGCCGTAGATGACATTATAAACAAAGCCGAGGGACCAAGCGACTGCCAGAGAAGCTAACCAGGGGAAAATGTTAAAGGATTTAGTATTCATCAGAATTCAAAGTAAATAAAGTCACCGGTATTAGTGGAAGCTAGGAGAATAGTTAAACCTAGCAATATTTTAGACAGCCAAGGCGATAGTAATAGTTCATATTCAAATTTTTTCTGGGCAACAGCCAGATGTTCAAGGATTAAGACAATGATACCAAGAACTAAAACGACGCTTAAAACTGCTCCTTGATTGAGACTATAGAAACTAAAAATTTCCTCGACATTAGTTAAGGAATAATTGAAAGGATTGGCAATAACCAGCACTTTGCCGATTAATCTTCTGGTGTTAATCTCCATGAAAAAGAGACAACCAAAAATGACAGCCAATTGCGTTAAAGCCCAGGAGACAATTTGCGGCTGAGAAACGTATTTTCCGACAAAAGCATAGAAAGGTCGACCTAGATAACGCAGTAATAATAATAATGCCCCGTGATAGGCACCCCAAAAGATGAAATTCCAAGCCGCACCATGCCAGAAACCTGAAAGAGTAAAGGTAATGAATAGATAAAAAGGCGCCCAATTTTTATTGGAACCCATCAGGGGTAAAAACACATAATCTCGAAACCAAGTGCTGAGGGTAATATGCCAACGTCGCCAAAATTCGTTAATACTTTGGGATGTGTAGGGAGCTAAAAAGTTTAATTCCAATCTAACCCCGACAAAATAGGCCAAACCAACAGCAATAAAGCTATAACCGCTGAAGTCAAAATAGATTCTCAGGGTGAATAAAAAGGCCTCAAACCAGATATACCAAGCATTGTCAATCATCTTATCTAATTGGATGTAGGGAGCAAGGTTATCGGCGAGGACAAATTTCATAAATAAACCGAGGGAAAGCCAACGCAAACCCTTCTCGAAGTTTTCTCCTGTAAATTTGAGGCGAAATCCCTCCATTTGTGGTAATAAATCCAGGCGACGCTCGATCGGACCTGCGACAATTTGGGGGAAAAAGGAGATAAAATTAACATAATCGAGGACGGCTAGGGGTTTCTTTTTCTTTTCGCGTAGGGAGTCCACCACGAAAGCCACCATCTGGAAGGTATAGAAGGACACCCCCGGTGGTATTTGGCTAGGCACGGGAATTGGGGAAAGTTCCTTCCAATTGGGAGGGAGGGAAACGAATAATCCGATGATTTCTTGGACAAAAAAGCCGAAATACTTGAAGTAGGCGAGGACGAGAATATCGATGACGATAACGATAGTGGCTAGGAGATTCGCTTTCCAGCCGCTCATTTTCAGCACTAGCCAGACCATAATGTAGTTAAAGGCTAGGGAGACGATGAAAACGAAGAAACTGGTGCGACTGGCGTAATAAAATAGGATTAGGGACAGTGCCGCTAATCCAACTCCATCAAAAACACCTCGCCAGAGATTGAAGGACTTCGCTATATAACGCGCCGTTAAGAAAGGAACGCTAAAAAGGATTAATATCCACCAAAATATAAAATCAGAGTAATTCAAGCCTTGTTAACTCCTGATGGTCTGTGTTACCTTGTTTGAGATGGGTTTCCTGACTTCTGATGCACAGAGACGGGAGATTTTCTTGACAAGCCTATCAAACTTTGTCAGACTTGTCCATAAAATTAACTCCAGCAATCCTAAAAAATTGAGGCTAGACAAGCAATGCTTTATCAAAAACTGTTAGATGCACATAAACGCTATCGGCAATTTAAGACTTATCCTCATATTGCTGATCAATATTGGTCTAGTCAGTTGGCAGAGCATAATATTAGTCCTAATTATGTGGAATATGATGCTAAATCTGGTCAACTTTTTTATAAACCTTTAGATATCAGTTTAAGCAAAAATAAGCAAGATTTCCTCTTGGTTAGTAAAGTTTGTAACAAAGCTGGAGCCTTAAAAGCTCTGGCTGATTGTAAATTTTATATTGATGAGCAACAGGAATTAATTATCGAGATCGATGGAGTTAAGTTAATTATCGAGACGGGACAGGATTTAGATATCGCCCATGAAATTTTCCTTTTAGGTGTATATAATTTCCTCTATGACAAGCCCTGTGTAGTGATCGATATTGGTATGAATACGGGTTTTGCTAGTCTCTTTTTTGCTAATCGAGCTAATGTGAAAGCTGTCTATAGTTACGAACCTTTTAAGGCTACCTACGACCAAGCTTTAAGAAATTTTGCCCTCAATCCTAATCTAGCGGAGAAGATTAAAGCTTTTGATTATGGAGTCAGCGCTCGGGATGAAATTATTCAAGTCGAATACGATTACACCGTGAAAGCTAGTGTTGGTATTTCTGGTATTGACAACCAATTAAAACCTTTTGCCTCGAAACAAACCGCTACAGCCGATTTAATTCTGAAACCTTGCACCGATGTGTTTAAAGGTATTACCTCTGACTATCCCGATAGCGATATTGTTGCCAAGATTGATTGTGAAGGTTCCGAATACGAAATCCTCGATTCTTTAGCGGCAACTGGTCAATTAGGACAGATGAAAATTATCATGATGGAATGGCATAAAAAAGGTCCCGATGCTTTAGTCAAACATCTGCAAGACTTCGGTTTTATCATCTTCTCCCGAATGCCTCGCAGTAAAAATGTCGGCACTTTGTACGCAATTAAACCCTAATCCGTAGGGTGCGTTAGCGATAGCGTAACGCACCACAATATAGGCAATTAGACCTTATCTTTTTGGGGTAAAAAGTCAAGATTCAGTAACCCACCACAATAGCTGTGCTAATAGTGCCTTACTGTGCTTGACAATAGGTATTAAACGCTTTGCCAGTTTCTTTTTCTAATTGACCAGCTTTTCTGACCTTTTCCTGTGCTAATTTTGCCCCGTTTTTATTGCGAGTTTCGATAACTTGAATTATTTCACGAGTGGCAGCGGCATAATCTTCGTAAACTTGAGCGAAAGCGGTTTTATATTTCTCTAGTTCAGAATCCTTCACTGCTAATTTTTTCATATTTTCTGCGGCCTGTTCGATTTTATCGGCGGCTAATAGCCAACTTTTTTGGTCAATTTCTGTCCCTTGAACCTTGGTTAAAGATTTGGTTTCTTGGGCCACTTCGTTGGCAATCCGATAGATTTTTTGACATTGAAACTGTTTACTATCAGCACAACTTGCCAAAAAAGTCAAGCCTATAAATATTAAGATTATTTTGTTATTCATAGCATTGTATTTGAGATGATTCTAGAGAAGCTTATGGCGGTAAACTATCAGCATCTAGTAGTTTTTTACTGTTAAGCGTGTCTTTTTTGATGCCAATTCCAAGCGTGTTCAACTATTACCTTGAGATCGGCATATTGGGGATGCCAACCGAGAACCTGTTTAGCTTTATCACTACTGCCGATTAAAATAGGGGCATCACCTGCCCTTCTGGGACTTTCGATGACGGGAATATCCAAACCAGTTACCGATTGCGCTGTTTCAATCACTTCACGCACAGAAAAACCGTTACCATTGCCCAAATTAAACACATTACTTTCGCCCCCATTTAAGAGATATTCTAAGCCTAAAACGTGAGACTGGGCCAAATCATTAACATGGATATAATCGCGAACAGCAGTACCATCGGGAGTATCATAATCCGTGCCGAAAATTGACAGGGAATCCCGTTTTTTCAGAGCAGTTAATAAAGCTAGGGGAATTAAATGGGTTTCCGGTTGGTGATCTTCCCCTAATAAACCACTGGGATCGGCCCCTGAAGCATTAAAATAACGGAAAGCCACCGATTTTAAACCATATGCTGAATCAAAATCCCTAAGAATTTGTTCCACCATTTCCTTACTGGCTGCGTAGGGACTGAGGGGATGATGGGGGTGATTTTCCGTCATCGGAACTTCCTTCGGCATTCCGTAAATAGCACAGGTGGAAGAAAAAACAAATTTCTTCACATCGGCGGCGATCATCGCTTGCAAAAGAGTCAGACTACCACTAACATTATTTTGATAGTAAATAGCCGGTTCTTGGACCGATTCCCCGACGGCAATAAAAGCGGCAAAGTGCATGACAGCAGCAAGATCACGACTGGCAAATAAATTATCCAGCAGCGCTCGATCCCTAGTATCACCGACAATTAACTCAACTTTTAACACATCCTTAATGATTTCGGCGTGACCGTAGGATAAGTTATCGAGTACGATGACGGAATAACCGGCATTTTTGAGCGCTAGAACTGCATGGGAACCAATATAACCCGCACCGCCAGTAACGAGAATGGTAGGTTTAACTTGAGACACGCGATCATACCTATTTGAAATTGACTTGTCTATAACTTTATACCCTAATTTTGCTTTGAGTTAACCATCATGTTAAGTCCCCTCGATTTATCTCTTTCCCTTGACAAAGAAACTTATCAATCACAAATTAAGGATTTAATGGAACAACTGCGATCGCTACAGCAGTCCTGTTGGCAGTGTAAATTACCCGTGGTGGTGGTTTTGGAAGGTTGGGCGGCGGCAGGCAAGGGAACTTTAGTCAAAAAAATGGTTAACTATATGGATCCTCGCGGTTTTACCGTCCATCCCATTTTAACCCCTTCCTCCCAAGAGGAAAGTTACCCGTTTTTGTGGCGATTTTGGCAAAAACTGCCAGCAAAAGGCAGTATCGGCATTTTTTATCACAGTTGGTACACCCATCTACTGGAGGATCGACTCTTAAACAAATTGCCCTCCTCCCAGATTCCCCTAGTCATGCGCGATATCAACACCTTTGAGCGACAATTATTTGATGATCGGGTGGCGATCGCTAAATTCTGGATTCATCTCAGCCAAAAAGAATTAAAGACACGCATCAAAGAATACGCCGAAAATGAACTAGAATCTTGGCGCGTGCGTCCGGAAGATTGGCAGCAGGCCAAACGTTATGATGAGTATGCCAGTTTAGCCGAGGAAATGATTACCTACACTAGCACGGGGGCCGCTCCTTGGACATTGGTGGAGGGCGACTGTCAACGTTGGGCCCGGGTAAAAGTTCTCTCCCAATTAGTCGGTACGATCGCTCAAGCTTTGGATCAGCGCCAATTACCGATCGAACCTCCTGTCAATCTACCACCCCAAGCCCAATTACTGCCCACGGAACCTGATTATCTGGCGAGAGTAGATTTAAGTGCCAAACTAGAGAAAGAAGACTATAAAATCCGTTTGCGTGAGGCACAGGTAAAATTAAGAAAACTGCAATTAGAGATTTTTAAGGCAAATATTCCCGTTTTAGTCCTCTTTGAGGGGTGGGATGCCGCCGGTAAGGGAGGGGCGATCAAACGCTTAACCGATACCCTCGATCCTCGCAGTTACCAAGTTATTCCCTTTGCTGCTCCGACGGAGGAAGAACACCGCTATCATTATCTCTGGCGCTTCTGGCGGAAATTACCCGCGGCCAAAACTATCGGTATATTCGATCGCAGTTGGTATGGACGGATTTTGGTGGAGAGAGTGGAAGGATTTGCTAAAGATATGGAGTGGCGACGGGCATATCAAGAAATTAACGAATTTGAGGCCCAATTAACCCATTCAGGCTGTGTTTTAGTCAAATTCTGGTTACATATTAGCCCCGAAGAACAGTTAAATCGCTTCAACGAGCGCCAAACTAACCCCTATCGTCAGTATAAACTCACCGATGAAGATTGGCGCAATCGAGAAAAACAGCCCTTCTACCATGTGGCAGTTAATCACATGGTAGCCCGTACTAGCACCCCCGTGGCCCCCTGGACGATTGTGGCGGCAAATGATAAGTATTTCGCCCGCGTTAAAGTCATAGAAACAGTAATTGCCGCTATTGAAACCGGTTTGAAACAACGCGATTAAACGAGGTTATGCTCATGAAAATACGACATCCGATTTTGATTCCTTCTCTTCTTCTTTTCAGTGAACTAAGTATGAGTGTGGACGACAATGGTTATCATTGCCATCCTCCAGGCGTTTTGTTGAAACAACCTTCGGCAAAGGAGAGATAGTAGAAGATAAAAATGGCAAAAACTATCATCTTTTCACATCAGTTGTACAATTTACTTTCGAGTAGGCACTAAACTAAACTGGTAACTTGAGGCAGATAATCACGGCAAAAAAATGCGTGCAAACGTTGACGCTCAGAAGTTAGAACGCCTAATGCAAATCTTAGGTAAAGAAGCTCAGGGTTCAGGCACTATCTACTTTACAGGTGGAGCGAGTGCCTTACTGGTGGGATGGCGCAATTCCACAGTCGATGTGGATATCCGTCTAGATCCCGAACCACCTGGCATTTTTCAAGCGATCGCCAAGCTGAAAAAAGAATTGAACATCAATATTGAACTGGCATCTCCGCAGGATTTTCTGCCCCCTATTCCGGGATGGCGCGATCGAAGCGTATTCATTGGCAAACGAGGTCAAATCTCTTTCTATCACTATGATTTTACAGCCCAAGCTCTTTCTAAACTATCGAGAGGATTTGACCGTGACCTGAAAGATATTGAAGCTATGTACGAACACAAATTATTCTCTTTGAATGAGCTAGGGGAATGCTTTGAAGCGATTGCACCGGAACTAATCCGATTCCCCTCCCTTAACCCAGATGTGCTGAGAAGCAGAGTCGAGAACTTCATGGCACGTTTTCAAGATAAACCCCAGCAGGAGCAATCATGAATCTCAATGAGTTGCCAGGGGCCGAGATCATCTTACCCGGACTGAGGGATCTTCACAATGGTGAGTCCAATACCATTGGGGCATTGCTGGTTGCGATCGCAGCGACGCGCCTAACGGAAGTCGGTTTCGATATCCCCAAAAATCACCTAGCCTCAGAGCCGGAGCTAACCTTGTATGCCTATCTACAAGGGGAACGGGATGATGCTTATCCTTACTATAATGCTTTGCTGAATCGCCTCAATAGCTTTTGCAATGCACTCGAACTCGCTTATAAAATATGATGACAATTTCCCCAAGTTTAATTTCTCCCGATCTTAGTTTGGCCGATATTCCCCTAGAGGAAACCCTCTCCTTAGGAGTGATGGCTTCTGGTAGTGGTTCCAATTTTGCTGTTTTAGCAGCAGCGATCGCTAAAAAACAACTAAATGCCAGGATTTCTGTCCTCATCTACAATAATCCCGATGCCAAGGTAAAAGAAAAAGCCGCTCACTACAATATCCCTGCGGTTTTCCTCGATCATCGTCAATTTAAACCCAGAGAAGAACTCGATCGGGCAATAGTAGAAACTTTCCAAGAATACGGGGTAAAATGGGTAATTATGGCTGGCTGGATGCGAATTGTCACCCCAGTGTTACTGGATGCTTTTCCCGATCGCGTGATCAATATCCATCCTAGTTTACTACCCAGTTTTAAAGGTGTGCGTGCCGTGGAACAAGCTTTAGCGGCGGGGGTAAAAGTGACCGGATGTACTGTGCATATCGCTCGCGCGGAGGTAGATAGTGGACCGATTTTAATGCAAGCAGTGGTTCCCATTCTCCCCGATGATACCGCGGCCAGTCTCCACGAACGCATTCAAGTGCAAGAACATCGCATTTTCCCAGTAGCGATCGCTTTAGCATCGAAATTGAGCCTATGGGGATAGATTTCTGAACTTAGGGACTTGCGTGGGAATAATATCCCAGCCAAAAAATCGCTCTGTAGAAGAATCAGACCAGCTAGATGGCACATTATCAAAGCGCAAGTCCCTTAGCTGCGGGGACTCTCAAAGGCTCTCCCCCTACTTAGGGTGATCAGCAAACCTGATCGATCGGAGGGCGCAAGCATTGCGCCCCTACAGTAACAGATTTTGTCCACAATGTAGGGGCGAACTGCGTTCGCCCAAAAGGTAGATTATCAAAGCGCAAGTTCCTTACTTGGCGAGAATACTGGCAAAAAAACGAAAATTCAAGGCAAATCGTTAAAGTTGAAGTGGTAGAAAGCGGTGATAACCAACTCACTGAAACAGAAGAACTCACTGATGATCAAGTACGCGATCGCTTATATTTAGAGCGTAAGGTTGAACGAGCATTCCATGAAGCTGGTAATACCATTTTTCTAAATTCCTGACAGACATAGAGCTTCTAAAATCCAAGACCATCCCGTCAAATACCCGATCGTGTCATTGGATAGAGAATTTAAAAGATGGTAAAGTTTAC
>JAADBR010000096.1 GCA_009995705.1 Microcystis aeruginosa W13-11
AATTGCCTGTGACTCCTGAGACTCTTTGGTTAAGACTATTAGGACGGGGAAAAACTCAAGACCAAGCGGTGCGAGAATTGTTAGAATTACCTCAAGGTAATGCTTTCCGGGAAAATGTACTGGAATTATTAATTAGTTGGCGGGTTAGTATGGAAATAAATAACATCCTGGAAACTGAGGATAGAGAGGTGTTTATGACTTTATCTCAAACCTATCAGGAATGGAAGGAAGCAACTAAACGGGAAGGACGACAGGAAGGACTCGAACAAGGACTCGAACAAGGACTAGAGCGAGGACTAGAGCGAGGAAAACTAGAGGCTAAACTGGAATCTATTCCCCGTTTGCTTGCTTTGGGTTTAAGTGTGGAACAAATCGCTCAAGCTTTGGATTTAGACTTAGAACAAGTCCGACAAGCTATTCAGGAAACTCCATGAAACCCCATGACCAATTTGCCAAAAATTACCTTGAACAATTACTTTCTCCCTTGGGAACCGTCGAAATCAGTAAAGAAGTCAGTGACGAAACCCGACAGATAGATTTATTTTTTTCCCCCAATCCCGAACCAAACCGCAATTATCTGGGATTATTAGGCAGAATTGTCCTTAATACTGTCTTAATTGAACCCTATCGCAATCCTCCCAACCGTAGCGAGATTCGTAATTGTTTAGCGAAACTTTTGACAATTTTAGCCGAACTGCAAAGACAAGCTAAACGGGAAAATCAGAGTTACAATGAAGACAATGCCCCTCGTTTGTGGATTTTATCCCCTTCCGCTAGTATCACTGTTTTAGAAGGATTTGGGGCAAAATTAGACCCAGATTGGCCAGAAGGAGTCTATTTTCTTCCCTCGCTTTATCGCACGGCAATTATCACTATTAATCAATTGCCTGTGACTCCTGAGACTCTTTGGTTAAGACTATTAGGACGGGGAAAAACTCAAGACCAAGCGGTGCGAGAATTGTTAGAATTACCTCAAGGTAATGCTTTAGAGAGGTATTTATGACCTTATCTCAAACCTATCAGGAATGGAAGGAAGCAACTAAACGGGAAGGACTCGAACAAGGACTCGAACAAGGACTAGAGCGAGGACTAGAGCGAGGACTACAGGAAGGTAAACTAGAGGCTAAACTGGAATCTATTCCCCGTTTGCTTGCTTTGGGTTTAAGTGTGGAACAAATCGCTCAAGCTTTGGATTTAGACTTAGAGCAGGTCCGACAAGCGGCGCGAGAATAAAGGTGGAGAGTTAAAACGCAAAAATGCCACAATGGATAAAATAGGCATTTTCTGACTAACTGACATTTTCTATGAGTAACCACCTAAGCGGAAGCGAGATTCGCCAGCGATTTTTAGACTTTTTTGCGGACAGAAACCATAAAATTCTCCCTAGTGCCTCTCTAGTACCAGAAGATCCCACCGTTTTGCTGACTATTGCGGGAATGCTCCCTTTTAAACCGATTTTCTTAGGGCAAAAGACCCCAGAATTTCCCCGCGCTACCACTTCCCAAAAATGTATTCGCACCAACGATATCGAAAATGTCGGCCTGACTGCTAGACATCATACTTTTTTTGAGATGTTGGGCAATTTTAGCTTTGGTGATTATTTTAAAGAACAGGCGATCGCCTGGGCCTGGGAATTGTCCACAGAAGTTTTTAACCTTCCCCCCGAAAGATTAGTCGTTAGTGTCTTTAAAGAGGATGAGGAAGCTTTCGCTATCTGGCGCGATAAAATCGGTATTCCTGCCCATCGTATCCAAAAAATGGGCGAAGCGGATAACTTTTGGGTATCGGGTCCCACGGGTCCCTGTGGTCCCTGTTCGGAAATTTACTACGATTTTCACCCGGAATTAGGGGATAAAACCATCGATTTAGAGGATGATAGCCGTTTTATCGAGTTTTATAACCTCGTCTTTATGCAGTATAACCGCGACGCGGACGGCAATCTGACACCCCTAGCGAATAAAAACATCGATACGGGGATGGGTTTGGAACGGATGGCGCAAATCCTGCAAAAAGTCGCCAATAACTACGAAACTGACCTAATTTTCCCGATTGTCGCCGAAGCGGCCCAGTTGGCAGCCATAGACTACCAGAAAGCGGACGAAAAAACGAAAGTTTCCCTAAAAGTCATCGGCGATCATGTGCGTTCGGTAGTACACATGATAGCGGATGGTATCTCAGCATCGAATACTGACAGAGGTTACGTCCTGCGTCGTCTGATTCGTAGAGTAGTACGACACGGGCGTTTGATCGGTATTGAAGGTCAATTTATCAGCAAAGTGGCGGAAGTTGCGATCGCTCTTTCCGAGTCCGTTTATGGCAATGTTCGGGAACGAGAAACGGTGATCAAGGCAGAATTAGAGCGAGAGGAAGCGAGATTTTTAGAAACCCTAGAAAGAGGCGAGAAACTGCTCGAATCGATTCTAGAAAAAGAAAAAAGCCAGATTTCGGGAGTCGATGCCTTTACCCTGTATGATACCTATGGCTTCCCCCTCGAACTCACTCAAGAAATCGCTGAGGAGCATGGTTTAAGGGTCGATACGGCGGGTTTCGAGCAGGAAATGAAAAAACAGCAACAAAGATCAAAAGCCGCCCACGAAACCATAGATTTGACGGTACAGGGTAGTTTAGATAAGCTGGCAGAACATATTCACCCGACGGAATTTCTCGGTTATACAGATTTGCAAGCAACCGCAACAGTAACGGCGGTTTTAGTCGCCGGTAAAACGGTGAAATCAGCCGCAGCAGGCGCTGAGGTGCAGGTAGTTCTCGATCAAACCCCTTTTTATGCCAAATCGGGTGGACAAATCGGTGACAAGGGTTATTTAACTGGCGATAATCTGCTTATCCGCGTTGAGGATGTGCAGAAAGAATCGGGGATTTTTATCCATTTTGGTCGGGTAGAGCGGGGAATTGTCACCACCGGCGATACAATTAATGCACAGATTGACCGTTCCTGTCGTCGTCGCGCTCAAGCTAATCATACCGCCACCCATCTGCTACAATCGGCCTTGAAAAAGCTTGTGGATGGGGGGATTTCCCAAGCAGGTTCCCTAGTCAGTTTTGAGCGCCTCCGTTTTGATTTTAACTGTCCTCGTCCCCTGACTAGCGCTGAATTGCAACAGGTGGAAGAACAGATTAACACTTGGATTGCCGAAGCGCATGACACCGAGATAGCGGTGATGGGATTGGAAGAAGCGAAGCAAAAGGGAGCTATTGCCATGTTTGGCGAGAAATACGGCTCAGAAGTGCGAGTTATCGATATTCCTAGCGTTTCTATGGAATTATGCGGGGGAACTCACGTTAAAAATACCGCCGAGATCGGTTTATTTAAAATCATCTCTGAGACGGGAATCGCTGCAGGAATTCGTCGCATCGAAGCGGTGGCCGGCCCTGCTGTGTTAGCCTATTTGAATGAACGGGATCAGGTGGTGCGGGATTTGTGCGATCGCTTTAAGGTCAAACCTCTGGAAATTCCCGATCGCATTACGGCCCTACAATCAGAGTTAAAGGGGACACAAAAGCAGTTAGAAGCGGTTAAACAGGAGTTGGTGCTAACTAAATCGGATTCTTTGCTATCTCAAGCTGAATCTATCGGCGAATTTAAGCTTTTAGTCGCTTCTTTGGGTGATATTGATGCTAGTGCTTTGATGGCTGCGGCCGAAAGACTACAGCAAAAATTAGGGGAAGGGGCGGTAGTTTTGGCCTCGACTCCCGCAGCTGATAAAGTGAGTTTAGTGGCCGCTTTTAGTCCCCGGGTGATTAAAGATAAGGGTTTACAAGCGGGTAAATTTATCGGTGCGATCGCTAAAATCTGCGCCGGTGGTGGTGGTGGTCGTCCCAATTTAGCTCAAGCTGGGGGACGGGATGCTAGTAAGTTAAGCGAAGCTTTAGCTAAGGCCAAAAGTCAGTTAACTAGCAATTTACAATAGTTTTAAGGGTGGGCATTTTGTCCACCTTTAAAGTTGGCATCCTAAAAAAGTCGAGGTTTGGGGAATAATTGCTGAAGACAAAGATGATTCCCTAGCCATAAAATGGCTTCACAAAGCCTATCAAAAACTGGATAATTTAAGTATCTATAAAACCTCGGTGACAGGAAGTATCGATCAAATTGGTCGTCTTTGGCATCGAATGTATCCCCAAAATAATCATCAATACCTAGAATTGTTAACAATTTTTTCTGATGACTCTGATGATTGTGCTTATTTTCTAGGTTTTCTAGACGAGAATAATGGTAAAGAGAGCAAATTTCAAAAACTTTGGCCGAAATAATCCCGTTCAAAGTTAAGCACCTAAGCAAAATTAATTGCACATTAGGATTAGTTGGAAACTAAAAAAGTAGGGCTAATTCTGGAATTAGCCCTACTTTTATCCCTTACCTATTAGGTCAAATAGGATTAGTTGGAAAACAGAAAAAGGGTTTCTTTTAGAAACCCTTTTTCTAATAAATTGTGTCAAATATATCTTGACAAAAATCGATAAAAATGCTAGAACCTGCAAACATCAAGGCTATTCCCCAATCCGTCCCAACGGTTTCGAAAAGAAATATTTTCAGTAAACAGTAAACAACTGCTATAAACCCCCCCAAACTAATCGGGCTGCCCAAAAGGGAATTAACAAAAATAAAGCAATAAAATCAGCCCATCTTAACTGTAATTGGTGCCAGCGTACTTGATGCTGATTGGGACTGGTAAAACCGCGAACCTCCATAGCGATCGCTATTTGTTCGGCGCGTAAAAGCAAATTATCTAGTAATTTTTCCACGACTGTTAACCAGACGTTTAAACTTCTTTTAATCCCTAATTTTTGCCAATCGATCGCCCTAGTTCGCACTGCCCTGGCTAGATTTTGCACTTCTTCTAAAACCAGGGGAATAAAGCGCAAAGAGAGGGTCAGAGTCAGAGAAATTTCTGTCACTGGCACATTAAATCGCCGTAAAGGACTCATTAAATTCTCTAAACCTTCGGTAATTTCTTCCGGGGCCGTCGTCAATAAAAAGAGATTAGTGCTATAAATTAAAGTAAAAACTAAGGTACTAATTCTCACTGCTAATTCCAAAGAACGTCGGGTAACAAATAGACGGACTTTATCCCATAAAACATACTGATAATCACTTGCTGGCGGTAAATTTAGCTCTTGATCGGGTAAACGCGGCTGAATGCTCACCGCTAAACCATCGGGAGTGATGGCAGTAATCAGAAAGACGATAATCGCTAAAAATATCAGCCAGCCCATCTGTTGCCGCCAGACCCGGGGGGGAATAGGTGCAAGCAGGGTTAATAATATTAATAATCCCACCAAAGCTAAACGCCACCAAGCATTAGCCAATAGAGGTGCTGCTAAAAACACCATTAACCAGATAAATTTTACCCTGGCATCTAGTTGATGTAGTCGGGTAATCGGTTGATCGAGATAAAGACCGATGGGCAAACTTCGCAATAAATCCATAAATTAGACCTTGGTGGCTCTATTAACCGTTTTCTCCACTTCTCGCGCTGGTTTGCCCCGCCAGATTAAGCGGATCGGGGTTCCTTTAAAGCCTAACTGTTGCCGGAATTGCCCTTCGATGTAACGGCGATAGTTATCATTAAAGCGCAGGGGATCGTTAACGAAGAGGGCGATCGTGGGGGGTTGACTCGATACTTGCGTGCCATAGTATAGTTTCCCCTGTTTTCCGCCCCTGGTGGTGGGGGGATTGTGCCATTTAACCGCATCTTCGATTACATCATTGATTACCGAGGTACTGACGCGACGACGGTGAGATTCGGCGGCAATATCGACTAATTCGAGGATTTTAGTGACTCTTTGCCCCGTCATAGCGCTGACAAAGATCATTTCTGCCCAATCCATGAAATACAGCCGATCTTGGAGCATTTTGGTGTAAGTATTGATGGTATAGGTGTCTTTCTCCACCGCATCCCATTTATTGACTACTAGCACCACCGCACGCCCTTCTTCAATGATTCGTCCCGCTAATTTTAAATCCTGTTCGGTGACACCATCTAGCACATCGATGACGAATAGCACCACGTCAGACCGGCGAATTGCCTTAAAAGCACGGTTAATACTGAAAAATTCGGCTCCATAGTCCACATTCTTCTTACGGCGAATACCAGCGGTGTCAATTAACCGATAAACCTGTCCCTCTCGTTCAATTAAAGTATCGATCGAGTCTCTGGTGGTTCCCGAAATTGGACTAACGATCGCCCGTTGTTGTCCAGTTAAAGCATTGAGGAGACTGGATTTACCCACGTTAGGACGACCGATAATTGCCACTTTAATCTCTTCATTTTCGGGAATTTCGGCCCCGGGTGGCAAATATTTAATCAGAGCATCAAGTAGTTCTCCCGTACCAGAGCCGTGAATGGCCGAGATGGGGAAGGGTTCACCGATAGCTAATTCCCAGAATTCCGTCGCTTGCAGGATACCCTGTTCCACCGATTCACATTTATTAACTGCCAAAAGTATCGGGACATTTTGCTGTCGTAACCAATCGGCAATTTCTCGATCGCCGGCGGTAATTCCTGCCTGGCCATCGACGACAAAAATCGCCACACTTGCCTCTGCTAGGGCGATTAAAGCCTGTTCGCGGATTAAAGGGAGAAATTCGCTGTCATCGTTAAAAACTAGCCCTCCTGTATCGACAATTTGAAAATCTCGATCGCACCAGAAAGCCGGTTGATAGGTGCGATCTCTGGTGATCCCGGGTTGATCGAAAACGATCGCCTGTTGATCTCCAGCGATACGATTGACGAGGGTGGATTTGCCCACATTGGGACGACCGATAATAGCGACGACAGGCAGTTTCATAAGGGGAGGAGGGGACGGAAATTAAAGACCCAATATTCTATCATAGCGATTTGCGATCGAACTTGGTTAATTTATCTGTTTCTGTTCAGCGCCGAGACATTGAATACTTTAGTCTGCAGAACTTTTGTGTACAAAAGACTAGGATCCAGCCTATGCAATCTGGTCAACTAGAGCAAATTTTAGGACGAGAGCTACAGCGTTATCGCCAAGAAAAAGGGTGGTCGCAAGAGTATTTGGCAGAAGTAACAGGTCTGCATAGAACTTACATCAGTCAACTAGAGCGAGGATTAAAAAGTCCATCAGTGAGAGTGCTTAGTCATATTACTAATGCTTTAGGTCTGAGGATGAGTGAATTTTTGTATTCCGTAGAGGAATCCCTAAGTTTTAACGAACGACGAGATTAAAAGACTAAAGCAGGCCATTCTAGCCGCAATTGCCTCACCATTGATTGGCTCGATCGAGGATTATAGCTGGGAAGCAATTTTTCATTATGTCAAGAATATTTCTTTATCGGCCCCTGCCCTAGGCAGAAGCAAACTACTCTACGATGCAGTGGACAGTAAAACTGCCAGTGGTTGGTCGCTAAAATCTCTACAACTGAATAGTTTAACTACAGATAATACCTTTTTGTTCGTAATTCAACGAGCAGATATTATCAAAAAAGCCATTCAACTTGAGGTTCCCTCTTTGAATCTGCAATCTTCCCCCGCACAACTGGGAACCGCTATTATTCAACGCTGGAACGAGAAGATTCGCTCCAGTCAAACTGCTCAAAATGTCATCAACAGCTATGAGGGAATATTGCTAAAAAACCGAGAGGGCAATGAATATGTTTACTGTGAATACCCCCTTAATCCTTTTGATCCTAATGTTTTTTCTTGGGCATGGGCAATAGATAAAAAAACTGGGGGAGTAGGGGCAGGTTTACAGGGAATCATCGCTGGCAAAACTCAGTTAGTTTGGTACAAAAATCAGAAACAGTTGTTTAGAAGCAGAACAATCCCCGCTGCCGCTATTCGTCTGAGAGATGAAAAAACCACCTTGTAATTGTTCTTGCTGGTGTATCCCAAGAAATTCGACCATAGGCCCCGCTATAGTGTTTTTTCGGTGCTAATTCAGCAGGTAAATCTCTCGCATCTTGTCCTTCCGCCAGCATTTGCACTCTTGACATTTGAATTGGTGTTAAAGCACGGGCAATATGATTAACAATTTTTTGACTTTGCTCACGCATCTTCTGTTGATATATGGTCTCGGGTTCCCTAGTATAAATTTCGTGATCATAAGCTTGTCCTGCTTCTAAAGGAGGTAAATCACTAATGGCATCTTTAATAGTAGTAACTGGGGCAATATTTGGTTCTAGTAAGGTAAGCTGTGTCCAAGATTTTACAGCTTTATAATCACTTCTGATATCATCAGAATGAGTTGCTTGGGGAAGGGATGGTAAACGCTCTAGACTAGCTAAAAAAAAGGCTCTTGAGCGAGTTTGTGGCACTCCATAATAAGCGGCGGGCGTTTAGGGAGGTAGTAACTACTTGATAACCCCAAAATTCTAACTGTGCTACAATTTCATCTCTGATGATACCGCCATAAGCTTTCAAAATTTCAGGAACATTTTCCATGACTACATGAAGAGGACGAAACTCTTGAACAAATTCTAAGAAAGACTTATATAAATGATTGCGAGAATCATTAAGATAGCGATACCCAGCTGGGATATTTCGTGAAAATCCTTGACAGGGTGGGACCCCAATCAGGGCAGTTAGTTCTTCTCTTTGTAAATCTAAGTATAAGCGCAGTTTTGATGGATTAACTTTGCGAATGTCTTCTTGAAAAGTGCGTGTTTTAGGATAATTATGTTGATAGGTTGCTAATGCTTTCGCATTTATATCAATTGCACAGATAGATTCAAACCCAGCTAAATGAAATCCCGTGGTCAATCCACCCGCACCAGAAAATAAGTCGATAATTTGTTGTTTCATGGTTGAATACTATCGTATTCGGAGTCTCTTGTCAACTAAATATAATAGCGATAGTAAGCTCTACTGCATTTAAACTGCGTATTAAGTATTTTAGTACAAAAGCTCTAGCCATCTCTCCCTACACCCTATACCCCGCACCCCACTCTCCTATACCTTTTAAACGGAATTTAGTATGACAGGTCTAGTGACCCAGAAAACAAGGAAGCGCGAGCGATTCATGTTAATTTTTATTAAGAAGCGATCTTTGATGAGAACAGACAACTATGAACTTCGAGATTCCCAGTGCCGTAAAAACTTGGTCACAATTTGGCCATCCCATTTTAATGTGGGTTTTATTAGGGTTAACTATCTATGCGCTCTATTCGGGGCTACAATGGCGACGGACGCGGACAGCAGATAAAGACCTAAAAAAAGAATTATTGCCCAAAAATTTTCGCACTAAACACTATCAAATTGGCTCCCTAATCCTCGCTTTAATGGTGTTGGGGACGATCGGGGGTATGGCGGTGACTTATATTAATAACGGTAAATTATTTGTTGGTCCCCATCTGCTGGCCGGTTTAGGGATGGTGGGTTTAATCTCAATCAGTGCCGCTTTAGTACCTTTAATGCAAAAAGGCAACGAATTGGCTAGAATCACCCATATTACCCTTAATGCCGTCATTTTAGGTCTTTTTGGCTGGCAAGCCTTCACAGGAATGGATATAGTCCAGCGTATTCTCAGCAAAATGTAAGAAAACCTGAAAAGAGAGGATGCGTCATCAGACGCATCTCACCGAACGCTCGCATATCGCCAAGGAACTTCGGGGTATCTTCCTTGAAGTTCTTGAGAAGTTACTCTCGCTGCTTCACCAATAATTTGTCAATGATAGACAATCCAAGTTTGAATTAATTCTTGTTGTTCAAACACGGGTTTTCCCTGTCGAGCATACTTTTCTACACGCTCAATTGCTTCTAAAATATCCCGCAAGCGTTCGGTATCATCTATCCTAGTGGTATTGCTTCTTTAAGTACCCGCTCTCTGATTCTATCTTTAAGTCCCTGTTCGGTAACAATATCAACTTTGCCGCCTAACAAAGCTTCCAGTTCTCGAATTAACGGCAAAGGAAACCAAGAACTCCGACGTTCGCTACAATAATCAATTAATAAATCAATATCGCTTTTTTCGTCAGCTTCTCCCCGTGCGACAGAACCAAAGATTCGCACGTTATTCGCGCCGTGTTTAGCAGCAATAAATAGCGATGATTTTTTCTCGTTTGTTTTTGAGTAATTCCTCAATTTTCATGATCTACTGACAATTTTGAACACCTATCTACTTGACCGTAGAACAGACTACACCTTGATTGTCTTTAATCGGGATGACAGGATTCGAACCTGCGGCCCCTTCGTCCCGAACGAAGTGCGCTACCAAGCTGCGCTACATCCCGAAAGTTTCCAGCTAAATCATCATAGCATATTCTCCCTTGATTGGGTCGAGACTTGCTAGGATATTAGGGGTATAGGCAAAAATTATCGGAGTAGTTCAGGCGTGACGGTCAAACCAGAGTGGTTACGGGTAAAAGCACCGCAATGGCAACGAGTCGGCAGTGTTAAGGAGGTTTTACGCGATTTAGGCTTAAATACCGTTTGTGAGGAGGCTTCCTGTCCCAATATCGGCGAATGTTTCCACTCCGGGACGGCTACCTTTTTAATTATGGGTCCTGCTTGCACTCGCGCCTGTCCTTACTGTGATATCGATTTTGAGAAAAAACCGCAACCTTTAGACTCCACGGAACCCCTGCGACTAGCGGCAGCCGTGCAACGTCTCGATCTTAATCATGTAGTGATTACTTCTGTCAATCGCGATGATTTGGCTGATGGTGGTGCTAGTCAATTTGTCCGTTGTATCGAGGAAATTCGCCGCATTTCCCCAAAAACTACCATCGAAGTGCTGATTCCCGATATTTGTGGCAATTGGCAGGCTTTAGCTTTAATTCTTGCCGCTAAACCTGAAGTTTTAAACCATAATACCGAAACTGTTCCCCGTCTCTATCGTCGCGTGCGTCCTCAAGGTGATTACCAGCGTTCTCTAGAATTATTGCAGCGCGCTCGCGCTATTGTTCCCGCTACCTACACAAAATCGGGCCTTATGGTGGGATTGGGGGAAACCGACGAGGAAGTGCGCCAAGTTATGGGCGATTTACGGGCCGTCGATTGTGATATTCTCACCATCGGGCAGTATCTGCAACCATCGCCAAAACATCTCGGTGTGCAGGAGTTTATCACCCCTGAACAGTTCAAAGCTTGGCGCGAATACGGTGAGTCTTTAGGATTTTTACAAATTGTTGCGAGTCCCTTGACAAGAAGCTCTTATCATGCTGAACAAGTCAGAGCCTTGATGAATTTGTATCCACGAGAGTCTTGAGATGGGGCAGCAATTGCTCAAAAGCTCGTCCTCGGTGGCTGATTTTTCTTTTTAATTCGGGAGACATTTCCGCAAAGGTTAAAGCGTATTCGGGGACACAAAAAATCGGATCGTAACCAAAACCACCTTTACCCCTAGGACTGTTGAGAATTTCTCCCGTGCAGATTCCTGTGGCAGTCAAGGCAATCTCACCATCGGGACGGGCAATCGCAATTACACAGACAAAACGGGCCGAACGATCCTGATTATCTCCTAATTCTCTGACTAGGCGATCGATTCTTTCCCGATCATTTTCACCATAGCGGGCCGAGTAAATCCCCGGGGCATTTCCTAACCCAGTTACTTCCAATCCCGAATCATCGGCGATCGACCATTCTCCCAAAGTTAGGGCAATTTGAGCAGCTTTTAAATAAGCATTTTCGGCAAAAGTCGCCCCTATTTCCTCTATCTCTAAATCATCGGGTTTTAACTGCAATTCTAGGTCGATATCAGTGAAGTATTCGCTTATCTCTGCCAATTTACCCGGGTTACTCGTGGCTAGAATTAATTTTTTCATTGGCCTTTTATCTCAGCGATTAGTGATCAGTTAGCAGTTATCAAATATGAGGTTTCAGCTTACTAGACCTCCAGCTAAGTAGCTGGTTATAATTAAATTAAAAATGGATTTTAGGTTCGATCCCCCCTTAATAAGGGTAGGGCTATTTCAAGGTGGATAGAGGGCTTGTAAAAAAAAGGTTAGTGTGTATAATCACAATATTAACCTGACATAAGCCAAAATATGCCTAAAAATCTAATTTATTATCTGGAAAAAATTCCTGACTTCCGAGAGCCGAGAGGATGCCGTCACCGATTGTCAGTTGGTAAGCGTTCAGGGGGTCTAAAGAAGAAGAAAGACAAACCCTTTCCATCAAGCCATAAAATTAGGCAACTTTCAAAAAGTCATCTTCATCAGAACAAGTAGTAACCGATGAAAGCAAAGAAGAAGCAGTAGTACCATTGAGCCAATTCTTAATCAACTAGAATTGCTGAATTTTCGCTTAGATGCCACTACTCGTACTTCTGTCTTAAAATTAGCTGGTGAAGGATAGAATAGTTCCCCTTCCCTCTCCCCTCGGTAACAGACCTGCGGGAGAACTAATCGAAAATACCGTTCAATCAAAGACAGAATTTGCTTTCCTGTGAGTGCCGCTTTCACCCCTAAACGTTTACGATGATGAACAGTAAAGGGTACAGGTCAAACAAATGAGATTAATTTCTTGATTTCGGTCTTTTAAAGATCGGCTCATTTGATTGTTCCTTGATATTCTGCGGGGAAGGATTTTCCTTCTGGTAAGGAGAAGCTTTGATCGTTTTGATCGGGATTCCGTGAGATAATGGAGAATATAAAAAAACCTCGATCGGAATTCCCCAGTTAGGACTATGGGTACTATCTAACACCGAACAGTTTTCTGTACTGTTCTCATAGGTTCCAGCCGTAGCATGAATAGCCACCACTTGAGCATATTGATTAAAAACTCCAGCCCCACTCATTCCTTCAATTGTTGGATTTGTATATTTGACTCGATTTCCCTCTTGAAAGTGTTTTTTTGGATCGTCGAGATTCTCTAAAAGCTTTTTATCATTTTCGGTATACTCTTGATCGGATCGGACGATCTGCTCTATAGTTCCAAGTGTCAACTCCTCTTTTGGTTTTCCAGAACAATATCTCCAACCTAATACCGAGACTGCTTGACCTTGAGAGATATTGCGATTTAAAGTTACAGTAGGATAATCCATCTCGCTGGTGAATTTAACAATGGCTAGGTCTAATGTTCTATCTGGGATAATTTCTTGGATCGGATAGAATCGACGGTCGTAGGTAACGATCTTTTTTGAAGATGGGTTATCTACTACGTGTTTAGCGGTTAGCACATAGTAATTATTAGAAGCGGAACCGATGATTATACCCGTTCCTATTCCTTTGATATACACAGTAGATTTTCTTAATATTTCGGAAATTACTGATGGATTTACCTCCTGCTGTTGTGGCGTAGTGCCGTCTTTTTCACAACCTACCAATATACCCCATAAAAGAATTGACAAATAAATGGTATAAATAGCTCGATACTTCATCTTTTTTACTTTGCTTTCGTGAAAAATATTTCTTTTTTTAAGAGATTTTTTATTAACCAGTGTTGTCATTAAATTCAAATTTAATGGTAACAATTTCACTTTTAGACATATGATATATCCGTTTAAGATTTTTCCCTTGACAAACAATTTTATAAATAACTGTTTTATTTTCCTCTGTTTCATATAGCTCGTATCGATAATAGTTTTGATCACTCTCTACTATTTTTGGGATAATAGTTTTGTTTTGATTGCTGCCCAAACTTAAGGGAGTAAGCCTTATCTTCCAGTTTTGTTCGGCTGGTAATTTTAATGTTTCTAACTTCTGTGTAGGAATATCGACCACCTTACTATTGGCAATTCTAGAATCTGATGTAAATTTAATTTTGTGGTCGGATTGTATCTCAAATTTCGCTATGATTATTGGATGAAAATAAATCCAAAAATTTTCGATTATATTTTTGATTATCATCAAACCTACTGATATTATCAGAATCAATACTATCAAAGGCAATACCCCCGATAGTATCAAGATCATGTTCAACTTTTGTTCAAGAGTTAACCGAACAACAGCAGTCATGGGGTTTAACTTACTTACCCCAAGAGTTTCTGATTTGACGGAAGGAGGTGGAGACAAAAATCGGATCGGTTCTAATTGAGGCGTGGAGGTCGGTAATTCTCTAAATAATTGCTGGGAATTCAGCGATAAATACCAATCAATAGGTAATCCCAAAGATAAGGGAGCATTTTCTTGAATAATGAACGGAACTTTTTCATTATCTGCGTACCTATTTTGTTCGGCATCAGCCGTGGTTTTTCCTCTTCCATTGATTCCGACTAAATGCCCTTGATGATCGAGAATTGCACCTCCACTGGTTCCTTCCTCTGTGTCATTGGTAAAAGCCAATTGATATCCGTCCTTTAGATAGCGATCGATAACCCATCCTTTGCCTTTGGTAAAAAGAAATTCTGCCGGACAATCAATACTAGGAACTGCCGTTAATTTACAGGGAAATCCAGTCACAAAAAAGTCCCTTTTATATGGCAAATTCTCCGAGGTTTTCTTAATGGCTGTTTCGTATTGATAAGGACTCTCGAACCATAACAATGCTAGATCGGCTTTTACCCCCATTCGCTCGAATTTAGCCTTGGGATGAATTTGACCTCTATGAATGAAACCCTCATGAGTTTGAATATAAAATTTGTCAATTCCAGATGAGACATGAGCGTTTGTTAAGACTAAATAATTGTAGATGCTCTGACTATTTTTCCGTTTGATTTCTTGTCTATCAACGATAACTCCCGAACCACTGACGGATGTTGTATATGGCCATTCTTCCCATAAAACTGTGTAAACTCTTACAGTGATCAATCTAGCGATATCCCTTATCATATCTTCATCCATCTTCCCTATAGAGTTTTGCTCATCAGCATGAGAAGTTTGTCCGTCGATAGGATTTAAAAAAGCTTGCATGGTGAACAACACCATGCAAGTTAACAGAAAGATAACGATAAATTTTCTAAGTTTCATGATTACTGCGAAACACACACTTCTCTGGCCACCTTCTCTTCACCTCGTAAAACCGCCATAATGTTAACGAAAGTTGACTTATTACATTGCTTGAGAGGCCGCCCAGAAAAGTTTCTATCGGAGAGAGCGAACAAGTCGTCTAATAACTGACTAGGGCTTTCTTTCCCACCACTGCCATTCTCAAATCCGTAAATATTTCCATTAAGCGTCCACAGAAGCTGCTCTTCTCTACATTTAGCTCCTTCTTTATTAGTAGTACAAATTGCGGGATTTCCGTTGATATAACCATGCCCTATATATTGACTCCCTTTGCTGAACTGTTTATTAAGACGATTACTCACCTCTTGACAGCGTTGTAGGGGCGTGTAGCCAGCCTCTCTCGCTAACGGTTCTAACCACCGAATTAATTGACGTGGTTGGTTCTGCCATTGCTGGCTAGTAGCCACAGTAGTGGGAACACCACTACTAAGAGTTTGACACTGAAACCTCACTGGCGGGTTTTTTGCGAAAATCGGCTGAGAGAATAAGACCGAAAATCCGACTACTGCCGCTACAAGAACTATTGCGAACCTCTTGAGTCTATTCAACGTTAAAACCCTCCATCACTAAGGATAATATAAGACCATTTTAACTCAACAATTTCTGCACCCGTGTTCGTTTTGTAACGATTTTCTGACAAAATCAAGGTACTCTGATCGGCTTTCGGTAGGAATCAGTCGGCAAAAAGAGGGGTTCTGACGGCTCGATCGACCCTTCTCGTTCATTTTCTTCAGTGCTACCGAATAGAGGTTTATCGGAACCTCTATTCGGTAGCACATCCCGACAAATTTCTAGGTGGCGATGAGATTGACAATTCATCACTAGATTTTTCCAAGCAAAGTGCAGATTGTATTGGGCGGTATAGAGACTTAACAAGCTAATCAATAATCCTAACAGTGGCATAATCTGATGAAATTGACGTGTCATGGCTCTTCTCGACTTTGTGTGATAATTTTTGTTTATGTAAGGTGAAATGGTTACTGAATAATACTTTTAGGACTATTTTGAAAGAAGAAAATATCAGTATATAGCGGTGTGCAGTCGTATGAGGTACAGTGTCACGAGCTATGAACCATGCTAGGCAAAGCTTGGTTTGTATCTCACTCAAGCGCTTACCGCTATAGACCCCCGTTTCCACACAGAAACCAAAAGAATCGTTTTATTTCTTTCCCTTATCAAGCCAGACGATTAGATGTGCTTTGACTCTAGCCTAGTTCTTCTTTAGATTATCGGGACGAAGAAAAATCCCTCCCTCGTTTTCGGGTGGCGAAGAAGGACTAGGAGATGGGTTTGGAATTGGGGACTCGCTCGGCTTCTGATGAGGAGGCGAATCGAAGACTATTGCTCGAAGTAGATTAAAACCCCAGATAAATCCTGTGATCATGACTAATATCATCAAAAACTTGCCCAGAGGTATATTGACCATAGGAATCTGGGTGTTGATCGCCGAACGAAGAACACTGACTCGACTATTATTGATAACTACTGTTTTTCCTAAATGATGCAAGTCTTCAAGAATTTCCTCTACATTTTTATAGCGATCTATGTGGTTTTCTTGAATCATTCGATCGATAATAGCCGCTAGTTGATCCCCCACGTTATTAGCCCTTGTTCTCCATGCGAGCATTTTGGTACTCGAATTACGAGATATATCTTTTGGTTCAATACCAGTTAAAGCATTAATAACAGTCATTCCCAAAGCATAAATATCACTATTGAATTCTGGATAGCCGTCCATTTGTTCTTTTGGCGTATAACCACTGGTAAAAATTTTAGTTAGATTTCCTCCCGATAAATTCGGTAATTGTGAATTGGATAAAAGAGGTGCTTTAACTCCTCCAAAATCAATCAAAATAATTTTTTTATCTCGATCCCGACGCAAGATATTCGATGGCTTGATGTCTCGATGAATTACTTGTTTTTTATGAATGTATTCTAAAACGGGGAGAATCCCTAGCAAAAATTCAATGACTTCCTGTTCCTCAAATTTTCCCCGATTGCGAATTTCTTCTTCCAGCGAATTGCCCTCTATATATTCTTGAACTAAATAAAATTCTTGATTGTCTAAAAAGTAGGCAAGTAAATAAGGAATTTGATCGTGTTTGCCTAAATTCACTAGCGTTTGAGCTTCTCGATTAAATAACTCCTGCGCTTTTTTAAGTTCCTCTTGGTTATTGCTTTTAAAGATAAGCTTCTTAATAACACATTGACTTCCTAAACGTAATAAATCTTCGGCTATATAGGTTTCTCCAAATCCACCCATGCCCAATTTTTTTACAATTTTATAATACTGGCCAATAATCATTGAGGGTTTCATGGTCTTGGTTGGCAATCTTGACGGAAGATGGTTTATATTCTAGCAACCATGCCCACAAAAAAGCACCCCCTCGCGGGAGTGCCTTTTTATTCAGACTAGGAATTAACCATTGATAGCAGGAGCAGTCAGAGCCAGAGGAGCTTGTTCGCCACTAGCCAAGTCTAAGGGGAAGTTGTGTGCATTACGTTCGTGCATTACTTCCATGCCGATACCAGCGCGGTTTAACACATCGGCCCAAGTACCGATGACACGACCT
>JAADBR010000097.1 GCA_009995705.1 Microcystis aeruginosa W13-11
ATATTAATGACCCACATCATGACAGACATTAGGACGGCGGATAAATCCGCTCGCGTCGCTTTTCCGCCCCGTGTTGAAACGACGGGGCTACCAAGCTCCCGTCTTTTTTCGTGTCATTATTCAGTAATAGATAAATGCTGTAAAATTTTAACAATTTGTTCTTCTGTGCGAGTTTGACGCTCAGATAATACTGCTAATTGATGATAATAATCGGCCTGAACTTCGTAAAAATTGGATTGGGCTGCCGCAATTCTGCCCAAATATTGATATAGCTGGCCACGTTCTGCTCGTCGTTCTTCTCTATCTGATGCGATCGCCTCTCGCTCAGTTGCCATTGCATTGGATAAAGCCGCAATAGACTTGGCATTAGACTCAATTAGTTGTTTCAATTGATCATCGGTCATAAGAATTACAATATAGCGGTAAGCGCTTGAGTGAGATACAAACCAAGCTTTGCCTAGCATGGTTCATAGCTCGTGACACTGTACCTCATACGACTGCACACCGCTATAAACGATTTAATGAATATTGATTATTTGTCTATTATAGCATTGAAGAAAGTTCGGTTTTCCAAGAGAGATTTTGGGGTCCAAAACATGATCGCCTTTGATTGATTTTTCAAAAACTACGATCCCATGTTCTGTTGATTAAACATTAAAATTGCCATTGCTTGGGATAGAAAGGCAGAGGGTGATCGCTTTTTGATGAGGAAGAGTGGTGATCGTTTTCGGAAGGAGCAATTTTTCTGGACTGGCGATCGCTTTTTGATAATAGGGAGGGGCGATCTCTCTTTGATGTCATTATTGCCCAAGCAGAGTAGAATAAAAGTCTCTATTGAAAAAGGGGAAAGTAACAATGCCGCCAACAATGCAATTTAGTCAAATCTTAGAAATGATTGACTATCTCTCTTTTGATGAACAAGATGACTTGATCAATATTGTTAAACATCGGCAAATCGAAAAAAGACGAGAACAAATTGCTCAAAATATTTCTCAAGCTCGACAAGACTATCAAAATGGTAATGTTTTTCGAGGAGATGTTGATTCCATCATTGCCGAACTAAACAATGATTAACTTGGTTTTTAGCCAATCATTTAAACGGGCTTTCCAAACAAGGATTAAACGACCGTACCGAAAAATATGTTATATTGATCTTTCGGAGAAAAGTCTTGTATTATTATTTTAAGCTGATCACAATCAGATGAAGAAACTTAGAATTTATATCGATACATCAGTTATTGGAGGGTGCTTAGACGATAAATTTTCGGTAGAGTCAAATAATTTAATAGAATTAATTAAGCAAGCAAGAAAAATTTATTTTACTAATTAGCGAAATTATTATTAATGAATTAATTGATGCACCTCAAGCAGTTAAAAATATTTTATTATCTATTCCTCAAAGTGTCATAGAAGTTGTTAATATAACCTCTGAAATTTTACAATTAAGGGATGATTATATTAATGGGGGTGTCGTTACGTCAAAATCCATTAACGATGCAACTCATGTGGCAGCAGCTACCGTTGCTAGGGCAGATGCAATTATTTCATGGAATTCTAAGCATATTATTGTTCGTTTGGATAAAATGAAAGGATATAATCAAATTAATTTACTCAATGGCTATGGAATTTTAACTATTATTTCTCCTTTGGAGGTAACAATTGATGAAATCAACGACAATTTAAAAAGGTTTTGACTGTTTTGCTTTTAAACAATATAGTCAAGAAAAAATAGCTGAAGAAATGAAAAATTTTAGTGATTTAGAGCAAATTGAATATCTAAAAAAAAGGATTAATGAAAGCGATTTAAAAGTATGGTGGGAGTGCATAAATAATAAATAAGGTGAGTTACATTTCATTAACGCACCAAATTGATTGTTATTCAGCGTAATTATCTGATTTTTGGGATATTTATTAATGCGATCGCCACTTCGTAGGTTTATTGAGTTATAATTTTTGTTAAAATAAGGAGTCTGATAAATTGCCAACCTCAGCACAATCTATTCAAGCCGTTATTCTTTGTCAGTGGTTATCTAATGGTTATCAACCCATCAACATTTTTCGTGATAACTCCAAGTTAAAAACGATTTATATTCAAGGGGTTGTCAATGATGAAATTGCTTTGGTAATTTATTCTGATGGAAGCTGGAGGTTTTTCTAATGGTTAATCTAACTCAAATGACCGTAACAGAATTAAAACACTATTTATCTGAAAATCGCAGTGATGATGATAAATTTAGCGAAGCACTTGCAGAATTGTTAAAGCGAGATCCAACTCCTGTAATATATTCCAAAGATATACCCTTGGATGAACAAGAACGAATTTTTATGGAAAAAATAGCAAAACATTAGCGAACGCCGATCCTGTAGTGCGATCGCCGTCATCTTGTTGATTAAGGTTTAAAACTGTGATCATTTTTGCTTTTGAAAGTGCGATTGCCGTCATCTTGTTGGTCAAACTTTAAGACTGCGATCACTTTGGCTTGTGAAAGTGCGATCATTTTGGGAGAGTCAATTTTTGGGGAATGGCGATCATTTTTTGTGGTGACGAAGGGCGATCTCTGTTTGGGATGTGAAGTGCGATCACCTGTCGTGAGATTACCCAAAATTAATCTCTTAATAAAGCTCGAAAACCAGCTTGCTGAAAATGAATATCCGTTGTTAATGCTTCCGTTATTTTATGCTCTTCCATTACAATAAAGGAAATACAGTCAATAATTCCCCAGTTTTTATCATTTCTTTGACAATATAGTTGAAAAGCTTTTTGATAAAGAGTTTCCGATAAGGGAATAATTGTCACTGTTTTGTCATTTTCTAATGACGACAATAATTTAATTGACTTGGAACGATATTTTTGTTTAGATAAAGCATTGCCAATCTCTAGAATAATCGCTCTGGTTGTAATTAAATGTGTTTTTGAAGCTTTTAATTGTTCGGCAATGACAAGTGCTTTGTGATGATAATCATCCGTAGATGAAGATAAAGAGATCGCATAACTTGTATCGAGAAATTTCTCAGGATTCATGCTCTTTTTCTTCACCATATAAATATTTATCTAGATTTTCTGACCAATCTGAGGGTCCGTCTAACTGTAATGATTCTGCTGTCTCTAAAAAGGAAGTAAGTTCATTATTTTCATCGGATAAGTTGTCAATAGAAATACGAACGCGGGTATTAGCCCTTAATGTGACTGGTTGCTCTGGATGAAAGACTTTTCCGTCAAATAATGCGTCAATAGAATTAAGCATGATCCGTTGGTGAAATGATTTTTACTTGGAATATTTATATTATAAATGTAACCCACCCAATTGATTGTGATTCACTGTAATTATCTGATTTTTGGGATGTTTATTAATGCGATCGCTTTGGCTATTCAAAGTGCGATCATTTTGGGAGAGTCAATTTTTGGGAAATGGTGATCGTTTTTTGATGAGATTTAGAAGGGCGATCTCTGTTTAGGATGTGAAGTGCGATCATTTTGGGAAAGTCAATTTTTGGGAAACGGTGATCGTTTTTTGTGATGATGAGGGGCGATCTCTGTTTAGGAGGTGAAGTGCGATCGCCAAATTGATTGTTATTCACCGTAATTATCTGATTTTGCTTTAGTATGAAAACATCTTATCAGAGGTAAATAGTTATGCAAAGTATGAGAGTGCGATCGCTAATTTGTAAAAATGGACTTTTACAAATTCAATTGCCCGAAACAACAGAAGGAACGGAATTAGATATTATTCTTGTTTATGAATCAGCATCACCAACAAAAACAACAACAAAATTGAGTGATTTTTATGGTTGTATCCAAGATGAAACATTTATCAGACATCCACAGCCAGAATAAGCAGAAAGAGAGCCATTTTGATGATTTATCTACTAGACACTAATGCCTGTATTATTTATCTCAAGGGCAAAAACTTTCATTTAAAACAAAAGCTGGATAATATCCGACTTTCAGAAACAGCTGTTTGTTCAGTTGTAAAAGGTGAATTGTTTTATGGATCAATTCGTAGTGCCAACCCAGAGCGTAATCTGACGTTACAGCGAGGATTTTTGAGTCAATTTGTGTCTTTGTCATTTAATGACCAGTTTGCTATAATTTTCGGAGGAATTCGCGCCCAACTTGCTGCTAACGGAACAACTATTGGGGCTTACGATTTACAAATTGCTGCTATTGCTTTAGAGAATAATTTGATCTTAGTTACACATAATACTAAAGAGTTTTCACGCATTCCACAACTACAATTGGAAGACTGGGAAATAGAGTAATTGATTTCAAAAATTAAACTTTAAAACCCCGATCTCTGTAGCTTTTGAAATTGCGATTGTTCTGGCTTGTGAAAGTGCGATCGCCTCTGTGTAGCGATCGCCGATCTCGTAGGGTGCGTTACTTAACGCGCCTTTTTTCTTTTAATCATGATGAATTTTTAATTATTATGCGTTACGTTACGCTAACACATCCTACCGTGCTACCGTGCGATCGCCGTCATCTTGTTGATTAAACTTTAAGTGCGATCGTTTTGGCTTTTGAAAGGTTGATTAAGATTTAAAAACGCGATCATGTATAATCCAAAATATTATTAACTAGATATAAAATCTCGATAAAATGGAGATAGAATGGGACAATAATAAAGCTGCTTCAAACTTGATCAAGCATAAGATTGATTTTGAAGATGCAAAAAATATTTTTCTAGACCCCAACCGTCTGGAAAGAGAAGATAAACGTGATTATAATGAACCTAGAATCCAAGTAATCGGTATAGTTAATCAAGTAGTTTTATTTGTTGTCTATACCAAAAGAAACGGCAGATATCGTATTATTTCAGCAAGGAGAGCCAATAAAAATGAACGACGACAATATTACCAGAGTTAAACTTGATCCCAAAAATGTTAGTCATGGCAAGACAGATTGGGAAAAAGTTGAAGCAATGACGGAGGAGGACATTAATAAAGCCGCCGAAGCAGATTCGGACTGTCTCCCCCTCTCTCAAAAAGAATTAAATGAGTTTTGCCGTATATCAACACAAATGCCTATCTTGTAGTGTAATCGTCGATCTTGTAGGTTGAGATGACGAAACCCAACATTGCCTTTATTTCTTACCTTAACTTGTTGGGTTTCACTTTGTTTAACCCAACCTACATTTTATTCCATACCAATATTACTATCAAAGATCAGCCTTTCTGAAGCCGCCCACATCTGATCATAAATTCCTTCTTCAACATAACGATGAAAACTGGAATATTGCCAATCTTTCGGAGCATTTACTAATCCATGATCCACGGGATTATAATCGATGTATTCGATATGATTAACAAAATCTCGATCGCCGTAGGCGCGCCCTTGGCGACCATCTCGAACTTGATGCTCCCAAAATCGACGTTGTCAAATAGCCTTTTCTTTTTTATGTTGTCGAGATGTTGAAATTTTACCCTGATATTGAGGATGACATTGACGGCTAAAATAACTTTTAATTAATCGCCAACGAGTTGAAAAATCTGCATCTGTTTCAGGCAATGTCCAAAGAGAATGAATGGTATCTGGTAAAATGACAATAGCATCAATCTTAAAATGATGTTGTCGCATGACATATCGAAAAGCATTTCTTAATAAATTCACATTTTCAGATTCACACAAAATTTTATGGCGATTGTATGTCACCACCGTAAAAAAATCAGTTGCTCCTGGTGTTTTTGTCCTACGATATTGCATAAAATTAGAATAACATTTATTGGACTGGTGTTTCCTCGACTGGCGTTGGGTTTCGTGCCTCAACCCAACCTACCAAACTGCGATCTCTTTGATTGTTATTAGTGCGATTACTTTCACTTTTGAAATGCGATCATTGTGGATTTTGAAAGTGCGATCATTTTGGAAGAGTCAATCTTTCGGGAATGGTGATCGCCCGTGTCATTATCAAAGTCCTATAGAAATGAGATAGGATCAAGACATCCCTATACACTATCAACAATTTATGAAATCCATTAAAATCATTGTTGAAAAACATCCTGATGGCTATATCGCCTATCCATTGGGAATTCAAGGCGTAGTAGTCGGTGAAGGTGATACCTATGAAGATGCTCTTAATGACGTGCGATCGGCGATCGCTTTTCATGTTGAAACCTTTGGGGAATCAGTTCTCGAAGCTGAATCATCTGTCTTAGAAGCCTTTGTTGTAGAGGCAATGGTCTAATGGCAAAATTTCCCGTTGATGCCAGCAAAGCCAAAGTGATTAAAGTTCTTGAAAAATTTGGTTTTTCAATTGTTAGAGAAAAAGAGCATATTTCTATGATTAGAAAAAATTCGGATGGAACAACAACACCTTTAACACTACCAAATCACAAGCAAATTAAAAGCTCTACATTAAGAAGTATTTGCACTCAAGCGGGTATCTCACGAGATGATTTTATTGCTTCCTATGAAAAAACTTAAGGCAAAATCCTTTAAATGTGACTATTTTGGCCTTTGAAAGAGCGAGATTGTAGGTTGGGTTGAGGTGACGAAACCCAACAATACCTTTTCCTATCTCTTACTTAATTTATTGAGTTTCACTTCGTTCAAACCGACCTACAGTAAGATTATTTGCTTTATAATTTTTACTAATCCCTTACAAAAAAATACTCCGAAATTCTCGTGAGCTTTATTTTAAGTCACCATGCTAAAGAAAAAATTATTCAACGCCAAATCTCTTTAAAAATATTGCAGTACATCCTCAATAATCCTGAGCAAATTTTAGAAGAAGATGGACTCAAAGTTTATCAAGGTACGTTGGTCGCCATTAACAATAAAACTTATCTTCTGAGAATTTACATTAATGACTTAGTTGAGCCTCAAAAAATTGTTAGACTATATGTTACCAGTAAACTTAGAAAATATAGACAGCTATCAAATGAAAGCTAAATATAATGCTGAAGTTGACGTTTTAACAATTACCTGGCATGACGCACCCGTAGAAGAAAGTGAGGCAATCAGTCCGGGGGTTATTCTTGACTATGATCAAGCAGGTAATCTAATCGGGATTGAAATTCTTAATGCTTCTCGAAAAATCGAGAATTTTTCTCCGAATGTGCAGGTAGCTATTTCTTCTCGATAAAGGCGATCGCTATTGGCTGATAGTGCGATCGCCGATCTTGTAGGTTGGATTGAGGCAACGAAACCCAACACTACCTTTTCCTATCTCTTACTTAATTTGTTGGGTTTCACTTTGTTTAACCCAACCTACCTCTTTCTACTTCTTGCCTTACATTATCTCTTCCTATTTCTTGCCTTAATTTTTTGGGTTTCACTTCATTCAATCCAACCTACATTTTATTCAATACCAATATTAGTGCGATCGCTGATGGCGTAGGATGGGTTAACACAGCGTAACTCGTCACAAACATTGATAATCAAAGGTGATCGCTTTATAGAGGAGGCGATCGCTTTTCTTGTCATCAGTTCTAACTCATGCTGATTTTGATATAATAGCCATAATTGTTTGACATCTTAAGAGAAAAAATCATGATTAGAGCGATTAAACAGAAAGGAATTGTTGGCAGAGAAGGAAAAATAGAGATTTATTCTGCGGAACTAGAAGAAGGAACGGATGTGGATATTATTATTTTAGTATCTGATTCTGAACCCGATACAACCGAATATCTTCTTTCAACAGAAGCCAATCAGCGTGAATTATCCGAAGCTATTAACAGAATAGAAAAGAAAGAAAACTTAGTGACAATTACTGTAAAAGAATGGCATAAAAAATATAGTATTTGATCCAAAAGCTTTTAAACAATTCAATGAATGGAATGGGCGATAGAAGACAAAAAACTCTATAAAAAAATCGTTGATTTAATTGACGACATACTGCGCCATCCCTTCTCTGGAATCGGTAAACATGAACCCTTAAAACATCGACTCAAGGGTTATTGGTCAAGACGTATTAATGATGAACATCGCTTAGTTTATAAAATTACAGAAACAGAAATTATTATTATTATTATTATTATTATTATTATTATTATTATTATTATTATTATTATTATTATTATTATTATTATTATTATTATTATTATTATTATTATTATTATTATTATTATTGGCTCAATGTAATCGCTGTCATCTTGTTGATTAAACTTTAAAATTGCCATTGCTTGGGATAGGAACGCAGAGGGCGATCACTTTTTGGAGATAAGGAGGGGCGATCGTTTTTGGGAGGAGCAATTTTTTGGGCATGGCGATCGCTTTTGGGGCAGGGGTAAGAGCGATCGCATCTCTCTTAGGGTAGAACTCTGATGGCAAAGGATGGTCAGTCAGCCCTAGATAGTCAACAGCTTACCAGGAAAAGCTATATTTTGTTGTAACAAGATTTAGTATTACTTTGTGCTGTGTATAGAGAAGTTGCGAATTGTTAACCCTAGCTTTGCTAGGAAAATAAAATGTGATATTGTGACCCCAAGGCCGTAAAAAACGGACAGGTTTTCAGTTTTTTAAAACATCAGGTCGCTACATTCTACAGCTATTTTCCCTCAAAAAACCGATTTTCTAGGCATTTCTATGACTTATCTTGTTGAAAATCCTTCTACAATCTTTTATTCCTATACTGACACGGGGGTTGATCCCCTGAAAACCGCTCACGGAGTTTATATCACGGTTCACGGACATTTTTACCAACCACCGCGAGAAAATCCCTATCTAGACAGAATTGAACGGCAGCCGAGCGCCCATCCCTTCCACAATTGGAATGAACGCATCCATCACGAGTGTTATCGTGCCAATGCTTTTGCGCGTATTTACAATGACCGGGGGGAAGTGATCAAAATAGTCAATAACTACGAATATCTCAGCTTTAACATCGGGGCCACCCTCATGTCATGGATGCAATCCCATGATCCCGAAGTTTACCAACGCATCCTGACAGCGGATCAAAAAAGTTGTCAACGCTTAAACGGTCATGGTAACGCCATCGCCCAGGTCTATAATCATATCATTCTGCCCCTAGCCAACAAACAGGACAAATACACCCAAATTCGCTGGGGAAAAGCCGATTTTCAGCACCGTTTCGGTCGCGATCCCGAAGGAATGTGGTTAGCAGAAACAGCCATTGATTTAGCCACAGTGACAGCTTTAATCGATGAGGGGATTAAATTCACCATTTTAGCCCCTTCCCAGGCCTTGCGCTGTCGTCCTTTCCCTAGCGACCATGATCCCCATCCCCAATGGCACGCGGTGGCCGGAGGTCAAATTGATCCCACCCGTCCCTATCGCTGTTACATCCCCGATGGCCGTTATCTGGATATTTTCTTCTACGATGGTCCAATTTCTCGCGATATGGGCTTTAATGATGTCCTAGCCAGCAGTGATTTTCTCCTCGGTCGTCTGGGACAAGCAATTAAAGGGGATCATCGTCCCTCCCAGTTAATCAGCGTCGCTACCGATGGGGAAACCTTCGGCCACCACAAACAGGGGACAGAGAAGTGTCTTAGCTATGCTTTTACGGAATCTTTTCCTAAAAACGGCTGGACAGTCACCAATTTCGCCCATTATCTCAGTATTTGCCCCCCCACTTGGGAAGTGGAATTAAAACCCGTGACCGCGTGGAGTTGCGTCCATGGCGTAAATCGTTGGCAGGATGACTGTGGTTGCGGGGGAGGAGGAAATTACCAGCAAAAATGGCGTAAACCCCTGCGGGAGTCCCTAAATTGGCTCAGAGATGAGTTGATTAAGGTCTATGAGATTCAGGGACAGGAATTTTTCCGCGATCCTTGGCAGACAAGGGATGACTACATTGCAGTTATTTTAGATCGATCCCTAGACGCGATCGAACATTTCCTGGCTGTGCATCAAAGTCGTAACCTGAGTAAAAGCGAGAAAATCGATGCTTTGCGTTTATTAGAAATGCAAAGACAAGCTTTATTGATGTTTACCAGTTGTGGCTGGTTTTTTGAGGAAATTTCTCGACCTGAAGGTACGCAAATTTTGAGGTATGCTGGCCGGGCTCTGGAATTAGCCGGAGAAGTGGCTGGAATTCAATTAGAAATGAATTTCCTCGGTCGTCTAGCCTTCGCTCCCAGTAACGTTAAATTATATCAAGATGGGGCCGATGTCTATCGACAATTGGTCACTTCTGCGCGGGTGGATTTGGAACGGGTGGCGGCCCATTACGCCATTAGTTCCCTATTTACCAATTATCCTAGTCATCATCGGATTTATTGTTACAATACCCGTCAATTAGATTATCAAAAACAAGCGATCGGGTCTTTAACTTTAGCAGTGGGACAGGTGGAATTAACCTCGGAAATTACCCAAGAAAGTGAACATTTTGTCTTTGCTGTTCTACATTTAGGAGGTTGGGATTTTTACTGCTGCATTCAACCGTTTAACAGTCGGTTAATCTATACCAATCTTAAGGATCATCTCTTTGAATCTTTACAACAGGCCAGTGTCTCGACTATGATCGTAGAAATGGGGCGCGGATTGGGAGAAAACTTTTTTGCTTTACCCCATCTTTTTGCCGACGAAAGACACCGAATCATGCAGAAGGTGACAGCCGAAACTAAAAAACGTCTCGATCAATTATACACCCAAGTTTATCGGGATAATTACGGCATTTTAGCGGCTTTCCAACGGGATGAGCTGTCCGTACCGCAAGAGTTACAGGTAGCGGCCGATATTGCCATTTCTCACCGTTGTTTACAGGTGATTAATGCCCTAGAAAAAGATTTTGAGCAGCGGCAAGCGACGGAAAATAATCTCGATCAATTATTTGCTATTGCTAAGGAAGCCAATCATTTACACTGTCAATTGAATATTCCCGAAGCGCGTCAAATCTTAGAAAGTTTGCTCTGGCAATCCCTTGGGAAATTATTACACGATGGTGATCCTCTAACAGCGGAGGAGGATACTCGCTTAATCACCCGTTTAATTGAAGTTAGCCAACAATTAAAGCTAGGATTATCCCTTGATCGCTCTCAGGAATTATACTATTATTATTTCCATGATCGTCTAGTTCCTAATTCTTTGCGGTCTAATTCAATAGATGTTTCCTGTCCCTGGCCGACGACTCAATTAAAGTGGTTATTACTATTAGGACAGGTGTTAAAAGTTGATGTGAGTATTTGGCTGTAAAATCAGTAACAGGGTGGGCAATGCTCACCCTTTGATTATTAGGTAGGTTAGGAGATGATTGCCCTGAAACTCAGGTTAACCCAGAGACTAAACCCTTAGATTTATAATGGACATAGTCTCTCATCTAAGATTTACATGACTATCACGCCGATTTATGCCGCCTCAGCCAGCACAGCAAGCCAGTACCCCGATGCTTTTGGGCGTTTTGGACGCTACGGGGGCAAATACGTCCCAGAAACCCTGATGCCAGCCTTAAGTGAACTAGAAACGGCCTACAATCAGTATAAAGATGACCCCGATTTTCAAGAAGAATTAAATCAACTGCTCAAGGATTATGTCGGCAGACCCAGTCCCTTATATTTTGCCGAACGTCTCACCACCTATTATGCCAAAGCTGACGGTACTGGGGCGCAAATTTACCTAAAACGGGAAGATTTAAACCATACCGGGGCCCACAAGATTAATAACGCCCTCGGTCAGGTTTTATTAGCCAAACGTATGGGTAAAAAGCGAATTATCGCCGAAACTGGGGCAGGACAGCACGGCGTGGCCACCGCTACGGTTTGCGCTCGTTTTGGTCTAGAATGCGTAATTTATATGGGAATTCACGACATGGAACGCCAGGAACTCAATGTTTTCCGCATGAGACTGCTTGGGGCGACGGTACAACCCGTGGCCGCGGGGACGGGAACCCTAAAAGATGCCACCTCGGAAGCGATTCGCGACTGGGTAACGAATGTGGAAACCACTCACTACATCCTTGGTTCTGTGGCCGGTCCCCATCCCTATCCGATGATGGTGCGCGATTTTCACGCGGTTATCGGTCAAGAAACCCGTCAGCAAAGTCTGGAAAAATGGGGCGGTTCACCGGATATTCTCCTCGCTTGTGTGGGAGGTGGTTCTAATGCTATGGGTTTATTTCATGAGTTTGTTAAAGAAACTTCCGTGCGTTTAATTGGTGTTGAGGCCGCCGGGGAAAGTATCTCCTCTGGAAAACACGCCGCCACCCTTACCCAAGGTCAACCGGGGGTTTTACATGGGGCCATGAGTTATTTATTACAAGATAACGAAGGTCAAGTTATCGAGGCCCACTCCATTAGTGCCGGTTTAGACTATCCCGGAGTCGGGCCAGAACATAGCTTTTTAAAAGATAGTGGTCGCGCTGAATATTACAGTGTCACCGACAAGGAAGCACTAGAAGCTTTTCAACGAGTTTCCCGTTTAGAAGGGATTATTCCGGCCCTAGAAACCGCCCACGCTTTAGCCTATTTAGAAACTCTTTGCCCACAAGTAACTGGTAGTCCTCGCATTGTTATTAATTTCTCTGGACGGGGTGATAAAGATGTGCAATCGGTGGCTAAATATTTATCGATGAATGGTTAACAGTGAGCAGTTATCAGTTAACAGTTATCAGAGGGACAGCTATTGTGCATCTAAATTTGATATTCGTTTTGACCTACTTCCCGTTCCAGACTAGCTTAATATGAAAAGTTCTTTTAAGAAACGTTATCAGTTAGGAATTTTGATGCTTGTATCGACAAGTTTAATGGCCTGTAGTGCCTTAAACTATAGCTCTTTTACGGAACTCGTACCATCTTTCTCCCCCTCTCCTTTAGATGCGGCAACTTTACTTGTTTTAGAGAATAAAATCTATCAACAGGTCAATCGCTATCGTCAATCTCGCAATTTATCTCCCCTACTGTTAAATCGGACAATTTCGCAACAAGCAAGATTACATAGCCAACGTATGGCCGCGGGTTTAGTTCCTTTTAGTCATCAAGATTTTGACAAAAGAGTGCAAACTATTGGCGTTTCAGTTCCCTATGAAGCGGTGGGAGAAAATCTGGCAGTTAATCAAGGTTATGATGACCCAGTAATGACTGCGGTGGATGGTTGGATTAAAAGTCAAGGTCATCGGGAAAATATGGAGGGAGATTTTGATAGTACTGGGATTGGGGTAGCGACGGATAATCAAGGAAAATTGTACTTTACTCAAATATTTTTAAAACGTCAATCCGCTCCCGTTTCTACTAATCCCCTTAGCTACGATTCTATCGGGAATAAATCTTTTTTTATTACCCTCGAAGAAAACACTAATTATCAAGTTAATCGCTACCGAATTTCTCAAAATTTACCGCCCCTACGTCTCGATGCTGGCATTAGTCATGAAGCTCGCTTATTTAGTCAAAAAATGGCCAATAAACAGGTCCCTTTTAGTCATGATGGTTTTGAGGGAAGAGTCAAGGCAGTACAAAGGAAGATTCCTTTAGAAAAAATGGGCGAAAATTTGGCTTTTATGAAGGGATATCCTGACCCCGTTGCTGTTGCCGTCAAGGGTTGGATTAATAGTCCTGGTCATCAAAAAAATATGGTTGGTGATTATAATCTTACCGGTATCGGTATCGCTAAAAATAATGCTGGTGAATATTATTTTACACAACTTTTTGTTAAAAAGCGTTGACAAAATCACCCCAAGGATATTTAAATTTAATTATCAGTTTTTAACATCAGTTATCAGTGAAAAAAGCTCTCCTAACTCCTAACTATATGAACTTAGACAATTTTCAAGTGTGCGATCAAGATTTAAGCGATGACCTATTATCCCGTTATTTAGGGGTTAATTTGATCGCTGTAGATACAGAAACTATGGGATTAATCCCAGGGCGCGATCGACTGTGTTTAATTCAACTCTGTGATCCCAGTGGTTTTGTCACTGCTATTCGCATTTTTAGGGGGCAAACAGAGGCTCCTAATCTCAAAAAGGTCATGGAAGATGAGCGGATAGAAAAAGTCTTTCATTTTGCCCGTTTTGATGTGGCTCAATTGTCCCAAACTTTTGGCATTGCGACGCAACCGATTTTCTGCACTAAAATCGCCAGTAAACTGGCTCGGACTTATACTAGCAGTCACGGTTTAAAAAGTCTCGTGCAGGAATTAGAAGGCATAGAATTAGACAAAACCGCTCAAAGTTCTGATTGGGGAAATGCCGTTAATCTTACTCCAAAACAACTGAGTTATGCCGCCAACGATGTGCGCTATTTACTGTCAGTGCGAGATAAACTAATTGTGATGCTGCAAAGAGAAGAAAGATGGGAATTAACCCAAAAATGCTTTAGTTGTATCCCCATCTTCACCGCTTTAGATTTACAGCAATATAAAGATATATTTGAGCATTAGTCAGCACAAGTTACGGTCTATTTAATAAGTAAATAGAAGATAGATTTTGTCTTTGATCCCCCCTTAATCCCCCCTTATTAAGGGGGAATCTGACAATTTTTAACACCCACCTACTTAGTATGATTGACTCCCCATCGAACTTTAAAAACCCAGTTATGGATTGCTTCTCCCCACTGCCCACTTCCCTCACTGATGACTGATCACTGAAAATACTCCCTAGGGCTAAAAGCTGCCAAGATCAGAAAAAAGACCGCTATGATCGAAAATAGAAATCATCGTCATTGGTAGAGAATAGGTAAAAAATCTATGACATCTTATGCGGCCTCCTCTGCACGAGCCGAAATGAGCGAACTTCGGCGCCTAAAAACCCTGCTACCCCCAGAATTACAAAGCTGGGTAACGGTAGAAGGTTCCACAGAGATTAACCCCCCCCTGATCCGTTGTGAAGAAATTGGCAGAGATGAGGTAGAAATTCAGATAGATTTGGCAAAATGGGAAAATTTAGCCATTGATCAGCGTAATTTGCTCTTTTGGCATGAAGTAGCCCGGATTCAAAATGATAGTATTCCCCGGGAAGGCTGGGAAATGGCCGCCCTCGCTATTGGTTTAGGTGGTGCAGTGGGGGAATTATGGGTACAGGACGGGTTATTATTGCTCTTGGCCATGGGATTATGTGGGATTTCCGGTTATCGTCTCTGGCGCAAAAATAATGGCGATAAAATTCTCAAAGAAGCGATCGAAGCCGATGAAAAAGCGATCGCCTTGGCCACTCGTTTCGGTTATTCTCTTCCCAACGCCTACAAGAGCCTAGGCAGTGCCTTTAAAACCCTAATTGAACAAACACCTAACCGTCGTCTGCGTAAGCGTTATGAGACCCGTTTAGATGCCCTAAGGAAGAGTGCGGCGAAAGCGAAAGCCCAAACCCAAGGCCGCCCGCCCTTGGGTGAGATTCGTTAGCCGATAATTATAGGTAATCTGTGATATTACCCATTGGTATTTGGGGAAAAGTGTAGTAAACATTAGGTAGGTCATCAGGCCTTGTTCATCTATCAAACCACGTCTTTGTGTCGATGACTTCCCAAATCCCTGAAACACGTTTTCTGATCATTCCGATGGAGTATCCGGTTTTGCGGATGCCCGATCGCTTGACTGTCTTAGAAGCATTACAGTTCAAGGAGATCTTTCACCATCTCATCGCCCAAACACCCACTCCCAAAAAAGTCATTCTCGATCTCAATGCCACTCAATTTATGGATAGTAGTGGTGTGGGTGCTTTGGTGCATAATCTCAAAGCGGCCAGGGCAGAAAATATCGAGTTAGTGCTGGCTAACGTCCGTCCCCCAGTGATGGGGGTTTTATCGATTACGGGACTAGATCAATTATTCACTTTCCAAACCCCCCCCCTAGCACCCCAAGAAAATGGCTTTACTGCCACTGAAAACCATCTACTGGAAACCCATCCCTCGATTCGTAGTTGGTTAAAGCGCGGTCTTGATCTTGTTGGTGGGATCGTGGGTTTATTAATCACGGGGGTTATTTTTGTCCCCATTGCTATCGCTATTAAGTTAGATAGTCCAGGTCCGATTTTTTTCAGTCAAACCCGCTGCGGTTGGTTGGGAAAGCAATTTAAGATTCTTAAGTTTCGTTCCATGTGTGTGGATGCAGAAGCACTCAGGGATAAAATCCCCAATCAAGCGCAGGGAGCTTTTTTTAAGAATAAAAATGATCCCCGGATTACCCGGGTAGGAAAATTTTTACGTCGCACCAGTTTAGACGAATTCCCCCAGTTTTGGAATGTAATCATTGGTGAAATGAGTCTTGTTGGCACTCGTCCTCCCACCCCCGATGAGGTGGAACGCTACGATGTTCCCCAATGGCAACGTTTAGATGTAAAACCCGGTATGACGGGAGAATGGCAGGTGAATGGTCGCTCTCAGGTGCGTAATTTTGAAGAGGTAATTCAACTAGATTTGCGCTATCAAGAAAATTGGAGTTTAAGCTACGATCTACGACTAATTTTTAAAACAATTTTGATTCTCTTTCAAAAAAACAGTGGTGCCTTCTGAAGTCTTAATTTCCCCTTCTTTCCCCCTTCAATTCCATCTACAAGTCCAGACGGAATTGGCAGCTCTAGTCCCAGTCCTGCAATGGTTTGAATCCCACGGTCGCCCTTTTTTACCTGAGTCGTTGCTTTGGCAGTGTAAGGTGGCTTTAGCGGAAGGATTTACTAATACTGTCCGTTACGCTCACAAAAATTTACCCCCAACTACACCCATCGATCTAGAATTAACTTTTTCGTCTCATTCTCTAGAAATAAGAATATGGGATCACGGTCAACCTTTTGATCTGCAAGCAAAACTTGATTCTCCACAACAAGAGCCCGTCGCACCTTTGGAAATGGAAAGCGATCGAGGATTACTTTTGATGCGTTCTCTTACTGATACTTTACAATATATCCGCACTGGCGAAGGGAGAAACTGTTTAATTCTCCAGAAAAGTTTTTAGGTCAATTTATCCCCTGCTAGAAACTACGTCAATGGTGCAGGTTTCCAGACGAGAAAAAAGAATTATCCCACCCCCCACACCCCACCCAAGGGTGGGGAGATGTCCAGGGGGTGCTTTGAGAGAGAAAGTAATTTGATCGTAGTATAACCACTTGTTATTAACTCGCCAACCGACTTTTGACCCAAAATCGTTCCATTTTTGTTGATCATAATTGCCGCTTCCTCCCAAACTTTCATAGATTCTTTTCTGAACAGATAGACCAAATGTTCCCTGACTATATTGTAACCAGAGTTGATTGATAGTCGCTAAATCTTCACAGGGAAAGTTATCTATATCTTCTATCTTAAGATATTTTTCTCTAGTTCGATCAGCAACTTTTAAGAATAGATTAGCCGTTTCTTGATCTGCCTCTTGCCATTTTTCTTGCGCTAATAAATCCCGCAGATTGGTATAATCAATTGTCTTGGCACTTTTGAGGTTAATTTCTTTGCTTGTTGTCGGGGAAAAAACTGATAAAACCGTTTCTTGAATTGTGGCCTGTAATCGGGGTTTTGGCGGAATCACCACGGCTAATTTTACCGCTAACTCTTCCAGGACTTCCCCGGCTGATTGATAACGTTTTTTAGTGCCAAATTCAATTAATTTATCTAGAATTTTACCTAATTCAACACTAACAGGATTATTAATCAGGTGCTGTCTCCATACCCATTCATGTTCACTCACATCGAATAATTCAAAGGGAGATATTCCCGTTAATAAATAGATGCAAGTGACTCCCAAACTATATAAATCACTGCTATTAATCGCTTTACCATTGCCTTGTTCTGGAGCGATATATCCTGGCGAACCGATCACTGTTCCTGTCAGGAAAAGATTAGCAATAGTGATAAATTTAGAGGCACCGAAATCAACTAAAATTATTTTATTATCGCTGCGCCTCCTAATTATATTAGCTGGTTTAATATCTCGATGAATGACTCTTTTAGCATGGATAAAATCAAGAATTGGCAAAATTTCTAATAAAAGATGTTTGATCTTTTCTTCATTGAAAACTCCCTCGCTTTGTAATTCTTGTTCTAGATTTTGTCCTTCAATATATTCTTGAACAAGATATTGTCGCCCATCATTGCTGGTAAAATAGGCATAGAGAGAGGGAATTTGTGGGTGTTGACCGAGATTATCTAAACTAATCGCTTCTTCTCTAAATAATTCCGCAGCTTTCTTGAGAGCATTACTACCTTGAGCGCTAGGAAAAAATTGTTTAATCACACAATAGGGTTGAGAAGGTTTATCCTCATCAATTGCTTGAAAAGTTTTACCGAAACCTCCTTGACCAATTAATTTTATAGCACGATAACGATCTTTTAGTAATAATTGGAAGCGACATTTTTGACAGAATTTATCCGTAGGATCATTGTTATATAGACAATCGGGATTAAGACATAAACTCATTGTTAGTTCAAAGAGGGATAGGGAAGATGCTTCAGTAAGCAGTAAACTGATAACTGATAACTGATAACTGATAGCTAAATCGAGGTTTCTTCCTCTAGCCAAATTTCTGGCTGTTGATTTAATAAAAGCTGGGCTGCCTCTAACATATCATCAACAATATCGCGCAAATCTTTCTTATTATCGATATAAGCTTTTAACGCTTCCATCGGATCTAATTGATTACCCACCCCTAATTCCGGTAAACGGGGACGGGTTAATTGACTAATTAACTCAGCCCGAATACTATAGCTATGGGCAGGTTTTAACGCCTCATCAAGCTGATTGGTGTTAATTAGTTCTAATTGCTCACTGCGAATTTTATAAACTAAGCGGATAACTGCTTCCTGAATATCGTATTTTTTGAGAGCTTTCAGCAATTCTTTTTGGGGGTTTTCTGCCTCAGAAACATCCACTTCGATGGAACGGAAAGGACGCACAGGTAAAGGACAAAACTCCCATTTAACCTCTCCTTTAGCCACTTCTATTAAAACATAGCCCTTATCCTCTTTTTCCTCGCTAAAATCCACTCGATCGATGCTGCCCGGATAGACAATAGGCGGATCATTGCTAGGATTAAGATTTTGGTGTTTGTGAACATGACCTAGGGCAACATACTCGAATTGTGGACGATTTAGCAACGATAAAGGCACAGTAAACCCTTTACCAACCGCTAAAAATCTTTCTGCTCCTAAACTAGCTCGATCGGCCATTAAATGGGCTAATAAAACTGTTGGTACACTTGTATCTAATTGGCGAATTTCTCCTTCTAAAACCGGTTCCAAACGGTTAATTAATAATTCATTTACCCCACTCAAGGATAAACCCTCGGTTTCGGGACGGGTTAAGAGAGTGGCGCGGGTTAACCAAGGTAAAGTAATTACTTGGATATCGCCGTTGCGGGTGGTGATGCGATGGGTGGTCAGGCGATCGCCAACAATAAACCCCGGCACCGCTAGGGTACGATAGATGGAGAGACTGACACCGCCATTACCCTGAGAATGTTGATCGTGATTACCCACTAATAGCACTGTCGGGATATTAGCATCGGCAAGACGACGGAATTGACTGGCAAAAGCTTCGTGAACAAAAGGAGGAGGAGTGGCATCGGGAAAAGCATCTCCCCCAAAAAGCACTAGATGCACAGGTGTGGCAATAGCCCGATCGATACAGAGGCTTAAACTGCCCATAAAATCCTCTAAACGCGTGTTTAATCCCGTTTTTGGATTTAAACGTCCATGGGAAAAACCGCTCCCCATGTGAATATCCGATAAGTGCAGTATTTTAATCATAGTAAAGGAAAAACAGGCGCAATTAGGTACACCTGTTCAGGATTATTTTCCTAATTTTTTATCGCCATCTTGACGACGGCGATCGCGCCATTCTGTAGTCGTCAGGTAGAGAATGCCACCACTAACGATAACGAGGAGAATTAAGGCGACAAGAAAGAGAGTGTTGAGAATCAGAGACGTTTCCATGGTATCTATAGATTACCTAGAAACCGTTACGACCCCAAACCACCATGGCGATCGACCAAGTGAACAGGGCGAGAATGCTAACCCAACCAAGTGTCAAAATATCCATAATTGCCTTTGTTAAACGAATTACTTGCAAGATAACTACTCAACTTATAATACTTCATCAGTGACTCCGTTTTAGAGAGGCGATCGTGCAAATTACGCTCAAGGAAAGAATCGAATCCCTACAGGTGGGGAGTATCTCGGCGCTGGCTTTCCTGGTTCCCTATCTGCTATTTTTAACTGTTGATCGACTATTTTTAGGGGAATCGATCACAGTAATTGGCACTTTTGTCAAGATATCAGGGGCGATAATTAGCGGGTTTCTCTTTGGTGTCACCTATCGTTATGTCGTCCGCAACGATGATAATCCCCATCTCAAAGATGGTACAGTGGCAGCTTTTGCCCTAGTCCGCGGCCTAGTTCCCCTACAATTATCCACAGACTTGATCGCTGACGCTTGGCAATTAAGTCTCTTTCTGGGAGAGAGCTTTATCTGTTTTTTATCCTGTCGTCTGCTCTTAGAGTTGACTAAGCTGCGTCAATAACCGACTCAGTTATCAGTTATCAGTTATCAGGTGCGAGTTTTCAGTGAATAGTATTAAGGGACAAGCTCGGAGCTGCTTTTTTACTGTTTACTGATTACTGTTTACTGTTTACTGATCACTGATCACTGAAACATCACCCCACACCCTATGGCTATTTGTATTCCCGTTAATTTACCCGATCGCTCCTATAATATTCTGATCGAGAAGGGCAGTTTAGCCAATCTCGGTGCAGAAATGAGCCGGTTAAACTTAGGTAAAAAGGTTTTATTGGTTTCTAATCCCGAAATTTTTGACTATTACGGACATACAGCCGTTAATTCCCTAGAAGAAGCGGGATTTGTCGTTTCTACTCATCTGATCCCCGCCGGCGAAAATTATAAAACCCTCGATTTGATCGCTCAAGTTTATGATAGCGCCCTCGCTCACCGGTTGGAACGTTCCTCGACTATGGTTGCCCTCGGTGGTGGTGTGATCGGGGATATGACGGGATTTGCGGCAGCGACATGGTTACGGGGTGTTAATTTTGTCCAGGTTCCCACCACCCTCTTAGCGATGGTGGATGCTTCCATCGGAGGCAAAACCGGCGTTAATCATCCCCAAGGCAAAAATCTGATCGGGGCGTTTTATCAACCGAAATTAGTTCTGATCGATCCTGAAGTGCTTAAAAGCCTACCGGTGCGAGAATTTCGGGCTGGAATGGCAGAAGTGATTAAATACGGTGTAATTTGGGATGCCGAGTTATTTAAACAGTTAGAAGACTCGGACAATTTAGCTAGTTTTTCTCAGATCGATGGCCAGCTATTGCAAACAATTATTACAAAGTCTTGCCAAGCGAAAGCAGATGTGGTATGTAAAGACGAAAAAGAAGCGGGTTTGCGGGCGATCTTAAACTATGGTCACACGATCGCCCACGGCATTGAAAGTTTAACCGGATATACTAAGATTAACCACGGGGAAGCGGTGGCCATGGGGATGGTGGCAGCAGGAGCGATCGCTGTTAAACTGGGAATGTGGACGGAAGCGGAAAATCAACGACAAACGGCGTTAATTGCCAAAGCTGGCTTAGAAACACAAATTCCGCCCTTAAACCCCGACCAGATGATCGAGATGCTTACTGCCGATAAAAAGGTGAAAGATGGCAAGGTTAGATTTATTTTACCAACGGCGATCGGCCAAGTCACCATTAGCGATCGAGTCACCCCCACCCTGGTGCGCGAGGTGTTATCACCAACCAAATCCGGGCAATAGACGTTTTTTCAATTAAGGAATGCTCCCAATATGACGACTGACTCAATACAAGTTACTGCTGAAGAAATTGCCCAGTTTCGCGCTGAATTAGCGGATAATCCTCAAGCACTTGCGGAGCTTGACATGATTGATCGATGTGATGGCGATTTGGAGTACGCTGCTATTCGATTAGTAAGGCGTTCAAATATTGATACAGTGAGGGCAGAGGGCGAAGGTTTTTGGCAGCAAGCTATCACCCAGGCACGTCAATTAATATGTCATGATCATATTAGACAAGATATTGCTCCTGATATATTAGGTGGATTGGTTGGGTTATTTATTACTTCTGGTAATCCAATTCTTGGAGTTGTGGCAACTACTTTAGCCATTTATATTGTCAGGAAAAGATTAGACAATTTTTGTAGTTAGTTTAGATACCTGCTGCGGTAAAAGCCGCCCAATAAAAAGGGTTATTAAAAAGCTTATAATTAAGTTCAAACCCTTTTATTCTAATTTGTTCATCTTCAATCATATCCATCAATCTATTAAATTCTTTTGCTGTTAATTTTTGTTGCATTGGCTTGACAATTTTTTGACAATTATTCAATTGATTGAGGTATTCTTGTACGGTTAAATTCTGTAACCAGTTTTGAGCTTGTTTTAAAGCAACTGGTACAGAAACTTGCTGATTCTCATCAAATAAAATCTCATAGAATTTCATCATCAAAAATGAGGTAGATAAATCGCTAACTGTCCATAAACTACTGACAACGCTGGGACTTCCTGCAAACAGAAAACCCCTGGGTAAACCGATATATTCATCGCTGATAGAGTTTAAGTCAATCAAGCCAGTTTCGCAAGCGGAAAGGGTGATAAGGCGGCATTTATTCAAGCGCAGTTCAAAGGAGAAGTGATAACAGTGGTTATCTGAGGATTTGAGATGGGGAAGAACAGCGTTTTTAGTGGCGTTATCTTTAGCGATAACTTGGGGTTCAGTAAAGAAAGTTGAGAGAATATTAACTTCTAAGTCGGTATAAAATAAGTCTTTAGTGGGGTTTTGAATGGCGAACAGTTTATTAAAGTCGGAATGGTGAAAAGTTTGGGAGATTTTTTGCAAGATTTGACAACTAGGGGCATATTGTACACCCTTGGGGAATAAATCTTGTAATTCTGATCCCCCCGTTGCCGACTCCCCCCTTTTTAAGGGGGGTTGGGGGGGATCAACAGGTAAGGCGTGAATAGGGAGAATATGCAGAAACCAATGGGGGATAATAATTAAGCGTTGACAAGTATCGGGAATAAGGGCAAGAATATCATTAATATGCAGAATATCAGCAAAAGTCTGTAAGAGGTTAGACAGTTGATTTTTCCATTCTTGCTTACCATTTTTGGAGTAATAAAGCTGTAGATAATTGTTGATTGTATCAAATAATTGCTTTATATCATCTTCGGAAGATTGCCAAACTTTAACCTCTCCACCAGCAGACACCACAAAAGCGAGTATTTTCTCCCCTGTAATGTACCATTGCAGGAGACAAGTTTCGGTATCAGTTAAAGCCTGAATCTCTGTAAATGCGATCGGCGCAACTTTTTGAGTTAAGCTAAAGAGAAGATCTTTAATTTCTCTTGCAATAAAATTATCTAAGTCTTGTTGATATTCCTTCAAATAACTCTGATCTTGAACGTAGGGAGTTAAGTTATCACGACCCATTAGCTTCTGGTTAATGCTTTGATGTTGTAAGCGAATTTGTTCATTAACGACTTTTTGTTTTAATTCATTTAATTGGGCAATAATTTCTTGACTAACCCCTTGGGGTTGTAGGTTTTTCTGTGTCATTAATTCCACCAAATTACGCCCTTTACTGCGTTCGATATATTCTAACGCCTTCTCAGGCTGATTGAGGTTGAGATGAGCCTGCACAATACGATGAAAAACATCAATATCATTGGATAAAACCTCTTGACGATCTTGGGGGTTTAATGCTTCTAAGCGAGCATTTTCGACGGCTTCAATGGCAGTATTATAGGCTTCTGTTGCTTGTTGCCATTGTTTTTGATCATAATGTAGGATGCCTAAATTTTGGGCGGTTTGTAAACAATTAAGGGGATCACTGTCTTTAGTATAGATTTGTAAGGCATTGTGATAAGACTTGATCGCTATTTCTAAATTGTCAGCTTTTTCTCCTCTGATTCTGTAACGGTAAGCAATAGCGAGATTATTCTGTGTCATTGCCCATTGTTGGCGAAAAGCGTCAAAAGTATAAACTTTCAAGGCTTCTTGGCAGTACGCGATCGCTATTTCTAAATTGTCAGCTTTCTCTCCTCTGATTCTCTTACTGTAAGCAACAGCGAGATTATTCTGTGTCATTGCCCATTGTTGGCGAAAAGCGTCAAAAGTATAAACTTTCAAGGCTTCTTGGCAGTACGCGATCGCACTTTCTAAATTACAGGCTTTATCCCCTCTGATTCTGTCACGGTAAGCAACAGCGAGATTATTCTGTGTCATTGCCCAATCTTGGCGAAAAGCGTCAAAAGTATAAACTTTCAAAGCTTCTTGGCAGTACGCGATCGCCCTTTCTAAATTACAGGCTTTATCCCCTCTGATTCTGTTACGGTAAGCTTCACCGAGATTACGCTGTGTCATTGCCCAATCTTCGGGAAATGCGTCAAAAGTCCTCACTTTCAATGCTTCCTGGTAAGCGGTGATCGCCTTTTCTAAATTGTCGGCTTTCTCCCTTCTGATTCTATTACTGTAAGCAGCAGCGAGATTATTCTGTGTATCTGCCCATTCTTGAGGAAATGCGTCAAAAGTCCTCACTTTCAATGCTTCCTGGTAAGCGGTGATCGCTTTTTCTAAATTCTCTGCTTTATCTCCTCTGATTCTGTTACGGTAAGCTTCACCGAGATTATTCTGTGTCATTGCCCATTCTTGGGGAAATGCGTCAAAAGTTAACACTTTTAAGGCTTTCTCGTAAGCGGTGATCGCTATTTCTAAATTGTCAGCTTTCTCTCCTCTGATTCTGGAATAGTAAGCAAGAGCGAGATTATACTGTGTCGTTGCCCAATCTTGGGGAAATGCCTCAAAAGTACTCACTTTCAAGGCTTTTGTGTAACAGGAAATCGCTTGTTCAAGATTCTCAGCTTTATCTCCTCTGATTCTGTCACTGTAAGCTGTGCCAAGATTAGTTTGTGTCCTTGCCCATTCTTGAGGAAATGCGTCAAAAGTATAAACTTTCAAAGCTTCATTGTAAGTGGCAATCGCTCTTTCTAAATTGTCAGCTTTCTCCCCTCTGATTCTGTCACGGTAAGCAATAGCGAGACTAAACTGTGTCAATGCCCATTCTTGGGGAAATGCTTCAAAAGTGAAGATAGTTAAGGCTATTTCATAACCCGTGATGGCAATTTCTTTGTGGGTGGCGATGTTACCAAGGGGAAATTGTTGAATTAAATTACTAAAATTAAAAATATCTTTAGCCATATAATATTGTTCTCCCGCGGCTTGCGTTAATATCTTTCTCACCCGACTGTCTAGGATTTGCGCTAAATTATCATCCAATTTATCCAGATTTTGCGCCCAGACGGGATATATTAATTGAGGATTAGGATTTTCAGAGATTTTTTGTAATGTCTCCATCAAGAAATTGAAATAGTCTTGAGAGGTGTTAGCGTTTTCTGTTGTAGCGTTATCCAATAACCCTAAAGCTTGCGCTAACTGTTGCGCCATATTCATCAACCATCGCGCCTCATTTTCCCTTCCTGCATTCCCTAATTGTTGCGCTACGGCTACCATTACCTGTACTAACCCCTCATCCAGCAATTCCTGATTTTCCTGTAATATTCGGGGTTCATCGCCTTCATTGCAGGATAATAGCTGATTAACGAGGTTTAGATAAGCTTGGGTGCGTTGTTCGTTCATGGGTTGAGAGAGGGTTGAACAGGATTATTCTTGATTATATTGAAAAAAAAGGAATTTTGCCTAAATCATGAATCATTTAAGAATCTCAATGTTAAGATAAAATGAGAAAACTAACTAGGATAAATACCATCATGACAACACCAACTCAACAAATGCAATTTCAACCGATTTTTGTTGAAGGGGATGAAACCGAAATTATTCCTCCTGAAGACATTGCCGAAAGTGACGCAGCTTGGCAAGATTATTTAACAGGAAAAGATCAGGGAATCTCTTTAGAAGAACTTGAACAAGACTTATGGGGAGAAAACCTTGAGTGAGTGGCGTTTTCTTATTTTAAAACCTGCCCAACGCTATCTAAAACGGTTGTCTAAAACTGATCAAGAGCGTATTATTAAAGGATTAAAATCTTTATTAACCAACTCTGAAAATGCGGATATTAAGCCCCTTAAAGGAAGGCCAGAATTAAGATTACGAATAGGAGATTATCGCTGTTTATTTTTTATAGATCAAGAAAATCGAATTTATATTATTACTCAGATTGGTACTCGCGGAGATATTTACAAAAAATAAAATAAATCTTTCACTCTATCCCCTATCAACTCCTAATTTTCCTGTAATATTCTGGATTCATCGCCATCATTGCAGGATAATAGCTGATTAATGAGGTTTAGATAAGCTTGGGTGCGTTGTTCGTTCATTGTCTGTACTATGATTTTTGTGATTATATTTATGATTGAGGAAAAGGAAGAATAATATAGCGAATTATTGTTCCTAGTAAAGCCATTCCCAAGATTCCAATTAATGTCCAAATTTGTGCCTTTTGAGAGCCTTTTATTTCCTTTGCATCATCTTTTAAACTTTCAATATCTTTTTCTAAACCATCGACTTTTTCCTCTAATCTAGCTTGTCCAATTTCTAGACTATTCAGACGATTATCAAGTTTTTCTAGTTTCTGATTAATTTCACCTAAAATTTCTTTGAGATCTTGTTCAATCGTAATTGACATCTGATGATTCTCCTGATAATGATGGTTATCAGTATTATTGTATATTTTGTCTCAAGTGCTTGTCAACGATTACGCCTCATTTTCCCTTCCTGCTTCCCTGTATTGTTGCGCTACAGCTATCATTATCTCTATCAAACCCCGATCTAATAATCTCTGATTTTCCTGTAATATTTGGGGTTCATCGCCTTCATTACAGGTTAATAATTGATTAATGAGATTTAGGTAAGCTTGGGTGAGTTGTTCATTCATAGCGTTGTAAATGGTGGCGGTTAATTCAGTTATAAGCGATTCATCGGCAATCATCAAGGGTTGGGGATTGGTGGTAGGGTTGTCAGAAAAGCGATCGCGCTGTAAGTTACAATTACGATAATTAAGCAACTTCAAGTTCATAATGTAAAACAAGTAACTCATCTTCTTTTAAAAGAGCTATAGCATATTCCCGTCCTTGATTATCAGAAAATTCCACCAAATATTGCTTTTCTCCGTTTCGTTCATATACTTCCACTACCGTTCCAACTTGTCCACTTGGTAAGCTTTCTATAGACTCATATTCTGGTTCAACTAAAGTTAATCTTTCCTTAGTAACAGGATTGGTAATAGCCACAGTATCTAAAATTAAAATATTTTTCATATATTGTCACCTAATAAATGCAGAAATAAGACGAGGATTAGAATTAGTCGAAGTGAGTTCCCAAATAGTCCGAAGTTGCATTCCTTGCCGATCTGGTATAGTCCAATCTACCTTAAACTGTTGACCAAATTCTGTCTGTGCTTGCTGAACGACTTCACCTTCAATTGCTGCTAGTTGAATCATTGATAGTAATAATTCAGCATTTTCTTGAGTTATTCCTAAACGGGACTTGAAAACTCTAGCTTTGTTTTTACCGCTAGAATGTTCTGGATTTAAACAATAGTTGATTAACTTTTCCATAGCAATTTCTGCCTGTTCTCCGTTAGGTAATTTCATGTCTTTACAGTATCATTTGAACTAAGTTGCCTGAGGACTATGATTAAGGATTACCTGAAATAACGAATCTACCAACTGCTACTAAAAAACCTCCCGCCGCAGTAATTAAAATACCAATTATTGTCCAAATTTGCGCTTGTTGTGATCTTTTAATTTCTTTGACATCTTCCTTAACAGAATTTATTTCTCCTCTTACAGAATTTATTTCTCCTCTTACAGAATTTATTTCTACTTTTAATACTTGTCTTTCGCCTTTAGCTTCTGTTAGTTGAATTTTTATATCTGTAACATCTTTTTGGACATTTTCTAGTTTTTGACTAATTTCTGTTAGAATTTTTTCAAGACTTTGTTCAATCATCACTGACATTTATTTTCTCCCCTAATCAGAAAGATTATTAATCATTATAGTCGATATTCAGAGAACTATTATCCTTCCTGCATCCCTGAATTTCGAGGCACTTACGGCCGATAAAAAGGTCAAAGATGGCAAAGATTAGATTTATTTTACCCACGGCGATCGGGAAAGTAACCATCAGCGATCGAGTTACCTCCCCCATGGTAAGAGAAGTTTTACCCCCAACCAAATCCGGGCAGTAAAAGCTTTTTCAATTGTTGCATCGCTTGTTCCGTAACATCCCGGTATTTTAAATCTCCCACGAGAATACGTCCCATCAGTTGACTGGCGATCGGGCGTTTAACGGCGACATTATAGGCGATTTGGGTAAATTGATAGAATAAACCAGCTAATTTGGCCGCTAAAGCCATATCTTCCCCCCATTCTTCCCGAATTATCCGACTATAGTTCGCTAAAGCGCGATTATCCCCGGCTAAAGCTCGATCGATCGCCTCGGCTGCCTTAACTCCCGTCAAAATTGCCGGACGGATACCCTCACCGATAAGAGGATCGAGAATCCCCGCCGCTTCTCCTGCAATTAAGGCATTTTGGGCGTGTAGCGGTTGATTTCCGTTCCAAAGGGCCAAAGCATACTCACTATAGCGATAATCCTCTAAATTCCAGCCCTTTTGACGGGTATAATTTAACAGTTGTTTTTTCAGCTCCTCGGATTTGATGCTGCCCTTAAAACAACCACCGCTAATTGTGTAACCATTAGACTTGGGAAAAGCCCAGATATAGCCATTTTTTAGGGAACCAAAATCAAAAAAAGCTTTTTGGGGTGGAATAGTCGCTTCTGCGTTAGTAATTTCCAGAGCAGCACCGATCACTTCGTTTTTTGCCGGTAATCCCAACCAGCGACTGGTATTGCCCTTAACACCATCGGCAGCAATCAGATATTTGCCTGAAAATGTTCCTTGGGATGTGGTGACTTGCCAGTGATCTTGGACGAATTTGATCTGGGTAACTTCGCTGTTATCTTGGATGGTTGCCCCGACTGCGATCGCCTGTTGACCTAAAAAATCATCGAAACGATCCCTTTGTACCATCCACATCGGTTCTAGCATATTTAACTTAGTGGTGACGGTATCCCCCTGTTTCCAAGTAAACTCCACTTGCGTAACGGTATTCTCGATCACGGGAGTAAAGTCAAAATCAAACCATTGCTTAATTGCCGGGGATACCCCCCCACCACAGGGTTTATAACGGGGTAATTGCGCTTTATCGAGGATCAGGATCGATCGTCCCTTTTTAGCTAGATGATAACCCGCCGTCGCTCCTGCTGGTCCCGCACCGATGATAATACAGTCAAACATTTGTACTAATTTAAGTCGTTGAACAAATTTATAGACAATTTACGCTATTTTGGCAACTTATGTTTAGTCTGGTTTCTTGTCCCTTCCTCAGACGGTTGAGCTTGCCTCTATACTTTCTAGCTGATTTATCCCCCAATTTCCCAGAGAGCCTAATCTCTGGCTTTTTTGACTAATTGCTCAATTAAGTAGCTGGTTATAATTAAATTAAAAATGGATTTTAGGTTCGATCCCCCCTGCCCCCCTTATTAAGGGGGTTGCCGATAAGCGGGGGGATCCCCCCTTAATCCCCCCTTGATAAGGGGGTGTCTGATAATTTTTAACGCCTACCTACTTATCTTCACCTGATCAATCGTATAATCAAAAAAACTATAATGACTCGATTATATCATGAAAATTGTTTCTATTAAAATAAAAAACTATCGTATGTTTAAAAATATACACATAAGAGATATTCCCCCTTTTTGCGTGATTATTGGAGCTAACGGCACGGGAAAATCTACTCTATTTGATATTTTTGGGTTTCTGCGAGATGCCCTTAAAAACAACATTCGCCAAGCTTTACAAATTCGCGGCGGTTATAAAGAAGTTATTACCAGAGGTCAAGAACAGGAAGATATTGAAATCGAGCTGCAATTTCGGATGAAAATCTCAGATATAGAACGTCTGGTTACTTATATACTCAGAATTGGACAAGAGGAAAATCGCCCCATGATCAAACGCGAAATACTTCGCTATAAACGGGGTGAACACGGTGCACCTTTTCATTTTTTAGATTTTCAACGCGGTCAAGGATATGCTATCACCAATGAAGAAGATTTTAGTAAACCAGATAAAGAACTCGATCGAGAAGAACAACAGCTAGAATCTAACGATATACTAGCGCTCAAAGGATTAGGACAATTTCAACGTTTTAAAGCCGCTACTGCCTTTCGTTCTCTGATTGAAAATTGGCACATTTCCGACTTTCACATTAGCGAAGCTAGAGGAAGTAAAGAAATATCTTATGCTGAACACTTATCCCCCACGGGTGATAATATGGCAACAGTTGCCCAATATATTTATCAACAATATCCCCAAATTTTTCAGCAAATTCTCGAAAGAATGAAACAACGAGTTCCGGGTATTTCCTCTGTGGAAGCCAAAGAAACCGAAGACGGTCGCTTGATTTTACGTTTTCAAGATCAGGCCTTTAAAGACCCTTTTATTGATCGCTATGTTTCTGACGGGACTATGAAAATGTTCGCTTATTTAATATTACTATTCGATCCCAATCCTCATCCCCTACTCTGTGTCGAAGAACCAGAAAACCAACTTTATCCTACTTTATTAAAAGAACTAGCCGAAGAATTCGCCCACTATAGCGACCGGGGGGGTCAGGTATTTGTTTCTAGCCACTCCCCCGATTTTATCAATGCGGTTCCACTAGCTAGTATTTTCTGGCTAATTAAATCCCAAGGTATCACCCAAATCCATAGGGCTGCCGATAGCGAAATCCTCAAAAACTTAGTAGCGGAAGGCGATTTACCCGGCTATCTTTGGAATCAAGGTTGGTTTAAAGGAGTAGAACCCTAATGAACTATGATATCGTATTTTTGCTAGAAGAGTCATCTATAAAAAATGTGTTAGAAGAACTTTTGCCTAAACTTATTCCCCCAGAAATCAGCTATATATGTATTAGTCATCAAGGTAAACAAGACCTAGCCAAATCTATTCCTAGAAAACTCAAAGCTTTCAATAAATCTAGTCCCAATACCAAATTTATTATTGTCCATGATCAGGATTCCCACGATTGTCAAGAACTCAAAAAAGAACTAGGGGAAATTTGTCAAAATGCCAGTGATGCTCAAGTATTAATTCGGATTATTTGTCATGAATTAGAATCTTGGTTTCTGGGAGATTTAGCAGCGGTGGCCAAGGCATATAATTTAAATAGTCTCGATCAAAAACAAAATAAAAGTAAATACAGAGAACCAGACCAGCTTAACTCGGCCAAACAAGAATTAAAAAAGCTAGTGAAAGAGTATTATGCAGGAACCCACTCTAAACAGATTGCCCCCCATCTTTCCCTAACTGAAAATAAATCCCGTAGTTTTCAAACTTTTATCCAAGGTATCAAAAATGTTGTGGAAATGATACAACGTCCCAATCCGAACCCGAACTAAAATAGACCTCGACCTAATATAATTAAAAGCTTGTAAACTCCTAACCAGGGTGATAATTTCTCTGGGTGCCATTTTTAGTCCCAAAAATATTCCCCCCGGCAGAACCGGGGGGAAAGTGGCAAAAAAACTGCTAATCTAGCAGTTTAAGGCTAAGTCTTGGGATTCTTTTTTCAAGAGATTAACAAGGGTTTCATCCCCATTCTCTTGAGCGATTTGTAAACGACGTTCCAGACGAAGACGAATATTGTTCAGATGGATGCTAGAAAGGGTTTCCTCTTGGACAACAACAGGGGGTTTGACAACAGGCAACGGACAAGTGCTTGGGATGACTTGTCCAGCAAGATGAGGACGGGTGCTGTAGGCAACTCCACGGTACTGACGATGCAGTTTCGGCTCTAATTGGAGCATATGGCGAGGATAATGGTGATTCCAGTCTTGACCTCGGTATTTACCCGCGACATCTCCAGTCTTCATCTCCAAGGGGAGAGAATCCCTTTCGTACTTAACTCCTCGATAGGCTAACATAATATCACTGACTCCCTGCAATGCTTTAAATTGACTTTAATTCCCTTTGTCGTCCCTATTTAGGGACAACAAACGAAAAGGTCTTATTCCTTATTCTGTATCTATTTTTACATTTTGTTAGGGAAATTGAAAAAACTTTATAAAAATTTAATATTTTCTAGCTGGCGATAGTATCATTTTCTGGCTGAGTTTGGTTGCCCACCAAAGGAGCCTCTAGGGATTTGAGGATTAAGGGGGATGATTGCCAGATTTCGAGCAATTTTTAACCTCTTCAGGGATAAGATAGTGCTGGTGTCCCCTAAACATTCATCTATGAGCGGCTTTATTATCAAAATAATCTTGATATCGGCTTTAATTTCCCTGGGAATTAAATATCTTGCCCCTTTATCATCGATCGCTCCTGGTCCTCTTAACACTTTAATTCTGGTTTTTACTCCTTTTCTGCTCACGGTTTTTGCCCTCTGGAGACGGACAATAACTGATTAGGAATTTTTCTCCTTACTCATCATGACTTTTGGCAGCAGCCTCGGTTTAGTCCTGTTAGTCTTTTGTCTGTTGATTCTCTGGCAGATTCGACAGATTCTTTTATTATCATTAATGGCGATTCTTCTGGCCCAGATTTTAAATTTGGCTGTGACTTGGTGGCAGCGTCATCACCTCAAGCGTTCCCACGCCCTAACCATCACCCTTTTTGGCTTCTTTATTGGTATTACTGGTATTTTTTTGGTAATTATACCCGCTTTAGTCCAACAATTTCGCCAATTATTTAGTTTATTACCCCAAGCGATAGAAAGACTCTGGGGACAAGTCCATGGTCTTGAGGATTATCTCGATCCTAGTTTGGCCAGTGTCTTTCCAGACTTTAAAACGCTGCTCGCCCAATTACAACCCCTAATTAACCAAATTGCCGGCCGGGGTTTGAGCATTTTTTACGGTACTTTTGGCATTATCCTCAGCTTACTGCTAATTATTGCCCTGAGCTTGATGATTCTCGCCGATCCTGCCGCTTACCACCGTTGTTTTCTGCGTTTATTTCCCGCTTTCTACCGTCCTAGAGTACGATCGATCCTAGAACATTGCGATCGAGATTTAAAAGCTTGGCTAAAAGGGATTTTCTGTCATATGTTGATTATGACCTTGGGCAGTTGTTTGGGTCTATCCCTGATCGGCATTCCCCTCGCTTTTTCCCAATCTATTCTCGCAGGATTTCTCACCTTTATCCCCAACCTCGGGCCGGTTTTAAGCACGATTTTACCCTTTTCTATCGCCCTTCTGGAAGCTCCCTGGCAACCCTGGGCGGTTTTACTACTCTACAGCAGTATTTATCTGTTAGTTCAATATTTCGACCATCATCCACCCTTGCCCATTTTAACAGTGCGGTCGCTCAAGCTCTTACCCGCTTTTACCCTGTTAGCCCAGTTGTTTTTTGCCTCGATTTTTGGCTTTTTAGGGCTATTTCTGGCGGTTCCCCTGACGCTTATCGGTCGTATTTGGCTCAAGGAAGCTTTGATCAAGGATATTCTCGATCATTGGTGGATTAGGGATCAAAAATCTTAAACTGGGGATCTAGGATTCGAACCTAGGAAATGGCGGGACCAAAACCCGCTGCCTTACCGCTTGGCTAATCCCCATTGGACAGACCTTTTTAATACTAGCATTTATATCCCCGGTTTTGTCAAGAAGTTGATAAAAATTTTTTACTTCGGGTTTGCGGCAAAAAGTTTTTCGTGGGGTTTGGGGTTTAGGGTAGGGTTGATTCATGAATCAACCCTAGGATTTGGGGTATAAGGAGAAAAATCTATGGATAATAGCGCACAAAACTGGTACATCGTTCAAGAAAATACGGGAATTTGTCAGATTATAGCCCTAGAAAACGGAAAAACCCCAGTTAATGGTCAATACTGGGGTCCTTTTGCCGAGCGGGGAGAAGCGATCGCCCGTCGGGTGGGTTTAATTCGAGCGGGCAAATGTCAACCTATTGTTTAGCGGTATTGGTGGGCGTTTTCTTGCCTTCAGTGATTTCTTTTTCCAAGATTTCAAAAGCTTTCTTGAATTGAGGATCCTGGAAAGTTCCCACCCGATCCCGTTCCTGTTGAAGATTTTTGCGCTCTTCCTCGCTCAGTTCCGACTCCACATCCGGATGAATACCATCTTTATTGATGTCGCGTCCGTCGGGGGTGAGATACTTGGCAATTGTCACCGCTAATCCGGAACCGTCACTAAGACTGCGTACCGATTGCACTAATCCCTTACCAAAGGTTTTCGTACCGACAATAACCGCCCGATCATGATCCTGTAAAGCTCCAGAGAGAATTTCACTGGCACTGGCGGAACCACCATCGACGAGGACAACTAGGGGTTTATTAGTCAAAGCTTGATTGTTGGCCCGTTGACGTTCCGTCACCCCTTTGCGATCGACCGTAGAGACAATTAAACCATCGGGTATCCACATCCGAGCGATTTCGATGCTGGCGTAGAGTAAGCCGCCGGGGTTAGAACGCAGATCGAGAATATAACCCTTCACCCCTTCAGCTTCCAATTCGCGAATCGCTTGACTCATATCGCCACTAGCTTGGGCGCTAAATTGATTGAGACGGATATAACCGACTTTACCGATCGGGGTGTTTTCCGTGTGGGCCCGTACCGGGTGAATTTCAATTTTAGCCCGGGTAAGAGTCAATTCCTTTTTCTCCTCACCCCGTTGAATCGTGATCTTAACGCTTGTCCCCACTTTGCCGCGGATCATGCTCACCGCTTGATCGAGTTCCATGTCTGCGGTAGATTTACCATCGATAGCGATAATCACATCTTTGGGCAGCACACCAGCTTTAGAAGCGGGAGTATCTTCAATGGGGGAAACCACGACTAACTGCTTGGTTTTCTCATCTTTGGTCAATTGAATCCCTACCCCAGTCAATTCTCCCGATGTATCGATCCTCATATTGTTAAACTCTTTGGGATCCATAAAACGGGTATAGGGATCATTGAGAGTTTTCAACATCTCGCGGATAGCGGTGTATGCTTCCTCTTGATTTTTGTAGGAACGATTTAAATACTGATTGCGGATGGCGTTCCAGTCCGATTGATTAAAAGTGCCGTCTAAATAAGTGCGGTTGATGATCTGCCAAACCTCATCAACGGTTTCCTTGGGACTTTCCTGAAAAAAAGCTTGACTTTGGGAGAGTCGGAATCCCGCCCCCGTGACGGCGACGGTAGACAGGACTACTGCTGTAGCACCGAGAACAAGTCCGCGTTTGTTGATAACCATAGGTAATTTTCGGATAAATTAGGCTGTTCTTGCCGGAACGCTCTTTCGGGGTGACCGTCGAAATATCTTGGCAAAAAGGAGCGTTTAGGTTTACTGGAGACAGACAAAAGAACGCCTGTAGACTACTACTGTTATAACATTTATTATCTCTTTCTTTGTCAAACTGGTTATTTGAGTAGCGATCGAGTTGCCAGCAGCCCACCTCGCGACCTAAGATAACAGCAAAACTGTCCGAGATTTTCCCTATGAGCGATCAAATTCTTTCATCCCTCTCCCTGGAACAAAAACGACAAAACCTGCGCCACCAAAGGCGATCAAAGGTGTGGCAAGCTCTAGGTCGCTTTCTGGTGGTTAGTGGTTTAGCGACGGGATTAGCTTGGGGGATGACTTCACCCTATTGGACAATTACCAAGGCCGGACAGGTGGAAATCGCAGGCACAGAATTAATTTCCTCCGAGTCGATTCGCACTTGGCTGAAATTAAGCTATCCTCTATCTCTCTGGGAATTACCTACCCATCAATTACGAGAAAAATTAGCGGCTATTCCCGCTATTGCCGACGTTAAGATCGAGCGGCAATTATTACCCCCGAAAGTGATTGTTTCTATTCAAGAAAGAAAACCTGTTGCCCGTTGGCGTTCCCATCAACAGCAAGGCTTTTTAGATGCCTCTGGAACGATAATTCCTCAAAACTATTATGGTCGAACTCTGCCCAAAAACCAATTACCTAGCCTAGAAGTGCTTGGTTACGACCGACAATATCAACAACAGTGGCAAAAAATTTATCCCTTAATTGATAACTTATCCCTTAAAATTGCCGCCATCGATTGGCGCAATCCTAGTAATCTTGTACTAAAAACCGAGCTAGGACAGGTCTATTTAGGTTTTTATAAAGATAGATTGCCCGAAAAATTAACTGCTCTCGTACAATCACGGTCATTGTCATCCAAGATACCTCTAGCGCGAATTCTCTACATCGATCTGAGCAATCCCGATGCTCCCACTGTACAATTAAAACCGCAGCCAGCTCCTAGGGTTGCCAAAGTAACGGCAACCGGTCGGGATTAACTGGAATTGATCTGCAAATAACCGCAATTATTCCCTTTGTGTATCGCCAAAAACCCCAAATTATGATTTTCTGAATCAGAAACTGATAATGTAGATACTGGAACCGACATAATATTAGTGATAGTGTTAACATTGCATCTCTGATTAATCAAACCAAAAACAGAATCTTGTACTAAGAGTGTTCCAATTCCAATGACATCGATTAATGAAATCGTTCCCACCTATCCCAATCTGAACAGTAACGATTATGCCAGTTCAGCGATGAGCGAAGATAATCATTACTCTCAGAATAATGCTGGAGTATTATTTACTCGTCCCCATGAATCACAGATGACACCCCGAGAAGAAAGTCGTAGTAATCGCATCGTGCCGAGCAATGTCGCCAAGATCAAGGTGATCGGGGTCGGCGGTGGGGGCTGTAACGCCGTTAACCGCATGATCGCCAGCGGCGTGACCGGAATCGAATTTTGGGCAATTAACACCGATGCCCAGGCCCTAGCCCACTCCTCCGCCCCCCAGAGGTTACAAATCGGGACAAAATTAACCCGCGGCCTAGGGGCGGGGGGCAATCCGGCGATCGGACAGAAAGCGGCAGAAGAATCCCGGGATGAAATCGCCCAAGCATTGGAAGGAACCGATCTAGTCTTTATTACCGCCGGCATGGGCGGCGGTACGGGAACAGGGGCCGCTCCAATTGTGGCCGAAATTGCCAAAGAAATCGGCTGTTTGACCGTGGGAGTTGTGACTCGTCCCTTTACCTTCGAGGGTCGTCGTCGCACTAATCAGGCCGATGAAGGAGTGGGCGGTTTACAAAGTCGGGTCGATACCCTGATTATTATCCCCAATAACCAGTTATTACAGGTAATACCCGCTGAAACTCCCCTACAGGAGGCTTTTCGCGTCGCTGATGATGTGCTGCGGCAAGGGGTACAGGGTATCTCGGATATTATCACGATCCCCGGTCTGGTGAATGTGGATTTCGCCGATGTGCGGGCAGTGATGGCCGATGCGGGTTCGGCCCTAATGGGCATCGGCATCGGTTCGGGAAAATCTCGGGCTAAGGAAGGAGCGATCGCTGCTATTTCCTCGCCGTTACTGGAATCCTCGATCGAAGGGGCGAAAGGTGTGGTCTTTAACATCACCGGTGGTCAAGACCTAACCCTACACGAAGTCAATGCCGCCGCCGAAATTATCTATGAAGTGGTGGATCCCAACGCTAATATCATCTTTGGGGCAGTAATTGACGAGAAAATGCAGGGAGAAGTCAGAATTACCGTCATTGCCACCGGTTTTTCTGGGGAATCCCCCTCTCGTCCCACCAGTAACAAAGTGGTGATCAATACCCCCGCCCCCAGTCCGGCATCCACTCCCGAACCACCAAAACCGGCGGGATTAGATATCCCCGAATTTCTGCAACGTCGTCGTCCTTTTGATCGCTAACCTCCTATGACTGCCATTGTTCTCACCATCGCTGGTTCCGATAGTGGTGGCGGCGCGGGAATTCAAGCTGATTTGAAAACCTTCGCCTTCCACAGAGTTCACGGCACCAGCGCCCTTACCTGCGTTACCGCCCAAAATACCCTAGGGGTCGAGCGCATCGAGTCCTTGAGTCCAGAAATGGTAACGGCCCAAATCGATGCCGTAGTCGGAGATCTGTCTGTGTCAGCGGTCAAGACGGGAATGCTGTTCAGCAGCGAGATTGTTGAAGCGGTGGCCGAGGCGATCGAGCGCTGGCGTTTGACCAGTTTAGTGGTGGATCCGGTTATGGTTTCGCGGGTAGGAGCTAAATTAATTGATGATCGGGCCATAGATAGTATTTTTGATAGTTTAATTCCTCTGGCTTCGATTATTACCCCCAACCGTTACGAAGCACAGCTTTTAAGTGGCATCGAGATCAATGATTTTGAGACGATGAAAGCGGCCGCCGAAATTATTTTCCAGAAGTCGGCCACACCGGTATTAGTGAAAGGAGGAGGTATGAAAGGCCGGCTGCGTGGGGTTGATATCTACTTTGATGGGGAGGAATGGCAAACTTTTAAGACCAGAAGCGTCGAAACCAATAACACTCACGGGACTGGTTGTACCCTATCGGCAGCGATCGCGGCTAACCTCGCTTTGGGGGATGACCTAAAAATAGCGGTGAAAAAAGCCAAGGAGTACGTTACTAACGCCCTTGAGCATTCCCTCGCTATCGGTAGTGGAACCGGTCCAGTAGGCCATTTTTACCGCTTAAAAGCCCTAAATTAGTCAATTCATAACCACTACGCCGCGTATTTCCCCCCAAGTACCCCAGAGTTGCACTGGTCGCCCCTCGGTTCCCCTCTCGGTCTATCGGGAATTAGTCAAAGAATTGCAGTCCACCCAGGCACGGGTGGAATTTCTATAATCACAAAACCAGCAACTTGTCAAGAGTGATCGGCAATTACGTCAGGAAATCGAGACATAGGAGAGTTTGCTAAAAATAATCGGCAGCCTAACCGAATTCGCCCAAGTATTTGCTAGAATTATTTGAGGACATTGGAAAATAGAAAATCAGTTACACTGGGTAAAAGATGTAATTTTTGAGGAAGATAAAAACGAGATCAGTGATTTTCAAGCGGCAAGCAATTGGTCAATTCTCACAACTATAGGATTGAATCTTTTCAGAGGTTTGGGTTTTCTCTCAATAACAGAGGGACAGAGGTGGTTAGCTGAACGTTGGGAAAAACTGATAGTTTTATCGAC
>JAADBR010000098.1 GCA_009995705.1 Microcystis aeruginosa W13-11
AGCAAGTCGCATCCGCCTTAGAATTAGAGGTTAAACAGGTTAGAGCTATACAAAAAGGGAGATAAAAAATGCGATCGCCTTGTAAAATAAAAGCATGAAAACTGACACGATTTTCTATCGACTCTTTCAATCATTCCCCTCTATCTTCTTTGAATTAATTCAAATCCCTGGTTTAAGTATTCTCAATGTTAGTAAAATCCAATAATCCAAGTAATGGTAGTATATTTGAATAATACCCACAAATCTCGATGGTGTAATTGTAATAACTGATCACTGATCACTGATCAGCCATTCCGATGCCCTTTCGCCTAGATCTAGGGGCAGACTAACCGCTTTACCGAGACGGGGACGCTCACGGGTTTCGCGGATAAAAGCTTGAAATTGACTAATACCACCCCATTCGTGGAGATAATTGGCGATCGCATTGAGATGTTCCAGATATTCAGACTCGGAGAGGGGAAAAGAAGCTTGTTCGAGATATTTCCACATTACCTGGACATGAACCTTATCTTTGATGCGTCGTAGCTGGATATCGTAGGAACGACCCCATTTTTCTAGTAATAATTGCTGTAAGTCCACACCCGTCATGGTTAATATCGCTTCTCAGATGTCAGTCAGTCAGTCAATTAATTCTAACTTACTTTTAGCTGCCGCCCCTAGGTTAGTCCACCGCGCTTCGATTCAGACAAATTCCCATAAAAAAGTTTTTTTCGGTACGGCGAGTATGTAGAATGGAATATTGATCTTTCTTGGCCTAAACAGCATTTCATGATTTCGAGTAACGACTTTCGGAGTGGCACAACCATCCAGATCGATGGCTCTGTCTGGCGGGTGGTGGAATTCCTGCACGTCAAACCGGGTAAAGGATCGGCCTTCGTGCGAACCAAGTTAAAAAATGTCCAGACTGGCAACGTGGTAGAACGGACGTTCCGGGCGGGGGAAACCTTGCCCTCAGCCACGATCGAAAAGCGCACTATGCAGCACACCTACAAAGAAGGTGATCAGTTTGTCTTTATGGACATGGAGACTTTTGAGGAAGCAACTCTCACCCCGACACAAATGGGCGAGCGAGCCAAGTATTTGAAGGAAGGAATGGAAGTCAATATTCTCTTTTGGAATGAGCAAGTGTTAGAGGTGGAATTGCCCACCTCGGTAATCTTGGAAATCATCGATACAGATCCGGGGGTCAAGGGGGATACGGCCACCGGTGGCACCAAACCAGCGATCGTAGAAACGGGAGCGCAGGTGATGGTTCCCCTGTTTATTTCCATCGGTGAAAGGATTAAAGTGGATACCCGGGATGGTTCCTATCTGGGACGGGAATAATTGGGATCAGAAGCCCAGAAATGAGTCCTTTGGGGCGGGTTTAGGACTAAAGCCAGTGTTTCTGAGTCTGTTTCCCAAAACTTAGCCGCTAGACGTCAAAAATCGACGGTTTGGTGGGTGCGAATTTGGATTTGTTGCTTTTTATTTGCGGGGGGATTTCAGAGCGGTGACTATTGATTACAACGAAATTCGAGAACTGATCAAAACATTGGCAGCAACGGATATCAGTGAATTTAGCCTAAAAAGTGCAGATTTAGAGCTACATATCCGCAAAGGAACCGTTAATACTGCCCTTGGTTCTCTCCCCGCTCCCTTGCCGGTGGTGACAGCCCCAGTCGCCCCTCCAGTGGTAGCCGCCAGTCCCACCCCGGCCCCAGAAACCCCCACTCCCGAACCCGTGGCCGCCGCTGTTGATAAAAAATGGCTGGCGATTACCTCTCCCATGGTCGGCACTTTTTATGGTGCTCCTGCTCCCGATGAACCCTCTTTCGTGGAAAAAAACGATCGGATCCGTGTCGGACAAACGGTCTGTATCATCGAAGCGATGAAGTTGATGAACGAAATCGAAGCGGAAGTGGCCGGGCAAATCGTTGAAATCGCCGTCGCTAACGGTGAACCGGTAGAATTTGGTCAGACGTTAATGTGGGTTAATCCCGAATAGATAGAATGAAAGCTATCCTCATGACCGCCCTGGATGTCCTGCAGCTTCAGGAAGTACCCACCCCGAGAATTAGTCAACCGCATCAGGTTTTACTAGCATTAAAAGCCGCTAGTGTCAACCCTATTGATACAAAAATTCGTAAACGCGGCACTTTTTACCCCGAGCAAATGCCGGCCATTTTGGGCTGTGACGGGGCGGGAATTGTCGAGGCCGTTGGGGCGGAAGTGCGGGATTTTCGCCCCGGGGATGAAGTGTACTTTTGTAGCGGCGGACTGGGCAAGGCCGGCACGGGAAATTATGCTGAATATGCCCTGATCGAGGCGGATTATTTGGCCCACAAGCCGAAATCTCTTTCTTTTGCCGAGGCGGCCGCTGTACCTTTGGTTTTAATCACCGCTTGGGAAGCACTCTACGATCGCGCTCGTCTGCAATCGGGACAAAGCGTCCTTATTCATGGCGGGGCCGGGGGTGTTGGTCATGTCGCGATTCAATTGGCGAAACTGAAAGGGGCTAAAGTTTATACAACGGTGGGAAATGGCGATAAAGAGCGTTTAGTGCGGCAATTAGGAGCAGATTACCCGATTTTATACAAACAAACCGATTTTGTCGCGGCGATACTTCAAGAAACCGCAGGGAAAGGAGTAGATATCGCTTTTGATACGGTGGGAGGGGCAACTTTTGGGCAAACTTGCCGAGCGGTGCGCGTGTACGGCGATATGGTGACGATTTTGGAACCTACGGGCAGCTGGAAGGAAGCCCGTGATCGCAATTTGCGGATTAGTTTAGAATTAATGTTAACCCCGGCTTTGATGGGACTGCCAGAAGCGCAAAAATATCAAACAGAAATTCTTCGCCAAGGGGCGCGTTTAATTGATGAGAAAAAGTTAACTATTCATCTCTCCCAAACCTTTCCTTTAGCGGCAGCTATCAGCGCCCATCAATTGCTAGAAACTGGTGCGGTAACGGGGAAAATAGCCCTAATTATCGACTAGAAATCTGCTTGTTACTACTGGTGAGCCGCAGAAGTTGTTGAAGCAGGGAGAGGGCAAACCACCGCTACACTTTTGCCAATCGGTCAACCTGATTACGTTAAAATCAAAAGCAGGATACTGTGTATGACGGAAAAACTCGATGAACTCAGTGATTAAAGCGGTACAAACTGCCTATTATGGGGATGCAGCCTATCGGACACCACCACCGGACTTGGAATCTCTTCTGCTCAAAGAGAGAATTGTCTATCTGGGGTTGCCCTTATTTTCCTCCGATGATGTCAAGCGCAATGTCGGGGTGGACGTGACGGAATTAATTATCGCCCAACTGCTTTACCTGCAATTTGACGATCCCGAAAAACCGATTTTCTTCTATATCAACTCTACCGGCACATCCTGGTACACGGGGGACGCGATCGGCTACGAAACCGAAGCTTTCGCCATCTGTGACACCCTCAACTACATTAAACCTCCCGTTCATACTATCTGTATCGGACAGGCCATGGGAACTGCAGCGATGATTCTTTCCGCAGGAACCAAGGGTTTTCGCGCCTCCTTACCCCACGCTACCATTGTTCTCAACCAAAATCGTACCGGGGCCCAGGGACAAGCCACCGATATCCAGATTCGAGCCAAGGAGGTAATCGCCAACAAACAGACGATGTTAGAGATTTTCTCGAAAAATACGGGTCAAACTACCGAAAAACTGGCGAAAGATATGGATCGCACCTTCTATCTCACCCCACAACAGGCGAAAGATTACGGATTGCTCGATCGCGTTCTCGAAAGTCGCAAGGAACTACCGAAACCCCTCGCCCAAGTTAGTTAAGATTTATTACAAATTAGCAGGAGTTGTTACCAATTATGCCTATCGGTGTGCCAAAAGTTCCTTACCGTCTGCCTGGTAGCCAATACGAACAGTGGATTAGCATTTACAGCCGTCTTTCGGTGGAACGCATTCTTTTTCTGGGGCAGGAAGTCACCGACGGGTTAGCCAATGCCCTTGTGGCCCAAATGCTTTATCTTGACTCGGAAGACCCCACTAAACCCATCTATCTCTATATCAACTCGCCGGGGGGTTCCGTTACCGCCGGTATGGCCATCTACGACACCATGCAGTACATCAAAGCGGAAGTGGTGACTATCTGTGTGGGATTAGCGGCCTCTATGGGGGCATTTTTACTGGCTTCCGGTAGTCCGGGTAAGCGTCTCGCTCTTCCCCATGCGCGGATTATGATTCACCAACCCATGGGCGGGACCGGGCGCCGGCAAGCGACGGATATCGACATTGAAGCTAAGGAAATCCTGCGTATTCGCCAGCAATTAAACGAAATTATGGCTAATCGCACCGGACAAACCATCGAACGCATCGAAAAAGACACCGACCGCGATTATTTCCTCTCCGCCGAGGAAGCCGTCGCCTACGGTTTAATCGATAAAGTGGTCGAGGGAAGACCAGCTTAAGTCAGCCATAGGTTAGAACAGGCGAGAAACCTGTTCTAACTGCCATTGGACAAACTTCCTTAGACCGTAGGTTGGTTTATCCGATAAGAGGGTATGGAATTTTTAGCAACTTTAGAAACAGGCTTGATCTCTGCTGTGGCAATCATCAAGTTTTGCCTAGAAAGTCTTTCGATCGCTTGTGTGGTGATCGGATTAATTAAAACTCTACAATTAGCTTGGCAGTCTAATCGTCACGGTCGCAGTCGTCCTTCTTTTTCCTTTAATCAATTTCGCATTCGTTTTGGTACTTGGCTATCTTTAGCCCTAGAGTTTCAGTTAGGTGGAGACATCGTGGCTACCACTGTCACACCCACTCTAGAAGCCTTGGCAAAACTCGCCCTTATCGCTATTATCCGAACTTTCCTCAACTATTTCCTCAGCCAAGAATTGGAAACGGAATTGGCCCTGGAAAAAGAGCGATCGCAACTAGCAGCCCAGAACAATCTCAGGGATTTTTAATTCCAAAAAAAGCTGAGTTGACAATCACCTGACACTAAGGGACTTGCGCTTTGATAATGTACCTTTTGGGCGAACGCAGTTCGCCCCTACATTGTGGACAAAATCCGTTACTGTAGGGGCGCAAAGCTTGTGCCCTCCGATCGATCAGGTTTGCTGATCACCCTAAGTAGGGGGAGAGCCTTCGAGAGCACCGGCAGCTAAGGGACTTGCGCTTTGATAATGTGCCATCTGGCTGGTCTGATTCTTCTACACAGGGATTTTCAAAGCTGGGATATTATTCCCACGCAAGTCCCTGACCCCTGATAAGTTGTTGACTATTGAGGGTATGCAAAAACAGTTTTTCAGCAAGCTCTAGATAGTCAACAGCTTATTGCTTTCGATCGCCCACTGGGTCAATTCCGTGCGATTATGAAGACCGGTTTTATGGAGCATATTCGACACATGACTTTCGATTGTCCGTTGACTAACATTGAGTTTTGCGGCGATTTCCCGATTAGCCAGTCCTTGAGCGACCAATTGTACTACTTTTAACTCCGTTGGGGTTAATTCCACATTACCCGGAACCTGAACAGGGGTGACATCCGGGGAATGAATGCGGGTGCCGCGTTTCGGCAACTGGCCTGCTTGTTTGAGGGAAGACTCCACTAGGGCAACTAATTCTTCCGGTTCAAAGGGTTTAACCATATAAAAATCGGACCTAGCGGTTAAACCTGTCACCTTGTCCTGACTTTGATCCTTAGGGGAGAGAAAAATCACGGGAATGCCACTAAAACGACTGTCCTGACGAATTGTTTCGAGGAAGGCATAACCGTCCATTTCCGGCATGATCAGATCACAGATAATGATATCGGGCATTTCCCTTGCTTTGGCCGCATTTGCCGCGCATTCAAGGATTGCTAAGGCCTCCCGACCGTTTTCTGCGGTTGTCACCCTATAACCACGAAACTCTAGATAATCCTTCACCAAAAGTATTAAATTTGGGTCATCGTCGATTAATAAAAGTTGTTTGTTGTCTTTGTTGGTCTCTTTCATCGCTATTTTCCGGGCTGCAGGGTTGGGGGAATGGAGACGGACAAAGGATCGACAGGCAAAAGGTCAAAGGTAGTTAGATATGTGTAGTTAATTAGGGTTTCAGCTAGTTTTAACCCTGTTTTCCTCTATTGTTTCGGGTTCTTCTCTGGAACAGTTCAGGGAGATTGCTGGTAAATCGTGGCAAAGGAAAGCATATTCGGTGACGATTTGATTACCGATTAGGTGTTCTTGGATAATTCTTTCGATCGCTTCCTTGTTGACCCTTCCATACCAGACTCCTTCTGGGTACACTAATAAAATCGGGCCCTGGCTACAAACCCGCAAACAGTTGGCTTTAGTGCGAAAAATACAGCCTGGACGGTCGGCGCTAGGGCGATCGAGTTCTAATTCACTTAACCGCTTCTTTAAATAATCCCACACTTGTAACCCTTCTTCCTTGTCACAACATTTTGGCTTAGTCTGATCGCAGCAGAGAAATAGATGACGCTGGATCTGGGCCAATCCCAACTTAGCCGCATTTTCCCCCAAGATATCTCTATTGTCTGTTTCTTCCATAAATTTTTTTATCAACTAAACTCTTGACATTGAACAGAAAATGTGCATAGCCGACTAAAATTTCGGTTTGAGGATGTAACGATAGATGAGATAAAAGATAGCGGCGAGGATTAAAGTGCTTAAAACTGCGCTAACTAGCCGTAAAATCGCTGTTAAAATCGAAAAAGTCACAAAAACCCCCGCCACTGCCACAACTACCTGTGCTGGTGTGGACAGGCTGCCGTACCAAGTTTTCACTTTTTCGAGGGTGGCGGCGAAACTAACCGGGGTATCAACGGGGGGGAAATCGTCGGTTTCGATTTCCACTTCCACTTCTTCTGGGGTATATTTATTATCGAACGGTTCGGGAGACTTCATAAACACTCAAGCTACTTAACACTTCATCCCTATTTTATCGATGATTGGGGTTAACAGGGGTTGAGACAGAATTAATGTAACAATGAGTTTATCAATAGCTAAACGACCGGAATCTATGAGCCTATCGACTCCCACCGTTACCGCCATCAATTATCCTGATGCTACCATCACTAGGGCCCAACGAGCCCTCTGTTGTTCTCCTTTCCGTGTCACCCTATTCGCCGCTATGCTGGAGCAAAGTGTATCACTTTTGAGCATTCCTGGTGCTGGGGGTTTAGAGAAAGGTTATACTTCCAGACTGCTGACGGAAGCAGCAGCGGAAAGCTATCTTCTCTGGTTGATTAAAGTGGGAATTTTGCGGCGCGAAGTAGATGGACAGGGGATAACCAATAGTTTTCGTCTCACTCCTTTGGGGAGGAAATTAATAGAAAAATGGCAACCCCAAGGGGACTTTTTCCCTAAACCCACTTTCTGGCAAAGATTTTTCAATACTCTGCAACGTTGGTTTTCTTTTTAATGCTGTTGGGAGTCAGTTATCAGTTATCAGTTATCAGATGTGAATTATCAGATGTGAGTTTTCAGTTATTAGCCTCTTGCCTTGTGCCTGTCCTTATGAGTAGCCTATGCTCAACGGATTTAGTATCAACTGATTACTGATTACTGTTTACTGAAAATACTCAATAAAAAAAACTAGATGAAAGCAATTATGGTAGTGGGGACAACATCCCACGCGGGTAAATCTTTTTTAACTGCCGCTTTATGTCGTTTATTCAACCGGAAAGGTTGGCAGGTAACACCCTTTAAAGGTCAGAATATGGCCCTTAATGCCTATGTTACCGCCGGAGGGGGAGAAATGGGTCACGCTCAGGCGGTGCAAGCATGGGCCGCGGGGACAATTCCTCAGGTAGAAATGAACCCAATTTTATTAAAACCCCAGGGAAATATGACCTCTCAGGTGATTATTAAAGGCAAGGCTGTGGGTGTCACCACGGCGGCGGATTATTATCAGAATTATTTTGACCAAGGTTGGCAAGCAATTAAAGAATCTTTAGCCAAATTATCAACAGAATTTGATCTAGTTGTCTGTGAAGGTGCGGGAAGTCCGGCGGAAATAAATCTCAAACATCGGGATTTAACTAATATGCGGGTGGCTAAATATCTCGATGCCGCTACTATTTTAGTGGTGGATATTGATCGCGGGGGGGCTTTTGCTCACGTCGTCGGTACGCTAGAATTATTAGAACCGGAGGAAAGAGCTTTAATTAAAGGTATTGTGATCAATAAATTTCGCGGACAAAAATCTCTCTTAGATTCGGGGATTACTTGGCTAGAAGATTATACAAAAATTCCCGTGTTAGGAGTTCTTCCCTATAGTGATATCTTTTTAAGTGCCGAGGATTCTCTCAGTTTACTCGATCGCCCCGCCCAAAAACCCAAAGCTGAACTAAATATCAGTGTCATTCGTCTGCCCCATATCGCTAATTTTACTGATTTTGACCCTCTCTGTGGTGAAGCAACGGTTGATGTCCGTTATCTAGAATTACAGGAATCTTTAGGTGATCCCGATGGGGTAATTATCCCCGGTTCTAAAACCACTGTCGCTGATTTAATCGCTCTTGAACAAAGTGGTATGGCTCATCAATTACAAGCCTATCACCAAAGGGGAGGTATTATCTTTGGCATCTGTGGTGGTTTGCAAATGTTAGGGCGATTAATCCTGGATCCTGAACATCGAGAAGGTCCCCACAGTGAGGCAGCTGGCTTAAATTTACTGCCCTTAAAAACGGTAATTACTGCCGAAAAAATTACCCGTCAACGCCAAGTTTTATCTAATTTTCCCCAAGCGGGTTTACCAGTAACAGGATACGAAATTCACCAAGGAATAAGCACATGGGAAAGTGAATCAGGTTATCAAAAAATGTTCGAGGAAGATGCTAGTCTAGGAATTGTCAATGATTCTCTCTCAATTTGGGGCTGTTATTTACATGGTATCTTTGATAATGGTTCTTGGCGAAGAACTTGGCTAAATCATCTGCGTCAGCGTTGCGGTTTATTATCTTTGCCTACGGGAATTGCTAACTATAGTGAACAAAGAGAAATAACCCTAGATAATATGGCTAATTTACTGGAAGAACATTTAAATCTTACACCCATTTTTGCTCATTTGTAAGGAGAAATTATGACTATTTCAGTGCGTTTTTTACCCGATGACCTTATCATAGAAGCGGAAACTGGAGAACTATTATTAGATGTAGCCAAAAAAGCAGGGATCGACATTCCTACCGGCTGTTTAATGGGTTCCTGTCACGCTTGCGAGGTAGAATTAGATGATGGTACTCAAATCTGTAGTTGTATTACTGGTATCCCTGGCGATCGAGATTCTTTAACTGTTCATTTATACTCCGATCCGCTTTGGTAGCTGCTCCCTTAGATCTAGTCAAACTTGGGAATAATCCAAGCTGCTATAACAGCCAATAAAACAACAATTTCTAAGACTTTATATAAGTTAAGAGATTGTAGCCACTGAAAAGTATTAGCTAGACGCAAACCTAACCCCCATTGACGTAATTGAGATAACCATAATTTCGGGCTATCTTGTTCACGAAAACGCCATTTAAGGATGGACAATAACAGGGGAACTCCTCCCACTTTAGCAGTCATGAGCAGGTGCAGCACCAGACATACTACCATAATTAACCAACTGAGCAAATGGGCATAATACCAAAAGTGATTTAATTCCCCTTCTGGTAGCCATTTGTAATCCATCATCCGGCCACTATACAAAGCAAAAGTTAGGGCAAAAAGAGTCAAAGTATTGACTAAACGATGGAGACTATACCACCAAATCGGCTTACCAAATTGGGTTAATTTGTTAAGAGAATCACTTTGAATTAATCTTTTGTTGCCGCGACGAAAAGCATAGATAGCAAAAACCGGAAAGATAATCAGAGTATAGAGGCCAAAAGTGCCGTGAATACTTTCAATTTCTTGATATTCTGGCAAGGGCAGTTTTAACCAACGACCGTCAAAAGTATCATAGGTCCAATAGGCCGTAACCATGGCGGCAATCAGTGCAATTCCCGTTAATCCGTGCAGAATTCGCAGTAACAGAGGTTGATAAGGTTGATTAGTTTTCATGAACTCGATCGATACAATAGGGTATATAAACTTGCCCAGACACTATGTTAACTAATCCTTGGCTCGTCGCTGTTCTTCTCAATACCGTCCTCCTCGGAATCGCTGCAATTACCCCAAAAAAGCTCTTAACTCGGATGGGTTATCTCCATGCTTGGGTTTTAGGGGTAATTGTCTGGGCAAGCTTGGGATGGCGCGGTTATCTAATTGTTTTATTCTATTTCCTTGTCGGCTCTACTGTCACCCGCATCGGTTTAGCTCGCAAGGAAGCAGAGGGAATCGCTGAAAAAAGAGCGGGGGTACGCGGTCCAGAAAATGTCTGGGGTTCCGCTTTAGCGGGGGCAATTTGCGCTATCCTCAGTCTTTTTGTCGCTCCTCCCTGGGATTACCTGTTAATACTCGCTTATGTGGCTAGTTTTAGCACTAAATTAGCCGATACTACTGCTAGTGAGGTGGGTAAAGCTTACGGTAAAACTACTTATCTAATCACTAATTTTAAATCCGTTCCCCGGGGAACAGAAGGTGCTGTTAGTTTGGAAGGAACGCTTGCCGGTTTGCTGGCAGCCACGGCGATTTCCCTGTTAGCATGGGCTATTGGTGCGATCGATCTTCTTGGTGTGTTATGGTGTGTAATTGCGGCATTTATCGCCACCAATATCGAAAGTCTCATCGGAGCTACCCTACAAACTCGCTTTCTGTGGTTAACTAATGAATTGGTCAATGTGATCAATACGGTTATCGGTGCGATCGTGGCTATAATGTTAAGCTTGTTCTGGTCTTTCCGCTAAAATTAAGTGACTAAAAAATTTTCAGAGAATATCTATGCTAAAGTGGCGTTTTTGTGCATTGTCCCTGCTTTTACTGCTAATTACTGCCTGTGGGACGGAAAATCAATCTAATTCTAGTTCTAACACCGCAAGTAGTCCCGATGCTGGCCGCTTGCCAACGGTGAAAAATCGCGGTAAGTTAATTTGTGGCATTAACGGAGAAGTGCCTGGATTTAGCTTTGTTAATGAAAAAGGCGAATATTCGGGCTTAGATGTGCAAATTTGCCGAGCTATTGCGGCGGCTCTCTTTGATGATCCCTCCAAAGTCGAATATCGTAAACTTAGTCCCCAAGAGAGATTTACTGCCGTACAGACGGGAGAAGTGGATATTCTCAGTCGCAACACCACCTGGACGATTAACCGGGATACCGCCCTGGGGATGGAGTTTATCACCCCGGTTTTCTATGATGGTCAGGGAATTATGGCCACGAAAGCCAGTAATATTAAGAAATTAGAAGATTTAAGCGGAAAGTCCATTTGTGTGCTATCGGGAACCACCACAGAACAAAATCTGGCCGATGCCATGGCAAAAGCGGCAGTTCAAGGTTATAAACCGATCGTTTCCGATGATGTGGAGGCTTTATATACAGCTTATCAGGCGGGGCGCTGTCAGGCTGTCACCTCCGATCGCTCCCAATTGGTGGCCCGGCGCTCGGTTTTTCCCCGACCGCAGGATCATCAATTGTTAGAAGTGGTAATATCGAAGGAACCCTTGGCCCCGGCCGTGGCCGATGGTGATCCCGCTTGGTCGAATGCTGTCCGCTCGATCGTTTTTAGTTTAATTCAAGGGGAAGAATTCGGGATTAACTCCCAAAATATTGCCACTTTTGCCGATAGTAAAGACCCCAGTATTCGGCGCTTTTTGGGTATCGATGAGAAATTAGGCGAAGATATGGGTTTACCCAATGATTTTGCCCAAAGAGTCTTAAAACAGGTGGGTAATTACGGTGAAATTTATGATCGTGAAATCGGTAAACCCCTGCAACTCGATCGAGGTTTAAATAATCTTTGGACAAAGGGGGGTTTATTGTATTCTCCTCCTTTTCGTTAATTTTAAGATTGTGTTTCCTGACGGGGAATATAGACCCCTATGGCCGCTGGAATAACTCGAAACATGGCGGGAGTAGTGGTAGTAATTTCGCCATCGGTGTTAATACTATGGGGTTTACGCGTCTCAATTTGAATTTCTTTGCCGTCAAGAGTTCTCACCCAAGATAATAAACCCTGTTGTCCTCGCGGTAATGTCCACAAAAGCGGGAAAATTTGCCACCAGTGTTCAATTTCTAGGCTATATAAATCTAACCTTTGATCGTCGATTTGGGCATCGTGAGCGATCGGCATTCCTCCCCCATAATAACGACCATTTCCGATCGCTATTTGTAGGGTTTTAACTTTGATATTTTGGTCATCAACACCGATCATAGCGGTAAAAGGACGGGTTTTACTTAATACCTGTAGGGCTGTCCAAGCATAGGCCAAAATTCCCAAACGTCGCTTTAAACCCTTGCTCAGTTTTTGGGTGATTTTTACACTTAATCCCAAACTAGCCACGTTGAAAAAGTATTTATTATTTACCCAACCTAGATCGATATATTTTAAATTACCTTCGGCAATAATTCGACAGGCTTCGGCAATAGAATTCGGTATTCCTAAAGTCCGGGCTAAATCATTAGCTGTTCCCAGAGGTATAATGCCTAGGGGCAGTTGAGTTTCTACCAACACATCCGCCATAGCATTAAGAGTCCCATCGCCACCACCGACGATAACTAAATCAATAATAGAGCGATAGTTTTCCAACAAAAAAGGTATATCTTCTACCTTTTTCAAAGGGACGCTGATAATTTCAAAATCCCAATGATTGAGCAGATCAACAGTTTGAGCAAAGTTTTCTTTACCCTTGCGCGAGTGACGATTGATTAGTAGTAAAGCTCTTTTAGTCATAGGTAAGTTTCTCAGTAGCATCAATATCTGAAGATAAACCAAGTTGGATAAGGCTTTTAGACTTTTTTCCCCTCAAAAAGTGCGGCTCTCTTATTCTTTTTGTGATCAGTTTAACTTACTATACAAGCGATCAATCTTTGCGTCCTCTGTGTCTCTGTGGTTCCTTCCACCCGCTTGCCAGCGGGACTGTATCTTAGAATACATTTTACCCACCAAACCTAAGAGAGCCAAAGTGCTGACCATTGGAGTGATTGGGGGTAAAATTCAGGTACTTTTTCCCTGAAAATTAGGTAACTGACTACCTCAAAATCGGTAAAACCCTACACCCACCGAAAAACTTTTTGCCGCAACCCTAGCTACCAAAGCCTTGTAGGGAATGAAAACAGTTAGTTTTCCCAGAAGCTGGTGATGGGATTTGAACCCGCGACCGGCTGATTACAAATCAGCTGCTCTACCACTGAGCTACACCAGCATTTTTAACCAATCCATTATAACATAAATAGACCAAGTGGTGACTGAGCCTTGTCGATCATGTTCATCACGCTGCTTTCCTTCCCTAGTCAGCTGCCCGGAGACTAGGGACCAATAAACAGAGGTTCAATGAGTCAAAAGGGATGACCAATAATTAGTTATCAGTGACCATTGACCGTTTAACAAGAGCCAGATTAATCCCCCTATTCCGAAAAGAATAGTCAAGACATAAAATTGCGATTGACCGGAAACGTTATACTTTAAGGCACTGCCGCTAAAAATCGTCGCTAAACTGACTAAATTAACCAGACCATCAATAATATAACGATCGAGCCAATCGGTAATTTTTGACAGGCTGCCCACCGCTAAAACCACGGTAAACTGATAGATGCGATCGAGATAGAAGTCATAAGCGAACAAATCTTGCAAGAATCGCAGGATTAACCCAGTTGGTCTCGCCCAAGCTCGTCTTAACTCTACCATTAACCCGATAACTAGGCCAATTACCCCAGAGGCCATCAGTAAGGGAAAACCCCAGACAATAGTGAAACTCCGGTTATCAAGGAGAGGATTGGTGAAAGATAGCCAAAAATCCCAACGTAGGGGAATAATCGGGGCCAATAAAACGATTAAAATCAATGCTACCATGGGCAAAGCCATCGGCCAAGCCACTTCCGGGGTGCGATGGGTTTTACTTTGGGTTTGTCCCAAAAAGACCAAACGAAATACCCGCGTAAGATTGATGATGCTAAGACAATTAACAAAGATTAAAACCGCTAATAACCACCAAGGAATCGCCCATTCGCCACCTAACCACTTTTTTAACGTCCAAAACATCCCCAGGGGCATTAAAACCGTCATCCCCGCAGAACCCCCTAAAAAAGCCATGGTTGTGGCGGGCATTCTTGCCCAAATTCCCCCCATTTCCGTGATATTTTGGTTACTGGTGGTGAGAATTAAGGCTCCTGCGCTCATAAACAATAAGGCTTTTGCGACCGCATGGGAGAATAAAATTAGTAAAGCGATATCCACATGACCTAATCCCACCGCAATAAAGACCAAACCGAGATAGGCACTGGTGGAGTGACATAAAACCCGTTTAATATCAATTTGGGATAGGGCCATCAGAGAAGTCCCAATTGCCGTCATTGTCCCCAAAACTATTAAAACATTGGCTGCGATCGGAGATAGGGTAAATACTGGCTGCAGCTTAATTAAAACATAAGCCCCGGCTGAAACCACGATCGAATTCCGCATGATTCCGGCTGGATTTGGTCCCTCCATCGCCTCATCTAGCCACAAGTTCAGGGGAAATTGGGCGCATTTACCCGTTGGACCGGCAATAAGGGCTAATCCTAATAAAGTCGCCGTCAGAGGTGGCACAGGGTTATTTAGCGCCCAATTTTCTAACTGAGAAAAACTCAATCCTTCTCCGTAACTGGACAGAGCCACCAAACCCATCAATAAAATAATATCGCCGACGCGCTTGGTTAAAAAGGCATCTCGGGCCGCGGTTACGACCAAAGGTTGAGCATACCAAAAACCGACGAGGAGATAGGTAGAGACCGTTAACATCTCTAGGAAAGCGTAACTGAATAGTAGGGAGTCACTGAGGGCAATTCCCCCCAAAGCTGCCTCAAAAAAGCCCATTAAGCCATAAAATCTCGCCAAAGACCAATCCTTTTCCATGTAGCCAAGGGCATAGATTTGGGCTAAGAGACTGATGAGGGTAATCACTTCCAGCGTCCCCAAACTGACGGGAGAAAGTTCGATCGAAAGGGATAAACTAAGATCGGCCACTTTTACCCATTCAAAAGCCAGTTTAATCGTCTCTCGATGCCAAATTTGGTTAAAGGCGATTGATCCGTGTATTAATCCTAAGACGGTCATCAATAGGTTAATATAAGCGGCTGGCCGCGGACCGGTGCGACTAATAATGCCTAAAGACCAAGGTAGGGTTAAAATCGAACCAATTAAGCCATAAATGGGAATTAACCAGCAAGTGTAAAGGAATAAATCTTTCATTCAGGGGGTTATTCAGTTATCAGTGATCAGTTATCAGTGATCAGGTTTAAGTTTTAAGTTATCAGGTTTAGGTTTTCAATTTTCAACAAATTTAGGCTCTTTCACTGGTTACTGATTACTGATCACTGATCAACGGCCACAAAAAACCAAGACTAGATCGAGAAGGGATCGAGTTTAGTTAATTTAAGTATTTTACAGTTAATCCTGCGATCAGGCTAAATGCGCTGTAATAAAGATTCACCGTGGGAATCGGTGCTACAGGTGGCGAATAATTGATATTGACGACTCAGAGCGAGCGCTTGTTCGGTTTCTGGTTGACTGGGTAGCCAGGGTTTGGGATTGCCGTAGGCATAAAAAGCCTCAATACCATCAATACCCAATTCTACCGCCGCCGCCACTAAATCGGCCGCGGGGCGATGGTAACGAAAGGGATGGGCGAGAACCACTAAAGCCCCCGCTTGCTGTAAACTTTTAATGACTCTAGAGGCTAAAGCCAGATCTCCTTCCGGTTTGGTTCTCTGCAGATAGGGAGTCAAAACGGTATGAGCAGGATCGAAACCATAGCCAAGAATATGCACTTCTGTCTCTAACAGATCCGCCGTAATTTCTACCCCTGTCCAGAGATGGGGTAGAGAACCCTTTAAATGCTGATTTTCCAGCCAAATTTGGGCTTGTCGATAACCTTCGATCGAGTGATGATCGGTAATTGCTAATCCTTTTAGTCCGATATCTAACGCTTGTCTGATCAAGCCTTGGGGACTCATTTGACCATCGGAACAATGGGTGTGAAGATGGAAATTGTAATGGTGGGGACAACTATCATAGCCAATGTTTGCCCACACCGCTTTAAGGGCGAGGGTATCTTGAGCTAGGGGTGGGATTGTAGCAGAAATGACCATGCAGTATTAAGGAAATTTCCCAAAGATTACAAATTGTTAACAGTCAGCATAGCAAATACCAAGAAAAATTGGGTAGCTGCTGTTACCACTAATACTATAGCGGTATTCGCTTGAGTGAGATACAGACAAAGTCTTGCCTAGACTGCCTTATAGCGGTATGCAGTCGGATGAGGTACAATAGATGAGAAAAATAAATTATAGACCTACACAGGAGCCACAACCTTATGAAGCCCTATTCTTTAGACTTACGACAAAAGATCATCGAGACCTACGAGGAGAAT
>JAADBR010000099.1 GCA_009995705.1 Microcystis aeruginosa W13-11
CTATCGTTTTAGTGTGGGAGCCACCAGCAACTTTAGTCTCAATTTAACGGGATTAAGTGCCGATGCCGATGTGTCCTTGTTAAACAGTAGTGGCGGTGTGATTACTAGCTCCACTAATAGCGGTACCAGCAATGATAGTATTACTCGTCAACTGAGTGCGGGTACTTACTATGTTCGGGTTTATCCCTACAGTGGCAGCACTAACTATAACTTGACCCTGTCGGCTACCACAGCCCCAGTCACCCCCGGATATAGTGCCATTTCAGGATACGGTTTAGTTAATGCCGCGAGAGCCGTCGCTGGGGCCTTGAATCAAAGTCCTTTTGCCGATGTGCCCACTTTTGGTGGTGCCAATGACTGGGGGGTTAACTTAGTTAATGCTCCGGAAGCTTGGGCAAGAGGTTATACAGGACAGGGAATCGTCGTTGCCGTACTAGATACAGGAGTTGACCGCAACCATGCCGACTTAGCGGGCAATATTTGGACGAATGGTGGCGAAATTGCCAATGATGGTCTTGATAACGATGGCAACGGTTACGTTGATGACGTTTATGGCTGGAACTTTGCCAATGGCAATAATAACACTTTAGATGGCAACCGCCATGGCACCCATGTGGCGGGAACCATTGCTGGACTCAACAACGGTGTCGGTGTTACAGGTGTGGCTTACAATTCCAGAATTATGCCGGTGAAAGTTTTGAGCGATTCCGGTAGTGGCAGCTATAGTGGCGTTGCCCAAGGAATTCGCTATGCTGTGGACAACGGTGCCGATGTGATTAATATGAGTTTGGGCGGTGGTAGCACTGACAGTGCGGTTCAATCGGCCCTCCAGTATGCCAGCAGTCGCGGTGTTATCGTGGTTATGTCCGCCGGTAATGCGGGGGCAGCTCAACCTGGTTATCCCGCTTCCAGTGCCACCTCTTGGGGTCTTGCCGTGGGAGCCGTTGATAGTTCCAACCAGATGGCTTCCTTCTCCAATCGTGCTGGCTCCAATTCTTCGATGCGGTATGTCACCGCTCCAGGCGTGCAAGTGTACTCTACTCTTCCTAATGGTGGCTATGGTTTCTTGAGTGGAACCTCCATGGCAGCACCTCATGTAGCTGGAGTGGTAGCCCTGATGTTGAATGCCAATCCGAATCTGACCGATGCTCAGGTACGTCAAATTATTACTACCACAGCAGGTAATGTCGCCTAAAACTTAGCTGTTTTTCGGCCTCGGATTTCTTATCTTCAGGCATCAGCTTTTTGCTGATGCCTGATTCCTGGATTTCAGACAAAAAAACTCGTTTACTTTTCCGTAAACGAGTTCACTTTCGATGATAGGATCACTGGTTCTGTGATTTATTTAGGGTTGGCTGAATAGAAGTAGAATTCAGTTCGGTTAAGGGTTTTAAGCCCTTTTTTCCCCAACAAGTGCAGGGTTATAACTAGCGCAGGTCTGAAAACCCTTGCACTTTTTAGGTCAAACCTCATCTTTATAAGAAATGCCGTCATAGTATCGTTGGCAATTAAAATTAAATGGAATTAAGCGATCGCATCCTCTTGGTGGATGATGTACCAGAAAATCTCTTACTCACTGAAGTTAACTCAACAATAAACTTGTTTGAGAATACTTGTCGGCAATCCCTCTGCATGGTTAATTAAGAAAAATAAACTGTAGCGAAATATACGGTTTTTTCATGTTCTAATGGGGATAGATAGGGGAAAAAAAATCATGTCGAAATCACTCTTTACCGATGCCAGCAGTCGCTTAGAACGGGCCCTTAAGTATGTCTCCATTTCCGACGATGCGATCGAGCGGTTAAAATATCCCAAAGCTAGTCTCAGCATCTCCATACCCGTCCGTATGGACAACGGCACTTTAAGAATCTTCCAAGGCTACCGCGTCCGCTACGATGACACCCGCGGCCCTGGCAAAGGAGGGGTGCGCTATCATCCCAACGTCAGCATTGATGAGGTGCAGTCCCTAGCCTTTTGGATGACCTTTAAATGCGCCCTGCTGGATTTGCCCTTTGGTGGGGCTAAGGGCGGCATTACCCTCAATCCGAAAGAATTGTCAAAAGCCGAGTTAGAACGCCTGAGCCGGGGCTACATCGAGGGTATAGCCGACTTTATCGGTCCCGATGTGGATATTCTTGCCCCCGATGTCTATACCAACGAGATGATCATGGGTTGGATGATGGACCAATACAGCATCATCCAGCGTAAAATTAGTCCGGCGGTGGTGACGGGGAAACCCTTAACCATGGGAGGCAGTCGCGGCCGCGATACGGCGACAGGAACGGGGGCTTTTCATGTTATTAACTCTCTTTTGCCGAAATTAGACAAAAAACCCGCTAATACTACCGTAGCCGTCCAGGGATTCGGTAACGCTGGAGCTGTAGTGGCGGATCTCCTCGCCAAAGCCGGTTATCAAGTGGTGGCGGTAAGTGATTCCCAGGGCGGCATTTATCGGGAAAAAGGCCTAGATATTGCCAGTATTCGTCAGTATAAACAGGAACATCGTGGGATTACTGCTATTTACTGTCAGGATACCGTCTGTAATATCCTGGAACACGAGGCGATTAGTAATGAAGAATTATTAGCCCTAGATGTGGATGTTTTGATTCCGGCTGCCCTAGAAAACCAAATTACCGCCGAAAATGCCGATCGCGTGGGGGCAAAATATATCTTTGAAGTGGCCAATGGTCCGACTACCTCAGAAGCCGATCGCATTTTAGACTCAAAAGGGATTCTCGTTTTCCCCGATATTTTGGTTAACGCCGGTGGGGTAACGGTGAGTTATTTTGAATGGGTGCAAAATCGCAGCGGTCTTTATTGGCAATTAAACGAGATAAATGAGCGCCTAAAAGAAAGAATGGTGACAGAAGCCGAAAAAGTCTGGTCTTTCGCCCAGGAATTCGATACATCTCTGCGTACCGCCGCCTACGCCCACGCCATTGATCGTCTCGGTGAAGCCCTAGATGCGAAGGGAACCCGCGACTATTACCAAAATAAGACGAGAGCTTAAGGACTTGCGTAGGAATAATATCCCAGCTTTGAAAATCACTCTGTAGAAGAATCAGACCAGTCAGATGCCACATTATCAAAGCGCAAGTCCCCAACATCTCGAAGGCTCTCGCCCTACTTAGGGTGATCAGCAAACCTGATCGATCGGAGGGAGCAAGCTTTGCGCCCCTACAGTAACGGATTTTGTTCACAATGCAGGAGCGAACTGCGATCGCACAAAAGGTACATTATCAAAGCGCAAGTCCCTAACCGGTCATCAATGGCTAATCTGTTTATTGCCGATGCCGCTCATGGCACTTTGGGCAATTTTTACCAATGTTATCGATCCTCCTCATTGTCAGGGGAAATAACTAGGGTTTGCGGCAAAAAGTTTGGGCTCTTCTAGGTTCTGTGTGATAAGTTTGACTTACATTATGATCGATCTTTGTGTCCTTTGTGTCTTTGTGGTTCCTTTCACTCGCTCGCCCGCAGGACTGTATCTTAGAATACATTTTGCCCACCAAACCTAAGAGAGCCTCCCCTCTCCCCTTCCCCCCACTTCATAATTCATAATTTATAATTCATAATTGCCAAGAAGATTATTTTCTGGAGAATAAAACGTAAAAACAGGGAATAATAAACAGAGTTAACAGAGTTGCTAAAGACAAACCCGAAAAAACGACAATTCCTAAAGGTTGCAGGAATTCTCCCCCCTCTCCTAATCCTAAAGCGAGGGGAAATAAACCTAAAACCGTGGTCACGGTAGTCATTAAAATCGGCCGTAAACGTTGGGGAGCGGCCTTTAAAATAGCTTGTAGTCGAGTAAAACCGAATTCTTGCCGCAATTGATTGGCTAATTCCACCATAATAATCCCGTTATTAACCACAATCCCCACCAATAACACCACCCCGACGATGACAATGGCGTTAATCGGGGTTTTGGTCAAATATAGTCCAAAAATTCCCCCCGCTAGGGCCAAAGGAACGGTTAACATAATCACCAAAGGGTCTATAAGCGAGTTATACTGCACGGCCATGACCACAAAAACTAAAAATACCGATAAACCCGCTAATAAACCCAAAGAACCCTGAATTTCTTGATTAGACATGGCGGCAGCACTGGGTAAAATGCTGATACCATCGGGTAAGGGAGTAGCGTTTAAAACCGATTGTACCCCCGCGAGTGCGTCACTTAATTTCGCCCCCTCGACTAAACTGCCGATAATAATAAAAACTTGACGCTGATTAATTCTCTGGATGACTGCTGGGGTTTTTCCCCCTTCAATCCTAGCGATATCTGCTAATTTTAAGTCTTCTTGCCTATTGACAAAAATAGGTATTTGTGAGATGTCACTAATTTTTTGCCGCGAGTTGGAGTCCAATTGCACCAGGATATCGATTAATCTTTCTCCCCGTTGCAGTTGCGTAGGGATTGATCCTTGAATAGCAGTCCTTACCGTTTGTCCCACTTCCAGGGTACTCAATCCCAAACTATTTAAGCGAGTCCAATCGGGTTTAATCTGGATTTCCGGTTGTCTGGGGTCAGCATCGGGACGAAAACGCGCACTAGGGACTTTTTCATCGAGAATACTGAGGATTTCTTCACCAGCTTGCTCTAGAGTTTTCCCATCGCGTCCCTGTAACATCACATCCACCTCAGCACCGACGGAGGGAGAGTTATTAAGAATAATACCACGCACTTGACCGGGAGTGAGACGCAAACGCACGTTAACGAGGTTTAATTGCTCTAGTGCTTTGCTCATGCGTTCGATATATGCTTCTGTATTAGTGCCTTGTTTGAGATTAATCGTACTAGAAGCACGCAAAATATTTTCATTGGTAGTTGTGCCAAAAAGAGAACCGCCACTGGTAGTAAAAACGTACCTAGTCTCTGGCTGTGATAATAAAATCTTTTCTACTTCCCGCATCACCTGACGGTTAGCATTTAAATTGGTACTGGGGGGAAATTGAGCAAAAACGTTCACCTGTCCGGTTTGAATACGACCAAAGACTTCCTGCGGGATATATTGCCAGAGATAAAAACTACTTCCCCCTAAAATTAAAAAAGCCAGCAGGATAACAGCTATTCTGTAGCCGATTATTTTAGCTAAACAGCGACCATAGAGAATAGTTAAACCTTCTAGACGTTGACGAAAGACTTTTAAGAGCCAAAATCGCTGAATACCACGGTCAACCCGCATATTTAACAAACGACTGGCTAACATAGGAACAACGGTTAACGCACACAAGAGAGAAGCAGCCACAGCAAAACTGATAGTGAGGATAATCTCGTTAAACAGCAAAGAGATAAAACCACCCAGTAATAAAAATGGCAGTATAGAGACGAGATTAGTCGCAGTGGAGGCCACTAAAGCAGATTCTACCTCTTGGCTGCTACTCCTGGCAATTTCTAAAAAATCTCCCTTATTTTGGTTTTGATTAACTTTAAGGGCAATATTTTCCAGCATCACAATGGAATTATCCACCACGATACCCACCCCCAGGGCCAATCCTCCCAAACTAAACACATTTATCGATAACCCAAATAACTTCATACAGATAATTGCGACCAGGGTAGAAAGAGGAATCGCTAGGATAATAATAAAAGTCTGTCGCAGAGAACCGAGAAAGACAAATACAGTCAATCCTGCTAAAATTGTCCCCGCTAGTCCCGAAGAAACCACATTATTAACCGCATTTTGGATAAATACAGACTCATCGTTAGTGGTGACGACTTGCATCTCCCCGGCCATCAACCCAGATTTTTTTAATTCGGCAATGCGTTTTTTGACCCCTTCTACCACAGCAATCGTATTCGCATTCGGTTGCTTTTGGACGCTAACCCGCACAGCATTTTTTCCATTTAGAGTGACAAAAATTCTTTGTTCTTCCGTCCCATCGATAACTCTAGCCACATCCCGCAGATAGATTTTTTCTTCGGGATTATTACTATCAGTCAGTGCTAAATCTTCGATATCCGCTACACTTTTAAATTTCCCCACTGCGCGGGTTAAAGGCTCTCCAGCTTCTCCTTCTAGTCGTCCCCCAGAGATGTCCTGATTACGTCTTTTTAGGGTGTCTAAAACCTGATTTAATCCCACTCCTAAAGATTGTAATCGCTGCAGGTCAATATTAACTTGAATTTCTTCTCTAACTCCCCCAATCACATCTACCACTGCCACTCCTTCCACAAACCCTAATTCTCTACCCAATTCTTCATCAGCAAATAATCTTAAGTCTTTTAGGGGTAGGGTATCAGAAACAAGAGCAAATTCATAGACAGGTAAACGAGAGGGTTCAAATTTGTTTAAGCGCGGTTCCTCAATAATATCGGGTAAATTTTGTCGGACACGATTAAAACTTTCGGTAGCTTCATTTAAAGCAACATTTAAATCTCCCCCCGGTTGAAAAAATAAATCTACTCGCATCCTTCCCTCGCGAGTTTCTGAATAAACTTGCACTACTCCCTCGGTGGCACTCATTCCTTCTTCTAGGGGTTTAGTTACTTCTTCGAGAATAACTTCCGGGGAAACTCCCGGGACATTCATCCTTAAACTAATGCGAGGATAAGTGATAGAAGGTAGCAAATCTACTTCTAAACGATTTAGAAAAAAAAGACCGATGATGATAACTGCTATAGTTAACATCAATACTCCTATATGACGACGAATTGATAGACCACTTAGGGAGATATTTTCTAACATGATTATCTATAGGGGAGAGTGAACAGTAAACCCATAACTGACAACTGACAACTGATTAATTGTGCATAACTCGACCGAAACTCCATAATTTTTGATAATAATAACGACTGACACTATCCCTATCATCAGTCAGTAGATTGATAGCGATACCATTGTTACCTGTTTCTTTTCCTGAACTGTGGATATATTGATTATTCCCTAAATATAAAGCCAGATGATTAACTCTTTTATCACCAAAGAAAATTAAATCTCCCGGAAGTAATTCCTCTCGGTTTATTTTTTGACAAAAAGCCTCCTGTTGATAGGAATCCCTCGGCAACCAAATGCCAAAAGTAGCAAAAGCTGCCTGGATTAATCCTGAACAATCATAGTTCGGTGCAAGGGTTCCACCCCAGAGATAATGATTAGTACGATTCATTGCTTCCCTAGTAAAAGCGATAATCTCAGGAATATGTTTTTCTATCTCCGAACGAGTTAAAGGGATTTTTTGATAAGCTGTGGTGGCCGCCGCAATTGCATCTAAATCTTCTAGGGATAACCAAGCTAAATAATTATCTTCCCTTAGCTGAATTTGTAGCCCCTTTTCATTAACTTCTAGGGAAATAAATTTTAATTTTCTTCCCCGTTGTGCTTGGGTAGCTAACTCTTGACAACTGGGAGAATTGTAGAGATTTAAGTCTCTTAGACAGAGATATTCCTGGGCAGATGATGGGGGAAGGGAAATGATTTGCATAAAAAATAGCTCAGAATTTATTGAGAGAAAAAACTGCATTACTAGCCAAAAGCAAAGGGATAACAACGAGGAGAATAACCTTAGTTCGTTCTGTCATCTTTAAGTTTCCACCTCTCTTAATTCGGCTCTCTTATTCTTTGTGTGAGCAGTTTAACTTACTATAGAACCGATCAATCTTTGTGTTCTCTGTGTCTGGTGTGGTTCCTTCTACTCGCTCGCCAGCAGGACTGTATCTTAGAACACATTTTAGCCACCAAACCTAAGAGAGCCTTAATTCTTGGCCATAAAGATAATCTATAACCGAACTGAATCCCTGAAAAATTATTAAACCTATGGCATAATTAACCTTTCAGGGTTCAAAAACTGCAAAAATAAGGATTAAACGGCATACAATCGGTAAATAGAGCATTTAATCGTTTATTATTCGTTTTTAATTCTCCTGACTACTGGCTACGGGCCACTAACTCCTAACCCTAACAACAATTTTAAATTTTTACAACAGGTCTAGGATAGCCAGTTCCTTAACAATATGTTACAATAGCCGGCGAGAGGGCGGTGGCCAATATCTGGAACTTTTGGGCTAGAGATAGATTCTATCGATCAACAGTCACCTCCTAGAGTAAGCTTTTAATCAGATGTTGAGGTTAGTCCATGGCCAATGTTTCCGGGCGGTTTGAAAAGCAAGAATACAGCCAAAACTCAGAAAATACCGTCACGGTGGTCAGTTCAGTCATGTCCGGTTTTAAAAAAGCATCTCCCCTGCAAAAGGGCTTATTTTGGGGAATAACCCTCAGTTTTACAGCCCTAGTTTCCGCCACTGTTGGGGCCACCGTCGCTTTAATTAGTCCCTTACCCGCACCAATTGGGGCTATCTTCCAAAAAACATCTTTTCCCACCCAAACAGACATCCTTGAGGATCAAGCTTGGAATAGCTTAATCAATCAGCAGCTTTCTCGTCCTGTTAATATTTTAGTTATGGGCATCGATCGAGTTTTAGATGCCAAAAACAGCAACGATGCATTTAAAGGTCGCAGCGATACAATGCTCCTAGTGCGCTTCGATCCCAGCGATAAAACCGTGAGAATGTTGTCTATCCCTCGCGATAGCCGCGTCAGAATCCCCGGCCACGGTTTCACTAAAATTAACGATGCTAACGTTCACGGTGGACCGACTCTAGCGGCAGAAGTGGTCACTAATACTTTAGGGGATGTCACCATTGATCGCTATGTGCGGGTGACTACCGATGCTTTTAAGGAATTAGTCAATTTAGTCGGGGGTGTAGAAGTTTATGTACCCGAACGAATGTATCATAAAGATGTCACCCAGAAATTAGAAATTGATTTACAAGAGGGTTGGCAAAATCTCAACGGCGACCAAGCAGAACAATTTGCCCGTTTTCGTAACCCGCAATACGGCGATATTGGTCGCGTACAAAGACAACAAATTTTATTAAAAGCACTCCAACAAAAGATTTTTAGTCCGACAATTCTCCCCAGTCTCCCGAAAGCAGTACAGGTTTTACAACAATATATCGATACGAACTTAAGCGTCGAGGAAATGCTGGCTATCGCTAATTTTGGCCGGGAAATTAAACAGGATGACTTAAGAATGATCCTACTCCCCGGCCGGTTTAATAACCTCGATGAATACGATGGTCGCAGTTATTGGATTTTGAACCGTCGCGAAATTAGAACCATTGTGGCTAATAATTTTACCGATAACTACGCGGGGGGAGAAACCTCCGTTTATAGTCTGCGCATTGCCATTCAAAATGCCACCCATACCAAAGGTTTAGCCCGTCGTACTCGTGATTATCTGGCCAAACGGGGCTACACAAATGTTTATATTAGCGATGACTCCTCCCAAAAGCTAGAAACCACCGCAATTATTGCCCAAAAAGGTGATATTCAGTCCGCTAACCTCTTGAAAAATCAATTGGGAATCGGTAAAGTAGAATCATCCTCCACTGGTGCTTTAGACTCAGACCTAACTATTCGGGTGGGTGATGATGTGGCCCAGTTTCTTGACGCTCAACAGTAACAATGTTGAAAATTTTTTTCAGTCTGGTTTTAATTATTTTGCTGGCGATTCTGTGGCTACTTTTCGCGGCCCGTCCGGTGGCCTTGGCCCAAGATAAAACGATTAACTATAGTTTTGCCCAGCTGCAAGATCGGGATTTTTCCCATCAAGATTTGCGCGGAGGGGTTTTCGCCGCTGCCGCGATGCGGGGAGTTAACCTAGAAGGGGCCGATTTATCCTATAGCATTCTCACCGAGGCTGTCCTCTTAAAAGCTAACTTAAAAGGGGCCGATTTAACCGCCTCTTTGGTAGATAGAGTTACCCTCGATTTTGCCGATTTAACTAATACTATTTTTACCGATGCGATCGCTACTCGCAGCCGTTTTTATGACACAATTATTACCGGGGCCGATTTCACTAACGCGGTAATTGATAACTATCAGGTTAAGTTAATGTGTGAACGGGCCGATGGCATTAATCCCGTCACGGGAGTGGCCACAAGGGATAGTTTAGGCTGTAATTAGCAATTCCGGGCAGTTTCTAGCTGACTGCTCAAAAATAGCCTACCCCCTACACCCCGGCTATCTCGATCGAGACAGCAGAGGTGTAGAATGAAAATACTGAGCGAGGCCAGAGAAAGGAGAGAGACTCTTGATAATCGTCATCGATAACTATGATAGTTTTACCTACAATTTAGTCCAGTATTTGGGAGAATTAGCCTCCGAGTTCCCGATCGCCTTGCCGATCGAGGTCTATCGTAATGATAAAATCGATCTGGCCACAATCGAACAGATGCGGCCGGATGGGATTGTCATTTCCCCCGGTCCCGGTCGTCCGGTCGATGCGGGCATATCTCTGGAATTAATCGCCAAATTTGGCCCCCGTTTGCCGATTTTGGGGGTCTGTCTGGGTCATCAAAGTATCGGTCAGGTATTCGGGGGGGATGTGGTCTCGGCCCCGGTCTTGATGCACGGCAAAACTTCCCCCATCTATCACAACAGTGAAGGGGTATTTCAAGGCTTAGAAAATCCTTTTACTGCCACCCGTTACCATAGTTTAGTGATCGATCGCTCCACCATGCCGGATAATTTAGAGATCACGGCCTGGGTAGAAGATGGCACGGTCATGGGAGTCCGTCATCGGGATTACCCCCAGATTCAAGGGGTACAATTTCATCCCGAAAGTATTTTAACCACTGCCGGCAAGGAACTTTTAAGAAACTTTCTCCGATCCCTCTAGTGTTTACTAATCCCCAACCCCTGAAATTAACCTTAACTTGATTAATTCTGCATCTACATTTATGAAAAGGCGAGATTTTATCTTATCGGTGGGGACAAGTTTCTTAACCGTGGCAGTAAGCTCAGTTTTAGCGGAAACTAAACCGAAACCCAATAACCCCACTTCCCCCCAAAAACCCGATGATTCCCTCTTAGTTCAATGGTTGGGTCATAGTTGCTTTTTATTCACCGGAGGAGGACAAAGAGTCCTAGTTAATCCTTTCCGGGCCATTGGTTGTACGGCGGGGTTTCCTTTGCCAAAAGTAGAAGCAGATATCGTTTTAATTAGTAGTCAACTGTGGGATGAAGGGGCCGCCGAGGGTTTACCCGGTAATCCGAAAATTTTGTTTGAGCCGGGGGCCTACGATCTGGGTAAATTAAAATTCCAAGGTATTAGTATCGCCCACGATCGCATGGGAGGGCAACGTTTCGGCATGAATGTGGCCTGGCGTTGGACCCAGGCGGGGATTAGTATTGTCCATTTAGGGGGGGCAGCGGCCCCAATCGAATTAGAACAAAGAATTCTCCTGGGTTCGCCGGATTTAGCTTTTATTCCCGTGGGAGGTGGTCCAAAAAATTATAATCCCCAAGAAGCAAAACAGGCGATCGAAGTTTTACAACCGCGAATTGCTGTCCCGACGCAATACTTCACCAGTGCCGCCGATAAAAATGCCTGTGAGTTGGTGTCTGTAGATGAGTTTCTCAAGTTAGTCAAGGATAAAAATATCCGTTTAATCGAGGACAATAAATTACGGATTCGCGCCGCCGATTTACCCAAAAAAGGGACGCTCATTCGCGTGTTTGACTACCGCAATCTGTTACAAAAATCCTAATTTTTAGGAGCCAATGACCTAGGCCTGCTGTAGATCATCTTTTAGTTCTCTAAAAATTGCTTTAACAATCTTATTAAAAATGTTTTTGCTGAAAGAATCTCGCTCTTTTTTTAGACAGGGATGGACAATTGCAGTTTTACTAATTGCCCTGCTTGTTTCCCTGCCGATTTTATCGGTGGCCAGTAGTTTATTAACTAATTCCAGTCAAGTCTGGCAACATCTGATCGAAACTGTTCTCTGGGATTATCTAGTTAATTCTTTTTGGTTAATGTGCGGGGTGGGTAGCGGCGTTTTAATCATCGGTGTTGGCACTGCTTGGTTAACAACGATGTGTCAATTTCCCGGTCGTCAACAATTTCAATGGTTATTATTACTACCCCTTGCCGCTCCTGCCTATCTCCTGGCCTATACTTATACCAATATGATGGACTATTTTGGTCCGGTGCAGACCTTCTTAAGAAGTGTTTTCGGTTGGAATAGTGTCGAAGATTATTGGTTTCCTAATATCCGTTCTCTTTGGGGGGGGATTCTGATGTTAATACTGGTGCTTTATCCCTACGTTTATCTGTTAGCAAGGGTCGGTTTTTTAGAACAATCTGTCTGCACAGTGGAGGCAAGTCGCTCCCTGGGATGTAATCCTTGGCGCAGTTTTTTTACCGTCGCTTTACCCCTAACAAGACCAGCAATTATGGCGGGATTAGCCCTAGCTTTAATGGAAACTCTGAATGATTTTGGTACGGTGCAGTATTTCGGCATTAATGCTTTTACCACGGGGATTTATAATACTTGGTTCGGGATGGGAGATCGTATAGCAGCGGGACAGTTATCCACAGTTTTAATGGTATTTATCCTCGTTTTAGTTTTCCTTGAACAATCCTCCCGTCGTCAAGCTCGTTACTATGAAATGACCAATCGTTTCCAGTCACCGACTAAGTACAAACTGGGATTTATTCGGAGTTTTTTGGCAATGATCTCCTGTTTTGTGCCAGTATTTCTGGGTTTTATTGCCCCTGCTTTTTATCTAGCTTATCTAGCCTTTAATCATGCCCAAGAAACTTTTAATAATCACTTTTTTAGTCTATCGGGAAACAGTTTTTTTCTGGCCAGTTTAAGCGCAATTATTGCGGTAGTTTTAGCTGTAATTCTCGCCTACGGAGAAAGACTTAATCCGAATAAAACTCTTAGGGGTTCTGTGCGGATTGCGGCCGCTGGTTATGCTATCCCCGGTATTGTTATCGCGGTGGGGGTTTTAATTCCTCTCGGCAAATTAGATAACTTTTTCAATCAGGGATTAAATATCAATTTAATTCTGAGCGGCACGATTTTCTGTCTAATTTTTGCCTATATTGTCCGGTTTTTAGCCGTAGCTTTTTCCACACTAGAATCGAGTTTAAATAAAATCAAACCTAGTTTAGATGATGCTTCCCGCAGCCTTGGCTATGGCACCGGTGCCACTTTAATTAAAGTGCATATTCCTCTTTTGTCGGGGGGATTATTGACGGCAGCCATGTTAGTTTTTGTCGATGTGATGAAGGAATTACCAGCCACTTTGGTGTTGAGACCTTTTAATTTTGATACCCTGGCGGTACGCGTTTATCAATATGCCAGTGACGAACGTTTGGTGGAAGCGGCAGCCCCGGCCCTGGCCATTGTCCTAGTGGGATTAATTCCGGTAATTTTTTTAAGTTGGCAAATTTCCCGACGGGCGCTCGATTAAAGTGGTGGCCGATTCCTAGACAATTTGGCGATCGGCCAGCAGCTTAGTTCTATAGTTTAGTACAAAATAATGTTACAGTTCTTGACAAGACTACTAGAGAGGGGGGGTGTCAGTGATAGGATTCCCTAAAACCCCTTTTCTTTATTTTTGTAGAGAGAACAAAATCCTATGACAGAACTTTCTGGAAAAGCTCCTAAGTTCGGTGGCAGCACGGGCGGTTTACTCGCCAAAGCCGATCTGGAAGAAAAGTACGCCATCACCTGGACAAGCAGCAAAGAACAAGTCTTTGAAATGCCCACCGGTGGCGCCGCTATCATGAACGAAGGCGAAAATCTCCTCTATTTGGCCCGCAAAGAACAGGCGCTCGCTCTTGGTACCCAATTCCGGACGAAATTTAAGCCCAAAATCGAAGATTACAAAATCTATCGGATTTATCCCAGTGGTGAAGTGCAGTATCTCCACCCTGCTGATGGTGTCTTCCCCGAAAAAGTTAACGCTGGTCGTGAATTTTTCGGCAAAAAAGACCGCAATATCGGCAAAAACCCCGAACCAGCGACGATTAAGTTCTCTGGTGTCACTCCCTACGAAGCATAAATAAACCCTAAAATCGAGAGTGGGGAGTTAGATTTAGAAGCTATTTAGCCCCAAGATTTAATTTCCGACTCTCGATTTCTGTGATCGCAATCGGCTACAAGTGTTGTGCTATCCGTTTCCTGAACCATCAAAATATGATCTTCCCCGACTTCGATCGCTTTCGTGAACTCGCTGGCCAAGGTAACTTTATTCCCGTCTATCAAGAATGGATCGCTGACCTAGAAACACCCGTTTCGGCCTGGTATAAAGTTTGTGCTGATCAAGCCTACAATTTTTTATTAGAGTCGGTGGAAGGGGGCGAAACCTTGGGACGCTACAGCTTTTTAGGCGGCGATCCCGTCTGGGTATTGGAAGCGCGGGGAAACACCACCACCCAAACTTTTCGCAATGGTTCTCAAGAGATTTTTTCGGGGGATCCTTTCGAGATTTTAACCCAATGTTTAGCCCCGATTGTGCCGGTTAAATTGCCGCAATTACCCGCCGGAATAGGGGGTTTATTTGGTTTTTGGGGTTATGAATTAATTAATTGGATTGAACCGCGAGTGCCTATTTATCCCGCTACCGATGCGGATCTACCGGATGGTATTTGGATGCAGGTGGATAATCTAATTATTTTCGATCAAGTTAAACGGAAAATATGGGCGATCGCTTATGCTGATATCCGGGGTAAAAATCCCGATTTAGCAGCCGCTTATCAAGCGGCCTGCGATCAAGTGACACAATTAGTTCTGAAGCTACGATTACCCCTACCAACTAATGCTAAAACCCTAGAATTATTACCCGTTGGTCGGGGAAAAGAATTAGTCTATAAAAGCAATATAACTCAGGAAAAATTCTGTCAAAATGTCCTAAAAGCCAAGGATTATATCAAAGCGGGGGATATTTTTCAGGTGGTTATTTCCCAGCGTTTAAATGCCAATTATCATGGTCATCCTTTCGATTTATATCGTTCCTTGCGTCTGATTAATCCTTCTCCCTACATGGCTTTTTATAACTTTAAGGATTGGCAAATTATTGGCTCTAGTCCTGAAGTGATGGTTAAGGCAGAACGGGACGAATTAGGTAAAATCAAGGCTACGGTTAGACCAATTGCTGGCACCCGTCGCCGGGGACAAAACTTCAGTGAAGATCAAGCTTTAGCAATGGATTTACTGCAAGATCCCAAAGAAATTGCCGAGCATATCATGTTAGTGGATTTGGGGAGAAATGATCTAGGTCGGGTGTGCGATCGAGGTACGGTCAAAGTGGATGAATTAATGATAATTGAACGTTATTCCCACGTTATGCACATTGTTAGTAATGTGGTGGGTGATTTAGCAACCAATAAAAGTGCTTGGGATTTATTAAAAGCTTGTTTTCCGGCGGGAACTGTCAGTGGGGCCCCGAAAATTCGCGCTATGGAAATTATCCATGAATTAGAACCCTGTCGTCGTGGTCCCTATTCAGGGGTTTATGGTTACTACGATTTCGAGGGACAGTTAAATAGTGCCATCACAATTCGTACTATGATTGTTCGTCCCCAAGGTAATCAAAATTATCTGGTTTCTGTGCAAGCGGGAGCGGGGTTAGTAGCCGATTCTGAACCGGAGAAAGAGTATGAAGAAACTCTCAACAAAGCGAGGGGTTTATTGGAGGCAATTCGCTGTTTAAGTTAGATTTTTTAGCCCAGGATCCTCCTTCTTTATTTAACCTCATCACCAGGAACGATCGGAGCCTTGTATAACTTCAGAGGAAAAATACTTAATTGGTAGCTCTAGGGGAAACTCGGGTGCTGACAAAGTAGTTAACTGTATCTCCAGTAGTCAGGTTTACCTGAGCGTTGGCATTCAAAATCACTTGACCACCACCACCGCGAACACAGGCAAAAAAACCGTCCACATCGCCAGGATCGGCGGCGATTAGTTCAAAATCCGCATGGTCATCACAAAAATTGGGGTTATTAGCAGTCGCTGCTAACATATCAGTGACGGGGGAACGTATCCAAGTAGTAATATCTGCGGGGGTGATGTAGTTGCCATTAGCGTCCAAGTTTGGACCATAGCGCCACAAGACTCGCGGACCGGTCAAGCTATTTTCAGGGCCTTTGGTATAGTAAACGATCTGTTCATTGAGCGGAGCCTGACCTGGATTGTTGGGGTCGGGAATTTGGAAAGCAAGAACTACTCGTGATCCGGCTGCACGGGCTTCGGGTACTTGAGTCGTCACGATATCAGCTTCAGAATCAGCGATAATTCTTGCCCGTCTCACTTCATCTGAAACAAACTCTAGAGTACGATTAAGATTATTTCGGATTTCAGTACCCGCATTAGCTTGATAGTTACTTCTGAGCAGGTTAGTTACGCCAATTCCCGACAGCGAGATGGCAATCAGCATCATCAAATCTGCCAGTAAAACTTCTGTAATCGTGAAACCTGCTTGTCGAACCGGTTGGTGAGCTTGTCGAACCAACCGAGCGGATTTTTCCTGTAAACGACCAGCAATTCTCATTTCAAAAAGTAACAATTTATACAGACAGAAAAAGAGATTTAACAGGTGGCAAAATTGCGATCGCCAATCAGTGTTGGACGGGTGTAATTTCAGCTATTCAAAAATGAGAATTGCTGGTAAACGACCTAGGTGATTGATGTACCCTAAATAAAAACGCATAGCTTTAACCCGTCCCGATTCCCATTTTATATACTTGCCTAAATATTTAACATTTATTGCAATCACGCAGATTTTACTAGACTATCGGTCAATCAAGTCGAAAGGTGTTTTCGGAAACCACTGAAAATTGACTACTACCTACTGCCTTGACAATTTGCCCAGAAAACTCGCAATCGAGACTGTCTTGACCTACTAACCTCACCACTAACCACATCATAGCCTAAAAAAATCCCATAGATAGTAATTGAAATATGGCCAGAAAGGTGATTTTGGTTACAGATATTAATCGCTTTTGGGAGTGAATGAGTTTTTCGTACATTTGTATTGGTAGAATGGTTGAGCCTCAAGGAGATAAGAAGGCCCAAGTACTGGTTACAATCAAGGATGAGTAATTTTTCGATCGATGTCATCTAAATAATCATGCGTCTCTTACACACCATGCTCCGGGTCAATAATTTGCAGGAATCTCTACAATTTTGCTGCGATGTGCTAGGAATGAAGTTATTACGCCAGAAAGACTATCCCAATGGTCAATTTACTCTCGCTTTTGTCGGTTATGGCGATGAGGCTAATCATGCTGTCATCGAACTGACCTATAATTGGGGAGTCGATCGCTACGAAGTCGGTAATGCTTACGGTCATATTGCCCTAGGTGTGGATGATATTTATAGCACCTGTGAGAAAATTAAAGCTCTTGGTGGCAATGTCACCAGGGAACCAGGACCGATGAAACACGAAAAAAGACGGGAGCTTGGTAGCCCCGTCGTTTCAACACGGGGCGGAAAAGCGACGCGAGCGGATTTATCCGCTGTCCTAATGTCTGTCATGATGTGGGTCATTAAT
>JAADBR010000100.1 GCA_009995705.1 Microcystis aeruginosa W13-11
GTCTCTTGAAGCTAATTATGATGATTATCTTGAAAAAAAATGATAATTAGACAGAAGTTCTCTATGTGAACAAGAGAACTTTATCTTCTTTTGTTTTCAAAATGAGAATTGCTGCACCCTTTCTCCTGAGGATTTAACCATAAAAATCGATCCTGAGGATAAAAACCCTTCGATTATTTTGGGAGATACGGTTATTGCCACTATTACTGCTAAAGATGCTAAATTACGCGCAGTCAGTCAAGAAGTATTGGCTGAACGAGCTTTAGCAAGGATCAAAGCGGCCCTTGTCCGTTATCGTCAAGAACGTCAACCAGATAAACTCTTAAAAGATGCAGTTTTGACGGTAGGTGCCACCTTGTCCACGGTTTTAATTTTCTGGGCGATGATTTTTATATCTTCGCGGGTTTTTCCCCAGATTCAGAGATTAATCACCTCCCTAGTTCCTGGGGTGGGATTCCAAAATTTTGAGATTATTAGTTCCAGGACAATAGGAATTTTTTCCCTAAGAGTTTTGCAATTTATCCGCACTCTGATTATTTTGACTATTCTCTATTTTTATTTAACTTTTATCCTTCGTCTTTTTCCCTGGACTAGAAAATTTGGTGATGGTTTTCTGCAATACTTCTTTAGTGTTTTGGAAGTTTTTTCCCAAGAGATAGCCAAATATTTACCCAATATTTTTATCATACTGCTAATTATTTTTATAACTTACTATCTCTTGAGATCAGTTAAACCATTTTTCACTGCATTAGGAAGAGAAAATTTAGTAATTCATGGTTTCTATCCCGATTGGGCAAACCCAACCTATAATTTACTGTCACTGCTAATAATTGCCCTAGCTATAGTCATCGCTTTTCCCTATCTACCCGGATTTAATTCTCCTGCTTTTCAGGGGGTGTCGGTATTTTTAGGGGTGCTATTTTCCTTGGGTTCCACCTCTGCTATTGCTAACGTGGTAGGAGGAATTATCCTCATCTATACCCGCTCTTTTCAACTAGGAGATAAAATTTCTATTGGTGATGTTATTGGAGATGTGATTGAAAAAGGATTATTAGTCACCCGTATTCGCACACCAGCTAATAGAATTATCACGATTCCTAATTCATCGCTGTTAAACACCAATGTGATTAACTTTAGCGTCTCTCAAAGGGAATTCAAAGAGCCTTTAATTTTGCAAACCACAGTCACTCTCGGTTATGATTTACCTTGGCGTAAGGTTCACGCAACCCTGAAAGAAGCAGCCTTAGCAACCCAATTTATTGTCTCAGAACCTGCTCCTTTTGTCTTGCAAACCAGTCTCGATGATTTTTATGTCAGCTATCAGCTAAATGCCTACACCGATCATCCTAGCAAAATGGTGTATATTTATTCTGAATTACATCAAAATATTCAGGATAAATGTAACGAAGTTGGTATCGAAATTATGTCTCCCCACTACAAGGCTCTCCGGGATGGTAATCACAGCACTATTCCTGAAAATTATCTGCCGGAAGATTATCAAAGTCCTGCTTTTGGTATTCAGTCAAATCCTCAGAAGTAATAATTTTCCTAATAGCTTTGATCGCTTTTGTCAAGCCCTTTTGAGTTATTGTTGATAATTTTTCACCAAATTCACAATTAATAGCAGGAATAAATATTCCCCAGGCCCTGGGAGTTTGTTGATAAATTGCTTGAGTTAATGCTAATAAAGAAGCGGGACTTTCTGCATGACCGAAATTATTCCATTCGGTAACTGCCGCTAATTTTTCTATCCGGATATCGGTTTGATTAGATAATACTGCATCAACAAAAATAACTAGGGAAGCATCAGCTATATCGGCTGCTAACTCAGGAGTCAATTGATGGATAGCGATGACTTGCACATGAGGCCAATTCTCCCCGGCAATAATTTCGGCTATTCTCACTCCCACTCCGTCATCATTTCTTAAAGTATTACCGTAACCGATGATCAGTATTTTAAAATTATTCATGGTTATAGCAGTTATCTTAATGATGATCTAAACAGTTGTTGTTTTGGGGAGTCGGTGGTCGATATCAAATTAGATTACACTTAATCTTGATGAGAAACGCTGTAAAATAAGTATAGGATATCTGGGATGCTCTCGATACAAAGTTTGACCTAATCGATAAATTAACTGAGTCTGGTAAGAAAACTTAAGCCTTGATAGTAGTTTCTTGATGGGGAAAAAATTATGCTAAGGAAAAACCATGAAGACTATCTCTTTTCTCTCCCCCAGAAATCATCTCTAGGCGAACTGGAAAATACTGATATTAAATTAAGTCTAGAATTTAGTCTAGCTATGGGAAGAATTGCCTATTTAAGCGACTTTTTTCCCTAAAATGACCACATCAGCCAGAAAATCGTCTAGTTCGGCAATTTGAGGTAAATAACCCCATCGTTGAAAGCCGAATTTTTCAAAGAGACAAATACTGGCTTGATTGTGGGCAAAAATAATACAGATAAGATTAGATATACCCAATTTCGGACAGCAATTCAGGGCATATTCTACTAATAATTTACCGATTCCACGACCTTGATAATTGGGGGCAATATATAAACTAACCTCTGCCGTTTTTTGGTAAGCGACACGACCATAAAACATCTGTAAACTCAGCCAACCCACCACCCGACCTTCGAGCGCTATTACCCAGATGGGATATTGTTCAGGATCGTGCTTTTTAAACCATTTTCGCCGACTTTCGAGGGAAATAGGCTTTAAATCTGCGGTTGCCTTGCGAGTGGGAACAGCAGCATTATAAATCTCGATAATTGTTGGTAAATCTGTTTCTTTAGCCTCGCGAATAATCATAGAATATCAAGTACAATGAAGTATAACCTAATTTTGCCTTGTCTCCTAACTTCTGAACTCTCCTATATCCCTCAATCTTACCTTAAAATTGAGTTTGATAGCGGACGGTAAACTCATTCAAATTGTAATCGTAGGAGAAGCGGATAAAAGACTGGGAATTAACTCGATAGACGGTTTCCAAATTGGGAAGAATATTAAAATCCGTTGCTTTGATCGCATTACTAACTGCATTCTCCACATCATACACGACTCCTTGGGCTAAGAGGGGAATCGCCAACTGAACCACTCCAAATTGAATTAATTGTTCTGTATTTTTCCCCTGTAAACCATTAAAAACTGATAGCAATTGTTCCCCCAAAAGTCGAACGATTTCCCCTTGGCTGCGGGGGGGAGTGCTGGTTAATTTAACTAGGGGAGTATTAAGCAATCCCTCATCTTCACCTCTAGCAAAAGCCACTGCTTGTAAACAATTAGCAGCTTTTTGTAATTCTGCATTTGTATAGTTTTCCTCTAGGGGAAAAGGGGGACTATCGGGACGAATTTGGCACACTTCATCGATGTTACGACCTAAATTTGGGAGCAAGCGGTTTAATTCCCCTTCAACGCTGAGGGTGACATCGATCCTTTGAATGCGATTGAGACTATCATCGGGAATTTCATTACTAGGAAAATCCCCCCCCGGACGGGAGATAGCAAAATCGCGAGATTGAGAAAATTCGCTGAGAATTGTTCGCAGTTGAATATCGACAAAGGGATTAAAAAGTCCCAACCCGCGGCTAGAATCGAAAACAATAATATTTTGATTGCGTCGGTTAAGAAGAAAACGAGTATCGATGTAGCTAACCCGTCCTCGATCGAGATTAATCACTCCATTGGTTTGTAATTTCTCCAGTGAAGTGAGCGAACCATTCAAGGTTAAAGCACCACTAAAATCAAATTGATACAAAGGTTCTTGTTCGATGGATAACCCCGCTAAAGACACTTGGAAATTATTTAAAACTGGAGTAATATTGGTCGTCTGAGGAATGTTGAGAGGCTGCAGCCAGCGACTCACTGGTTTATCCGTTTCTTGATTAATTTCTGGGGTGCGAGGAAGAAAAACTTTACCCCGAGAAAGACGCACATTACCCCCGATAATTGGTTGCTGAATTGTTCCCGTTACCATGGCATTCCCAGCAATTAATCCCCGATAAAGACCATTAATTGCTATATCTCCCTCTTGAATATTAACTGTTAAGGGATTAGGATTATTTTTGATGGCTTGAAAGAAAGGTAAAACTCCCACCACAGAAATTTGTCTGTCAGCGATTGAGCCTTGTAATTCCTCTACTGTTAAGCTTTCAGGGGTTAACCCAATGCGGCCATTTACGGTTAAAATCTCAGGGAAAGCAACACTGCGGATAGCGGCATTATTGAGAGCAACTATACCATTTGCTTCTAAATCTTTGATTTTTAAGCCTTCTTTTATATCTAATCTTCCCGTCGCTGAAAGAACTACCTCTCCCTCACCTTTAACCCATTCGATGGCGTTTTGACTGATAGCTTCAATTAATTTGAGTGCATCGGTTCCTAATTTTGCTTGGATTTTTAATTGATCATTACTCGGTAAGGGAGGATAGGGAATGCTGGCATAGAGTTGGATTGATTCGGAGGAGGTTGTCCGCAAATCAAAACGATACTGATTATAGGTAAATAAACCAATTATATCTTGATTAATATTTTGGGCATTAATTGCACCATCAATAAAGCCAAAGTTACCCTGAATACGAGGATTTAATAAAGTTCCTGTAATTTGGCCTTGAGTTTTTAGACTACCAGATACATCCAAGGGAAACTGCACAAAATTTCTCAAGAGATCGAGAGAAAGATTTTCCACGGCAAAAGTCCCCTCTACTTTTTTTAAGGAAAAATCACCCGCTAAAAATACGGAAGAATCTCGTGATTTTAATCTAATCGGTTCTATCCTGAGTAACTGACGATTTAAGTTAAGATTAATTGTTACTTCATCAATGGGAATTAATTGGGTATCGGTGGTGACAATTCCGAGAGGGTTAACAATATTTACTGTCGGTCTTTGGGGTCGCCATTCCCATCGATTGCCCTGAAATTGTACGCTAAGATCGGGATTTTTTAAAGTCCCAGTTAAGGCTATATTTGCTTGATAACGGCCGCGAAAATCTAGTTCAGATGGTATCCCAACTACCCCCCTTTCCCCTCCTAATTGCTGGATTATTTCTTCAATTTTTGCTCGCAAATTTACCTGTTCTGCTAGGGAAGCTTCGGGATTACCTACTACTAGGGGACTAAGTTGAATAGCTGGGTTATTCTCAGAGGAGAAAAAGTTGATTAAACTGGTTAAATCATAGATACTAGCAACTGATAATAAATCTTGAATATAACCTTGATCTACCCTGAGTTTAGCTTCTATTGCTTGGGTTTGCCAATTAAATAAACCTTGCAGATTATATTGACTTGCACCCACTTGTAAATTCCCCGCTTGCAGTTGAACTATAGAATCCCGATAAATTAACTCTGCTGTTAATTTTTCCCCAATTAAGTTACCTAAACTAGGTTGATTAATCTCTAGTTGTCCCTCACCCTGTAAGTTAAATAAATTGATGTCTAGATTAGCACTCAATTGTCCGGCAATAATCCCCGCAATATTATAGGCTGCCGCGGGAGATGTTTTCAGGATTTCTAGGGGAAAATTGGCAATCTGAACATTTAAATTTTCTCCGCTTCGTTTAGCTGTTGCTAGAAAAGGAGTTTTATTTCCAAAAGCTTGGCGAATATTTATCCCTAAGGGAAGATAGGGCAGCAGACAATTATTTTGTTGACAAGGATCGAAAGTTAGGTCAATAATGTCCTGATTTCCCCGCAGATTTAAACTAATATTTTGACCGATTCCTGCTTGAATTGTTCCTTTTAGTAGGGGTTCAAAGAGTCGATCATTAATGCTAAAGTTAGCTAAATTTATATCTCCTTTGATTCGTATATTTCCTACTTTTTGCCAAGCACTTAAGAGATTTTTTCCCGTGATTTGTCCTTGAAATTCTCCGATCCCTGTCAGTGTCGATTCTTTGGGTTTTAGGTTAGAATCAATCGGTAAAAGCGATATAATCTGAGTTAGCGGTACAGCAGCAAGGTCGGTTTTTGCCTGTAGATTTAAGTTAACCTCAGCGATATCGGGTTGACTGGTAAGATTAGCTAAAAGAATATTTCCTCGCACATTAAAGCTATTTTCTCCCCACTGTGCCGAAAGATTATTAACCTGAATTGGTGTTACTCCCTGCCAAATTTCTTTAATATTTCCCGCTAAATTGGCACTGAAATCTAGGTTAGGAATCGAGATTGATTTTACTCCCCCCAATTGCCCCAGTAGGGCAGCGGGATCAAGATTAGCGGCAATAATATCACTTTGCCAGAAATTATTATTCAGTTGTGCCTTAGCTTTAATCTCTCCTTTAGCTACACTAATGCGAGAGTTAAAAACTGCTTTAATACTGCTTAAGTTCAGTCGTTTTTCTAGCAGAGAGTCGAAAATAGTTTGGGCATTTCCTGTTGCTTGAAACTTCGTTTGGTAAATATTCAAAGGTATGGGGATATTAGTCTGAAAACGCTCTAAACTACCGAGAATATTAAAAATACCTTTGTTTAACTGAATATCAGTATTTATCGAATTATTATCTACTAACAAGCGAGTATTCACTCTAGCATTGATGGTGGACAAATTAGGAATTTTTTCCGCTAGTAAATTATTGATTGCACCAGTGAAATTGACTTGGGTTTTTCCTAGACTAACAGGAATATTTATCTTGGGTAAAAACGGATTTAAGTTAATCCCAGTCGTATTAATTATACCGATTAAAATACCTTGTTCCAGTTGGGCTGTCGTTCTTAAAAATCGATTGTTGACAAATAACTGTATATCTCCTTCTCCGCGCCAAGTTTTTAAATCCGTTAAAGTACCACTAATCAGAGAATTTATTCCACCAGCAAAGCTGATTTTTGTCCTGCCTAAACTAACGGGAACTGTTAAATTTTTCCATAGAGGATTGAGACTAATTCCCCCAGTGTTAACTGTTCCTGTCAGGAAACCTCGATTCAGTCCGGCTGTGGCAATTAAAGGATTATTATCTACTAATAACTCCATATTCCCTTGACCTTGCCAACTGCTGAAAATATTATTTTTATTATTCAGTAATTCCCCTAAATAACCCTGTAAATTAATTTGCGATCGCGTTAATTTAACCTGAGTTGGTAAGTTAGGCAATAGGGAATTAATCGGCAATCCCGCTAAGGAAGCGTTAGCCTGAAAATTTCCCTGCAATACTTGACTATTGACTAAAATTGTGCCTTGTTTACCGCTAATTTTTAAGTTAGCAATTCCGTTTAAAGTATTAACATTGAGTTGATCAATTTTGCCACTGACTTGAATATTAGCTGTCTCTAAATTTAAGGGTTTCAACGTTTCTAAGTAGGGGCAAATAATATCTACATATTGACAAACGATAGGCACAAAAGGAGTCAATAAAAAGTTATTACCAGTGATTTTTGCTCGGACTAATTTGCTAGTAAAATCACTATTAGCATTAACCTGTAGTTTGCCAGCATTTGTTTTAATCACCGTATCAGTTAAATTGATTTTGTTGCCCCCTAAAAATACTTTGCCTTTCCCGGCAACATTGATTAATCCTGACTGATTAACCCTGGGTATTTGCCAATTAATTAATAATTGGGGCAGTCCTAAACTACCTCTAGCTTTGATGTTAGCTTGCAGATCGCTTATATTAATTTGAGCCGGAATTGTGGCGAATTGAGATAAAATTTTTCTTGTGGGAAAATTGGCTTGTAAATTCAAATTAATCGGCATTTTTGTCCCGTCAAGAGGTTGATTTTTTTGCAGGGATTGTAGAATATTTAACTGCAATTTTCCTTCCCCTTTAATTTCTCCACCCGCGAGGGGTTTAATTTGAATTTTGTCTAAATTAAGACGATTGAGATTTGTTTGAAAATTACTGGTTATTGATTTAATAGGAATTTGCTCAAAAATAATCGGTTTGCTGCTGCTAACGGTTCCTGTAATTAGAGGTTGATCTAATTTTCCCGTCACTTGAAAAGTAGAGCGTGCTTCTCCCCGTAAATCTAGAGGTGATTGCAGATAAATAATTCTTAAAAACTGTTGTAAATCCACCGATTCTAGAGCGACCTTGAGATGATAACCAGTTTGCCAATTTACTTCTCCCTTCACCTCAGTTTTAATCTTACCAATACTTGCGCTCGCCTGTTCGACTAATACTTTATCTCCCTGTAAATTTAACTTAGTTGTTAGCTTAATTGGATACTGGAAAGGTTGGAATTTTCCCGCCAAATCTGTCACCTGAAAATTGCCATTTCCTTCGGTTTGATTTAGCTTTGACCAACTGGGAATATCGAGGGCAATATTAGCATTTACCTGTCCTTGATTTAATTGGAAATTGCTCCCAGGAATTAAAGTTAATAGTTCACTTAAATTTAAACTATCAATCTGAAGATTAGTTTGACTTTCCCCAGTTTTTAACGCCGTTTCTCCTTGAATTTTTACTTGACTTTTGAGGATTTCTGCGCTAAAATTGTAGGTGAAAGGCTGCCTTTTATTATCGATAAATCTTCCCTGACCATCGGCCTTAATTTCTATCGGTTTTTTCAGGGTATAGGGTTGGATAGTGAGGGCTGCCTTCTCCACCTGAACACCCAGATTTAACTTAATAGGTGCTTCCCGATCTAAGTTACTAGCTATTTTTTCTAAATTATCGAGCCATTGACCATTTTTATCCTGATCGAGATAAATACTGGGATTAATTAACTTCACATCAACTGGCAGCGGCAGACCTAAAAGTAACGGCAGCGGATTTAATCCCAATTCGATCGCATCAATAGATAAACTATCGGCAGAATTGGCCGTAGCTGGAATTTCTGATTTACCGATACGAATGCGATTAAAATAAAAACCCTCTATCTTACCTACCCTGACGGGTCTATGCAGCATTTCACTGAAGATATTATCTAAAATTGGGGTTAGACGTTCATAAACTAAATAACGAGTCGTAAAATAGCCAAGGGAGGTAATTCCTAGTAGAGTAATTCCCCCAACAATTAAAGTAGAAGGCCGGCGTAAAAATCGACCGATACTCAGAAAAAGATTAGGACGAGGAGAAGGATCACCGGGGGAGTTACTCATAATTGTTTACCTCACACACACCAAAGAAAGGGCAACGGCTCACCAGAGCTAATGAACTATGATAATTCACTGCGGCACTGATAGCGATAAATCGATTAATTGCCATTTTTTAGGCAATTATTGGGCTTAAATCCTGTGAGGAAGTCAAGGGCTGCGGCCAATTAAAAGCCTCTCTCCCCATCTTAGCCTAAGACTCGAATAGCTGGCTAAAATTTTCGACAATCCGCCAAAATCTCGCCAGTTTCACCAGCTAACCGAGCTAACATTGGTCAACCCACCAGTTCAAGCAGAATATTGCTAGGATCAATAGGTTCGGAAATTGAAGATTGAGAGAAAAGTTGTGCAGACAGACAACAATCCGGCGCAGTCTGGAACAACAACCGGAAGTATTCAGTCTTAGAATAGTGGGATTAGCACGTCTATTATTTTTACTGCAAAAATCGTCTTATAGATAAAGATCATGAAAGCTAGATTATCGATCGCCCTAACCGCCCTAATGACCTTGGGCATAACTGCCACACCAGCGGCCAACTTTGACGAACAGGACATCGAGCAGACCCAGGTAGTAGCGATCGCTCGTCCCTACGGAGGTAATAAATTTGACCTCCTAGTATTGGAACAAATCCAGGGAAAACAGAAGTGTTGGAGCGAAAGCGGCTCAAATCCCGTCATGATCGACCCGCTGCTCCTCAACTTTGACTTTACCGGCATTTGTCGCCGCGCCACCGATAGTAATGGTTATTCTATCCGTCTCGATGGCCGGGATTTTGGGCTAGATTACATCTTGCGTATTGTGGAACGCAATGGCGAATTATACTTAGTGGGAACTCCCCGGGATGCTCGCAGACCGGAATTAGTGGTGGGAAGAACCCGAGGAATGCAAACGGGATTTATGAAAATTATCCTCGAACCGGGTTGGAGATTTAGCCGTCGTACCTTTGAAGGCAAAAGTTTAGGCCACTTCTACTTTAGCGGCAAAGAAACGGAAGTTCTCGCAATCGCTGGCAGACCTCCTATCAGCGAAACCACTCCTCCCCCCACTGCTGAGGCCAGTTTCCGGGATATTAGCGGCGATATCTATAAAACTGAGATCGAAAAAGCGATCGCGCTTGGGGTAGTGGCTGGTTTTAAAGAAGATAACAGCTTCCGCCCCGAAAATCCCGTTACCAGGGAACAATTCATCTCGATGATTATTGAGGGGATGGGAACTGTCACCAAAATTAACCTAGAAGATATTCCCCCCAGCAGCGGCAGTTTTAACGACGTAGAAGCGACGCGCTGGAGTGCCAAAAAAATCCAATGGGCCCGGGCCAATGGTATTGTTGCCGGCAAAGCTAACGGCGAATTCCGTCCGGGCGACCCCATCACCCGGGCCGAATTGATGGCGATCCTCAAACAGGCCGCCACCTACCTGAAAACTCAGCAAAAACAAGCCCCCGATTTGGCCCAAACTAAAACCCCCGCCAATTTTTCCGATACTTCTGGTCATTGGGCCGCTGGTTTAATTACCCAGATGTCGGGATTTTGCGCTGTGGCCTCTCCCTTGAACGAACAGGGTAGTGCCTTTGTACCAAATGATCCCACCCGTCGTAACTACGCAGCAGCCGCCATCGTCCGTACCCTCGATTGTGTTAAAACCGCCAAAAAATAAGGGCTTCTCCTCAATCAGGGTTTGCGGCAAAAAGTTTTTCCTAGGAGTAGGTTGTGGGGTTTCACCCATTTTTGGGTGGTCAATTACCTAATTTTCAGGGAAAAAGTCCCCCAATTTTCCCCCCGACCACTCCCGGACCCAGAACTTTTTGATCTCAAAAAGGTCTAGGCACTCATGCAAAAGGAGGAATCAATAATCAGTCTTTAATAACCAGATTTAGTATGATCACTGATTACTGATTACCGATCACTGATTACTGATTGTGGTTATTAATTTTTACTTTAGGTATGCCGTCGAGTATTCTCGCTAGACTGGAAAATAATGCACCTCGGCTAGACAAAATCCTATGGTAAAGCTGCTCGAAAATCCTCTCCGAGTGGGATTGCGACAAGAAAGAACCCCAGAACCCTTAATCTTAGTCATTTTTGGGGCATCGGGAGACTTAACCCAAAGAAAACTGGTTCCTGCTCTCTATCAACTGAAACGGGAAAGACGACTGCCGGCCGAATTAACCATCGTCGGTACAGCGCGCCGAGAGTGGAGTCATGATTATTTTCGCCAACAGATGCGCCAAGGCATCGAAGAATTTTCCGACGGGATTGGCAGTGAGGAATATTGGCAAGACTTCGCCCAAGGGTTGTACTATTTCCCCGGCAACATGGACGATCCAGAAAGTTACGCCAAAATGAAAGTCTTTCTGGAAGAATTAGACGGAATCCGGGGAACTCGCGGCAATCGAGTCTTTTATCTAGCGGTTTCTCCTAATTTCTTCCCCCCCGGCCTTAAAAACCTCGGGGCGGCGGGAATGCTGAAAGACCCGATTAAACACCGGTTAGTGATCGAAAAACCCTTTGGCAAAGACCTCAGTTCTGCCCAAGTTCTCAATCGAGTCGTACAAGAGGTTTGTCAGGAGAACCAAGTTTATCGCATTGACCACTATTTAGGCAAGGAAACCGTCCAAAACTTGCTGGTGTTCCGATTTGCTAACGCTATCTTTGAACCCCTCTGGAATCGTCAATTTATCGATCACGTCCAGATTACCGTGGCCGAAACCGTGGGAGTGGAGGAGCGGGCCGGATATTACGAAAAATCGGGAGCTTTGCGCGATATGGTGCAAAATCACCTGATGCAGTTATTCTGCTTAACGGCGATGGAAGCACCCAACGCTATTAACGCTGATAGTGTCCGCGGCGAAAAAGTCAAAGTCCTGCAAGCGACGCACCTGGCCGATATTAATAACCTAGAAAAATCCGCCATCCGCGGCCAGTATAAAGCCGGTTGGATGAAAGGAAAACCCATTCCGGGCTATCGGGAAGAACCGGGGGTTAATCCCGAATCGACCACTCCCACCTACGTGGCCATGAAATTAATGGTAGATAACTGGCGTTGGCAGGGTGTCCCTTTCTATCTGCGTACCGGTAAACGTCTGCCGAAAAAAGTTTCCGAGATTGCCATCCAATTCCGCCATGTGCCGTTATTAATCTTCCAATCGGCGGCTCAACAAACTAATGCAAATGTACTGAGTATGCGGATTCAGCCTAACGAAGGCATTGCCCTCCGTTTTGAGGCAAAAATGCCGGGGTCGGAATTACGCACGCGCACGGTAGAAATGGACTTTAGTTATGGTTCCTCCTTCGGTGTCACCAGCGCCGATGCCTATAATCGCCTACTTTTAGACGCTATGCTGGGAGATCAAACCCTATTTACCCGTTCTGACGAGGTAGAAGAAGCATGGCGCATCGTTACTCCCGCTCTCGCCGCTTGGGATGCCCCCGCCGATCCCGCCTCCGTACCCCAATACGAAGCGGGTACCTGGGAACCCACAGAAGCAGAATTTCTCCTTAACCGCGATGGCCGTCGTTGGCGACGACTCTAATACAGTAATCAGTGAGAAGTTAACAGTAATCAGTAAACTAAAAACTCACATCTGATAACTGATAACTCACATCTGATAACTGAATCACTGATAACTGATAACTGATAACTGACATGACTACCCAAAGCCCCCCCATTGTCTCTCTGCAAGCACCGAAAGATGTTTCCATCGATGTGATCGAGCAGGAACTGCTCGATATCTGGCAATCCTATAATAATAATGAGGATGGTATGGCCGCCACCCGGGCCACCACCTTTAGCTTTATTGTCTATGAACCCGACGCGGTACAGGAATTGTTAACCCTTCTCGGCTATTACACTGGCCCGATTGATGGTATTGCCGGTCCGCGGACCCACGCCGCCATCAAAGTGGCCCAGAAAGACCTAGGACTAGAAGTAACTGGGCTTTCTAGCGATGAATTTGTCGCCGGGTTAAGGGCAGCCTGGGAAGCAGAAAAAAACGCTGAGGATGGGGCTAATCATCGTCAATACGCCGCCGATTTGGACGCGATTGGTGTGGCAGATGCGATCGCTGCTTCCAATCCCTGTCGCATTATTACCCTCTGTCCCACTGCCGAGGCCGATGAAGGGGTAAAAGCCTCCGTTTCTGCCTATTGTCCCGTTAACAAACGTAGTCAGAACACTTTAGTTTGCTGTGAATACGTCACTTTAAGCGGTACAGCGGAAGCTTTGGAACGAATTGGCGGCATTATTTCCGAGTTAACTATTCCCAGTTTGCCCAAATTTCTCTGGTGGAAAGCCAGTCCCGATGGGGAATATGGACTATTTAAACGTCTGGCCGGTCAATGTGATACGGTTATCGTCGATTCCAGCACTTTTCGGGAACCGGAAACGGAACTGCTGCAGGTGGTGGATTTATTAGCCACAGATGTACCATTAGCTGACCTAAACTGGAGTCGTCTGGCCCCTTGGCAAGAACTAACCGCCGAAGCTTTCGATCCCCCAGAGCGCCGGGATGCTATTCTGGAAGTCGATCGCATCACTATTGATTACGAAAAGGGCAATCCTTGTCAAGCTTTTATGTTCCTTGGTTGGATGGCCAGCCGGTTACAATGGCGACCGATGGGATATACTCACCAGTCGGGAGATTACGCTATTCATCGGATTAGTTTCCTCGGTCAAGACCAGAGTTTAATTGAGGCGGAATTAGCCGGTGTTCCCGTGGCCGATTGGGGTGAGGTACAAGGGGATCTGATTAGTATTAAACTCAGTTCTACTAATCTTCAGGCCGATTGTTGCACGGTAATTTGTTCGGGAACTACCGGCTGTATGCGGATGGAAGCTTCGGGAGGGGCCCAATCTTGCCGCATTGAACAAGTGTCCCATCTGGAAGACCAAAAAACAGAAACTCTTCTAGGTAAACAGTTACAGCGTTGGGGCCAGGACGTGCTTTATCAAGAAAGCATGAAAGTCACCGGCGCTATCCTCAAATTATCCCAACCAGACTAGCAAATTAGCAACAATAATCTAACCCACTTTCGAGAGACCTTGTTAACAAGGTCTCTCGATATTTATACGGCAGTCAGCACCAGATTAAAACCGATAATTGTAAGTAGGTAGGCGTTAAAAATTATCAGACACCCCCCTTATCAAGGGGGGCAGGGGGGATCGAACCTAAAATCCATTTTTAATTTAATTATAACCAGCTACTTACCTTTTGGTGAAAACAGGTTATCATAAAAACAGAGCTTTGCTTTCAAGGGGGCAATATGGTCGCAACCACTGAGAAACGCTACACAGTCGCAGAATACTTTCAACTAGAGGAAACTGCCACCGACAGACACGAGTATCGAGATGGAGAAATTATTATTATGACTGGGGGAACTCCTAACCATAATCGCATTGCCTTGAATTTCTGTAGAAGATTTCCCTTAACTATCCAGAATCAAGCCTATGATATATTTATCAACGATCTACGCTTGGCCATACCCGCCTATAATTTATACACCTATCCCGATATTATGATCGTTAAGGGAGAACCAATTCTTGAAAGAGGACGCACCGATACGATTACCAATCCACAGGTGATTATCGAGGTTTTATCAAAATCTACTCAAGACTATAATCGGGGTGATAAGTTTAAGTTTTATCGCTCTCTTAATAGTTTTGAAGAATATATTTTAATCGATCAATATGGTTATTATATCGAACAATTTCATAAAAGAGGTGATCATTGGGCATTTCGGGATTATCACGATCAAGAAGCGATTTTAACTTTGTTTTCTCTAGATTTTCAAATATCCCTGACAGATTTATATCAGCGGGTGGATTTTACCGCAATTGAAGTAGGGAGTATCTCACCCCTGGATTAAGCATTTATGCTTAATGAGGTAAATAAGAAAGTTAAAAAAGAGAACCATTCAGATAGGCACAGCGATGACGAAAGACTTGCGGTACATTGCATAATTCCAACTCGCGTCAGTAATTTTGAGACGAAAACCAATTTGTTTCACTTGAGATTCAACAGAGCCAGAACTATTCGATGTTTATGCTTGTTTAAATAAACTCGCTCTATCAACATCAGCTAACCATGGAATTAATCTATGAATAACTCAAATCAGACTTGGGAACGAGTAGTCGCAATAATTTTGGCGACTGGGGTATTAATTACTTTCGTTTTTATTATTTTTAATCCTCAAAAATTAAATACATCCACCTTTGCGATTATTCGATTTTTAGCCGCTTTTGCTGCTGCTGTATCTGGATATTTATTCATAGGGACACTTGAAGTAAAAGCAAGGCTTCCTTTTAAGAGAGGTATTGCCAAAGGTACAGGTGCGTTTGCTATTTTCATTGTGATTTACTTTCTGTTCTATCATAACCTTCCTCCAAGCGAACCCGACTACTCTTATGAAAGAACAAACTCAGGGTTAGAACCTGGAATATTTAAAGGAAAATATCAATCTGACTTGGTAGATTATAAACATTTTACAGGGAATAATGAGTACCCTGTTTTAGCATTTTTATCAAGTAAATTTCCCGAAGAATTTAATGATATTTTGGGTTTAAGTAACTCTCCGATTATTCAGACCAAAAATCCTGTTTATGAAAACATACAGAAATTTAGAGATGAAAGTGGAAATCAAGACTTGGTATCTAATTATTTATCTCCCTCAAGATATGAATATACATACAATGAAAATAACAAAACAACAGTAGCAAGTGAAGAGATAGAACGTGGAGAATTGATTGGCAAAAAGCAAAAATTAACAAAAAAGATTTCTGAAAATAAAACTTTTAATCAAAAAAGTAATGAGTATAATGACAAAACTCTAGTTCGTGACGGAGAGGGTAATGAATTTACCTATGTCCCTAAACTTGCTTCTCTTCAAACATCACTTGATGATGCAAAATATACTTCTTTTTTGAAAAGTGAAGCTAGTTCATATTACACTCAAGAACCAACACTTGGTGAAATATTTCAATTTCCTAAACTTTCATCATTAACTTATGATAGTATTTATAATCGTAAACAAATAAACACTCTTAGTTGGATTAATAATATTATTTCTCACAACCCCAATCAAAGGGGATTAATTGCTTATACTTATAACTTTTTAGGTAAGGATTCAGGTCAGGGGATTGACAAAAACAGAAAAAAGTGTAGATTGAGAGGATGAAGCAAAAAGAACCGCCGCCGCTACTAGACAGGGAAAGCCTGAAAAACCTGACAC
>JAADBR010000101.1 GCA_009995705.1 Microcystis aeruginosa W13-11
TCAATTAGGCGATCGCTACCCAAAACCAGATCCGTGTCGAAGAGGTAAGTGTCGTTATTGGCCCCACCATCGAGGGTGTCGTTGCCTCCTAAACCGCTAAGGGTGTCATTACCTCCCACTCCAGCCAGGGCATCGGCAAAGCTTGTCCCGACCAAGTTGTTATTGGCCGAGTTACCATCATTGTCAAGAATGGTGGCCGTAGCGGTGCTCGGTCCACTGATAGTGTAGCCAGCGGGGGCGGTAATTTTGCTGATGATCGTTTCGCCGGGGTCACTCAAGAGGTCATCTATGGTGGGCAGAGTGATGGTAGCAGTGGGGGAACCTGCCAAAAAGGTGGCTTTGCCGGCTCCAGGGTTGGTGTAGTCAACACCTGGAGTGGCTGTCCCCGCTAGGGTGTAGTTGACGATTAAGGCACTGGAGAGGTCGCCGGTGCGGGTGAGGGTAAAGACACTGCTCACTGAACCTGCTTCCTTACCATCGGTGGTTTTGGCGATCGAGATTGTTTTCGTCGAATTGGTGTCAGCCTGAATACGTAAGGCGTAGGCTCCCAAACTTCCCCAAGTTGTTTCACCAAAGGACTGATCCGGAAGCGTTGAGTTAGGACCAACTTTGACAAAGTAATTTTGCCCAGCTACCAGTCCCGAATAATTTAATCCAGTGACATCAACCAATGCGTTGTTATTCCAATCCGCGAGAATTCCTCCACTTGCATTAAGGATTTGGGCATCAAGATGCAGATTTCCATATCCAGCTGGCAGGTCTTCGCCAATAAAGTTGGTACCATCTTTGCTGAAAATTAGAGCATTATTGACTGAAATGCTTACGCTTCCAGCAGCAGGGGCGGTAAATTTGAAGTAATCATAGTCTATCCCAGTATTACCATCATCTGATACTAGTTCAATAGTTTGAAAGGCCCCACCGTAACCAGTGGAATTTAGGGTAATCGTCTGAGCACTAGCTAGATCCGTATTCGGAGTACCTTCAACATAGCGACCGATTCCTTCCCCCCTAATCTGGAGAAAATCATTTTCAGTGTTTGTCGCATTCGAGTATTGGCCGCGCGAGAATTGCGTTAACTGCTTGGAATAGCCGACACCCATGATAGGTGCCCAGCCAGGACTTGAGCCGCCTCCTGTATAGTATTCGGTAGAACCCTGACCGTCATGACGAAGATTGAGATTGTGTCCAGCCTCATGGGAAGCCGCTTCTGCGATATTTTTTGCAGTTCCTAAGCGACTTGGAAACACAAGCGCAGGTTTGTAATAGTTAGTTGTATCAACGCGATCGTAAATGCCAACATAGGCAATTCCCCCAGCCCCCGACCATTGGCTACCAATGTTCCCAATAGACACAACTGTCCCATAAGCACTGTCGCTTGTGCTAGACCGAGTAATCTGATCAAAGGTTGGTGTTTTCGTTGTTACGTTGACACCAAAAGGTGCATAGTCAGCAGCTACGCGAAGGAAAATTTCCTTCATTGCATCAAATTCTGCTTGTGAATATGCCGTACTGACGATTGAGTCCAAAGAAAAGACAGCTATAGAAGAAATGCGGTCAGCACCCAAGGACGTGGCATTCCAAGCAGTGGCCGATGTGTTGTAGCCATCAAAATCCAGATAAATAGTCTTGGAAGAGAAGGGATTGGAACTGAGATTAAAGACTTCTGCATTGGAAATGCTTGTGATGCCAAGGCTTCCTTGAGTGTTTACGGTTGCAAATTTCGGAATTGGTGTATTTCGTGGCGCAATAGAGATTGCATTTTCTATAACTGAGATGGGACTTGAGTAGTTAACCGTCTTGGGGGGTAAAAGATAGTCTCGCGTCCCTTGAGGAGCATTAGGAGACACGGAGCTTAGAGGTTGCAGTCCCAATTTGCTACTGTGGTATTGACCGCACGAGTAACAGTATGTGATATGGGTTTCTCCAGTTTTCTGGGTGAGATTGTCCTGATTAACCCTCGAATCCCATCCCTCGGCAGTGGGTACAGAGACAAGACCCAACCCTGGACTGGTGGTGACCGGGTCGGTAGTGGGTACAGAGGCAGGACTCGGCGCTGGACTGGTGAGATAACCAGAAGAGTCAATACTGGGAGAAGCGGGAAAGACCACTTGACTCGTAGCAGCAGGGGAGACTGGAACCGTGGGGGACTCCGAGGAGATTGTAGATATTGGGGAGGGGTTAGAGTTCAGGACTGCTAAGGGAGAAGTTTCCCTCGATACAGTTAAATCGTCGGAACCTGTTAAATTAAAGGTGATTGGGGAGGCTCCATCAAAACTCAAAGAATCTGCTAGAGATGACATATCTGTACTAGATAAATTGGAGCTTACTTATGTTGTCTTAATCACCAGGAACACCCCATTTTCCGAAAATTAATCGGTCAATTACTTGGGGGTGTTGGATTGTTTCTCTTTATGGTTAGGGAAAAGGACTAGCCCAACTTTTCTGCCCTGGGGCTAAATCTTCCATCTATTTATGATTATAAATGGACAAGTTTAAGAAAAAATAAATTTTTTCTTAAATTTATCCAAGAGCCTGATTAGTCACCGCAATAAGAACAGTATTATTGAGAATTAAAAAACCTAGAGGTATTAAGCTGCCCGTGCATTTAAATTGCTGGTTGAGACGCGGTTAAAATGCGTTGCGTAAATGCGTCTTAGCTTACCAGGTCAGGGTTTCTCAATCAACAGAGGAAATACTAAGACTATTTTTCAAAAACTGTGGCCTAATTATAGAAAGGATAATTAAGTGAATAAATCGGCTCTTATCGTTTCTGTGTGGAAGGGAGAAGAATAGGGATAATTTTCCAAAAAATAGTCTTCAAAGCTTTACCTAGCAAGACTTATACAAATAATAAACACTAATAATATATCAGGTTTATCAGAGACGATAAATGGGTAATATTTGGGGATAAAAATAGTTTTTTATTCAAAAAATGGCAAGCTTTTTTATGTTTTTTTGACCGATTGATGAATTGGCGAATTATCAGCCCAATATACACCTCGATATTCTTACAATAAAACAACCACCACATTCAAATTACTACCTATTGCTTAAATTAAACCTTCTCCTCACTTCAGTCTGGTTTCTACTGTTTGATTGCTTGCTGTCACTAACCGAAGAAATCTTACCTTTATATGAGCCTACTTTTACCTCAATCTGCTTAACCGGAACCGTGGCCAAATTAATCTTTTTTTCCTAAGTTCCCTGGAAAGATTAAGGTAAAAATTTAGATATATCCGCCCTTAGATTGACTGATCATGACTATTGGCCACTGGTTCGGGGCTATCCTCGCCAATCCAAGCCCTGACTAACTCGTAGCAGAGACCGAGCAGAACCGGTCCGAGGAACAAACCGATAATCCCGTAGGCGATCACTCCCCCGAACACCCCTAGCAGAATCACCACCATGGGAATGGGCAGACCGCGCCCCATTAAGATGGGTTTGAGGAAATTATCCACCAAGGTGGCGGGAATCATCCAGAGGGTAAACAAGAGGGCGATGGAATGGGGTAGTGTTACCCAAGCGTGAATGAGCGCCCCCAAGACAATCAAACCAGGGCCAATTTGGAGAATGCCCAAAATTAGGGTGAGGAAAGTTAATAAACCGGCCGCAGGCGTTCCCACCGTCACTAAACCGATGCCGATCAAAAGACTCTGGACAATAGCAACACCAATAATACCACGGCTAACATTGCGGACGGTGGAGGCGGTAAGACTGGCCAGCGCGATGCCTCGACCCGGGGCGATCCTTTCCGCTAACCGGTTTATCAGGTGAGTCAGATTTTTAGCCGAGAGGGTCAGTGCCGCCGCAATCAGAATCGAGACGATAAATTTCAGCACCGTTAGACCGGTACTGGTGGCTAGGGAAAGGGAGATTTTGCCCAGTTCTTTTAATTGTGGCTCGAAGCGTTGAAAAAATTGACCCGTGTTATCCGATGCCTGCTGCCAGAGACTGGCAATCCTTTCGCCAATCAGCGGCCAGGTGGCCACATCGGTGGGGGGAGAGGGAATCACCGCCGCACCAGTATCGATATATTCGGCCAGCGTTCGCAGATTACCTGCCAGAACCGCTGCGATGGCACTCACCGGACCAATAATAATCCCTAGACAAAGTAGGGTGAGGAGAACTGCGGCCAGTTTCGCCCGGCCCGCGAGTAACTTTTTTAACCAGAGAAAGAGCGGATACCAAGCGATCGCTAGAATTGCTCCCCAGAGGATCATGGTTAGGAAGGGACGCAGCAGGGTGAACCCAGCAAATAACAACAGGCCGAGAAACAACAGCCGGATGACGAGATCGATGATTTTAGCGTCATTGTTCATCAGTAGCGATCGCCTTTTGGCTAGATGAGGACATTACCGCAATTATGGCAGTTTTTCGTCATAATATTTGGCTACAGTGGTGAGCCGTTTTGCTTATCTGGTGGGGATCGTGTAAAGTGTTTCCCGAGCCAAATAATTACCCAATAAATCTTTAAAACTGATTCTTTCAGGGTAAATCTCCTGACAAATATCTTTTTTTGGCTGGTGCAGTGCTTACTTCCAATCGTCTTGATCGAGTAAAATCGACTAATTTAATCTATTAACAAGGATGCAAGCAAATTTATTGGAAGTGCGGGGAGCCACCCGTCGATTTGGGGGATTAGTCGCTGTCGATGGAGTTTCCTTTCAGGTACAAAGAAACGAGATTTTTGGCTTAATTGGACCCAATGGGGCGGGAAAAACGACTTTATTTAATCTGATCACCGGTTTAATTCCCCTATCCAGTGGTGATTTAATTTATCAAGGCGACAGTCTGGCTAATTATCGTCCTCACCAGATTGCTCAGGCGGGAATTGCCCGTACTTTCCAGAATTTACGCTTATTTGGTGAATTATCGGCTTTAGAAAATGTAGCGATCGCTGGTCATATTCACAATAGCTCCAATCTTTGGACAGGAATTTTTGGTTTACCAGTTTCGAGAAGGGAGGAAGAAAAAACCTACAAAAGAGCGGGGGAATTATTAGATTTAGTCGGATTAACCGACCAAAACAATCGAAAAGCCCGTAATTTAGCCTATGGTGATCAAAGACGCTTGGAAATTGCCCGCGCTTTAGCTTTGCAACCCCAGTTATTACTCCTTGATGAACCGGCAGCCGGAATGAATCCCAGCGAAAAGGGGGCATTAAGTCAGCTAATTCGACAAATTCGCGATAATTTAGCTCTAACCGTCCTGTTAATCGAACATCATGTGCCTTTAGTGATGGGATTATGCGATCGCATTGCCGTGTTAGATTTCGGTAAGTTAATCGCTTTGGGAGATCCAACCACAGTCAGGGAGAATCCTGCGGTGATTGAAGCTTATTTAGGGGATGAATAAGGATTTTAGATAATCGCTATTCAGGTTAATGGGAGATAACAATGATTATTTAATTAGGGTCTGCTGAAAAAGTTTTTCGCGGGGGTAGGGTGTAGGGTATAGGGTGTAATGCGATCGCTTGTTTAATCTCTTCATCTGAAGGAGGTTGAGTCGTCTGGAAAAGATTCAGATTGCATAAAAAGTCTCAGCCAATCACAACGCTATGGTTTCCTTTATTCTAACACCAAAAAAGCGATCGGCCTCTAGCAATAGAGCGCAATCGCTGCCAATAATCCTCACCAAAATCAGCCGACTAGATTGCACCAAAGATATGAATCTTCAATGTTCGATACGAGGCATTGGAGGGGAGTGAGAGAAGATGTTGTCATGTTAGCTAAAATGGAAAAGTAAAGTTAAACGAAATCAAACCGATGAAACTTCGACAACCCCGATACAGCAAAGAAGAATTTGCTAGACGTGGCAACGACCTCTATGAATCTCAGATTCGTTCTCAAGTCGAGGAAGGCAATCATGGTAAAATTGTCGCTATCGACACTGAAACTGGAGCCTTTGAAGTGGCTGATGACATCGTAACCGCATCAGAGCATCTCCTTGCCAAATACCCCGATGCTCAGACTTGGTTTATCCGAATTGGGCATCGGGCAGTCTATCATTTTGGCGCAGGGAGTTTGAGAGAAACTCTATGATGTATGGCTCGGTAAATCAGAGTTGCGAGGCAATCCTTCCAGTGGTCGTGAAAAACGATGCTAAAACGCAACTCGTGGATGCAGTAATTGATACAGGTTTTTCAGGATTTTTGACCTTGCCTTCTAGTATTATTGCGGTTCTAGGTTTAACCTGGAAGGGGCGTGATATCGCAACATTGGGAGATGGCAGTTATTGTATTTTCGACGTTTATATTGCGAGGGTAATTTGGGACGGCAGGTATCGCACAATCGACATCAATAAATCCGAAACAGTGCCTTTAATTAGGATGGGATTGTTGCGAGGCTATGATTTGCGAATTCAGGCGATTGAAGGCGGTTCCGTTACTATTGAACTATTGCCAATTCCTCACTAGAACCATAACCCAACCTTGTATAACGTTTCCAAATGAATTGTCACAAGGAAGTTGACGGCGATAATCTCTATTTCGGTTAGTTCTCCAATCAACTCAAAGCCATTACCCAGATCGTCATTCTAACAAAAATTAATAAAAATGTGGAATGCCTCAAAAAAAGTGATCACACTTTATAAACATAGCAAAATCGCCACTAATTTAAGACTTCAATTGTTGCTCGATTTGCCAGTTTTCTATTAAACACTAACTAGCAAAGTCAAATACTGGTGTTTCAATTACCCGTTTTGGTCGCTTATTTTCCCAGATAATTTTCTGCAAGCGTTCGACAGTTTCTGGTGCAAAAAAACGCTCTCCCGTTTCTACACAGACTATAGCGGGGACATTTTCTATAATAAAAAAATTGCCATTGATTTCAAGGGTATAGGTAACTTCTTGTTCAATTAAGATTTCTTGTCTAGAATTAGTTGACATCTGGTGTTCTCCTTGATTTAAAATCAATCCATAAATTTGGATCGGGTTCATATAGGGTAATAATTTTGAGCAAAGGGCGAGAGGGATAGCTACAATGAATGTGTAAGGCTCTATTAATTAGAGTAAATCCCAAAAGTAAACAGCTTGCACCATACCTATCAGCCGGATAATCTTCAATAATTTCGCTTTGTTCCATCGCCTCCCGTAATTCTTGAACACTGATCTGACGCAGGATACTTTGATTGACAGCGTATTGAGAAAATTCCAATTGGTTTTGTCTAACTTTTTGACGAATTTCCTCAATCATTTCTGTCATAGCTGTCTTTAATTTGAGCGTAAATATCCGTCGCTGTCATTTCGCCAAATAACTGATCTTTAATTTCTAAATAATTTAGAGGTTGGGATGCTGTTTCTTTTAGAAAGAAAGCCGCTTTAGCAATTCTCAATCTTTCTACGAGAGCTTTAACTCCCTCTTTTCTAATTTCCTCAATCTCAGGAATCGTCAAATCTGTTGGAACTTTCATAGTAATTTTTCGGCTCTCCCGTATTTTTGGTGATAAGAAAAGGTTATCTAAGGGAGGGTGTATGCCATACGCCCCTACAGAAAAGGAATTTGCCAGGCTGTACTAGGATTATAACACAAAAAGCGATCGCACTTTATCAATATAGCGCAATCGCTCATAGTCCGAGACTTTAATTGTGGCTTTATTCGCCATTCGCTTCGCTTTCTTATAAATACTCAATCCAGCACTGCATCTTGTCAGGACTCAGTATTCATGTTAGCCTGTTCTGTAGAAGCAAGAGTTTTGTTATCTCGCATTACTCTAATCAAAAATCGTAACGCTTCGTTAACCGCATCAGCAGTAGGAAACATTTCTGCGACATCAGGCTCCAACCGCACAGTGACTCCACCAAAGCTTTTTCTTCCAGCGCCTAACTTTCTAACTCGGAGGTGCTTCAAATCATACTCTGTCCGCAAATCATCTTCCATTTCTGGCTCATCCCTCTTCATAAGCTTCCCGTTCAGTTCGTGTCACTTCTCTTGCACTGATGAGTCGAACTGCATCTCCCTTTTCAGTATAGGATACAATTAACAATCGCCCTCGATCTGACTCGCCAACAATAAGGTATCGTTCCTCACCTTCAGAATGATCTGGATCATAGAAGTCAACATAGAGAGGATCATCAAAAATAGTTTTTGCTTCCTCAAATGAAACTCCGTGCTTGGATAAATTGTTTACTGCTTTGTTTTTATTCCACTCAAACTGCATGAAAATATTGTATCAGCAATTTTGCTTGCTCCTAAATGGGGAATAGCGTGACAAACTTTGTTTCTTGCTCAGTCACCATCCCCGTGTCTCCCCGGCCGGGGAGATAAATGTAAAGATTTATTAAATTGTATCTTAGAATACAATGTGTGGGCTAAGGTAGTATGTATCGTTTTTTCGGGTCTCCACTGAGAGTCACGTTGCGCTGTCGTTCAGCCCAACCTTACGAAAGCCGCAAGCACGCTGAGATGTACCGATTGACGGAGTTAATCAACCATCGACTCGGAAAAGTTCCTGACTATCCCCACCCCTATGAGGTAGTCTTCAACCAGTCAGCTGTGTACTTCAAACTTGAATTAGCCTACCTGATGAGTTTTGTAATTTAACCAAGTAAATCAGCCCATATGTCTTTGAGAGGATATTATGAAACCCCAGACTGAACATAAAAAACCAGAATCCCAATACGAAAAAAACCAAGATTTTAACTTAATTAACCGATACCTACATTCTGTGAGGTATAAAAATCTTGTACAGACAATAAACAACTTTCAAGTGAATACTTCAAGACTAAGGAAAGATTATAAAAATCCTAGACATAGGCAGTGGCTTTGGTCGAACTTTTTCAACATTGGATGAAAAATTTAATATCGATTACTGGGGAATAGAATTGTTTAAAGAGTGGCATGAAACTGCCTGCTCAAGATATGGTGAAAAAAACAATTTTCATAATATTTTGGGTTCTGCCTTAGATAGGGAAGTTTGCAGTCATATACCTGAGCCTGATATTGTCACTGCTCTGGAAACATTTGAACACCTACCGGAGCGAGATCTAGTCAGACTGATAGAGTTTTTAGCAGATACTGTAAAACCTCAACTCCTGATTGCCTCCGTCCCTGTCGAAATAGGACCTATTATTTGGATTAAAAATATTGGTTCGTTTATAACTGGATATGATAGAAATGGATTCGCTAGGGGATATACCCTGGAAGAAACTTTTTGGGCGGGACTATACCAGTTGGATAAACTGCCTGTTCACGGAAGAGGTGAAGGTGTTGCAGCCCATAAAGGGTTTGACCATAGATGGTTAACTCAAACCATTCGTCAAAATTTCAAGGTACTGGAAATAAGAAAGTTTCCCTTTAATTTCCTCCCTGCATCCCTAGCCACCTCATTGTTTATAGTTGCGGTTACTAGGGAATGAAACCAATGTAGGCCTATGGCTAGGGAAACTGTCAAAAGGACTGAAGGATGTAAAATAAGGAACCAATAAATTTTAGAACCTTTTGTCAGTGAAACCGTCTACATTGAAACCAGTTTAGCATCGTCTCCTAAGATTGGTTTGAGCGCAATAATAGTCTAGAGAAAACCTACACAACCTAATTCCTTTAGAATATTCAAAACCTTGCTATATCTAGAAAACGGGTGGGTGCATCTCATATTTGTAAAAATATTATCTAGACAAGACACCATTAAGATAGGCACAACGTAAAGATAGAATAGAAGAAACGTTCTCATTATGAAAAATCAATTATCTCAGCTTTATGAAACTGATTTTAATTTGTGGCTTGAGCAAACCGTAAATCACTTAAAAAAGGGCAATTTAGCAGCCCTCGATTTAGATAACTTAATCGAAGAAATATCCGATATGGGACGTAATAATAGACGGGAGGTATTCAGTCGTTTGAAAGTTCTCTTGATGCACTTACTTAAATGGCAATATCAACCGGAAAAACGGACTAATAGCTGGATAAATACCATTGATGAGCAAAGAGAACAATTAGAGCTTATTTTTAGGGATAGTCCTAGCTTAAAACCCTATTTAGCCGATATTTTCGCAGAATGTTATCAAAAAGCAGTGCGAGGGACGGTAAATGAAACTAATTTACCAAAAGAAACTTTTCCAGTTGATTGTCCTTTTAGCCAAGAACAGGTTTTAAATTGGGATTATTTTCCTGAAAATAGCTTTTGAACAATAGCAGTTTTATGATAAAATTGCCCTGCTGTCAAGACTGCTTTTTTTTCCTTCAAGCCGACATTATAGGTAAAAAATCTTTTAACGGGTTGATCTTGGATGTTAGAATCTCTCGTTTCTAGGCTCTGCCTAGAAATGTTTAATGAGAGGCACTGCCTCCTGAGTAATCTTCACAGAAGGCAGAGCCTTCAAAAATCATTCCCAGGCGGAGCTTGGGAATGAGACGGCGAAAATCATTGCCTCTTGCCTATCCTAACCATTACTTATCACAGCCAATCCCTAATCTCTCAATAATAGATCTCTTGCAAAAGTAATCAAGATATATCCTTTTGTCGGTAACGAAGTTCGTAATTGTAGATACCAGCAATCAAATTCAATCTCAGACCAAATCGCCGTCTGCGATTTCTTCTATTTCTGACTTATCCCTGTTCATAACCTTCCCGTTTGGTTTGCGTCACTTCCCTTGCAATAAAGTTCCTCTGAGAAAGATGTCAATCATAACTAATATTTTGCCATAAATCTGCTCTGACAAATTTGGATAAATGACCTACATTTGTTGTTGCAATTATCGGATTTTTCACAGATAACGTGACAGCTTGTGCAATTAAAATCATATCAACATCAATTGTTTTATCTCCTGCTGTGGGTTGTCCTTGTTGGCGTGCCTGCGCCCAAAATAAAGCAGCTTTTCGCATTGTATCCGTTGTAATGGCTAGGTATTCTATTAAGTTAGCTAACTCATCCAGTCGCTTAATTCCTTTAATCTTGTTAGCGCGTAACAACTCTCGACGTACCTCATAATCAGCAATTTCTGGAAGAATAACCCTAATACCTGCTTTAATTAGTGTTTGTAGCCAACAATTACAAGCTAGACTTTCAGGTGATCGCTTAGGATTAGTAATTAAACCGATAATTCCCGTATCTAATAAAACTACTCTATTCACCAAGTTACTCCCTTTAGTTCAGCCGGAAATAAAGGACGCTCCGATAAGCGATCTTGATCGAGTGCTTCGATTAAATATTCACCGGTTTCTTGTTGTTCCTGTTCATCTTCTTCATCAATCCAAGATTGAAGTAAATTAACCAGTTTGGCCTGTTTTTCTTGTTCTAAAATAGTATCCTTGAGCAACTTTAGGACATAAGCTTCTAGAGAAAGACCTTTCTCCCTCGCTTTTTGGCTGAGATATTGTTCGATTTCCGATGTTAAATTAAGAGTTAGTGGCATGGGCTTGACTTGAATCAATTTATCGTGTCTTTAACTATTATAGCCCCAAAAGCGATCGCACTTGATCAATATAGTGCGATCGCTGCCAATTTAAAGCTAGATTTACCAGTTTTTTATTTTAATTTGCGCTTCAAGGCTGCACCCGCATCAAGAACACCAATGGTGAGTAGGCCTAAGACTGAAGCAGGTTCGGGAACTCCAGTAACTGATCCCGTGGGTACAGTTCCGTAGCGGATAACGCCGCCAGCAACCAAGTACTCGCCGAAACCATCGCCATAAAAAGTAATAGTGGAGAAAGTGTCAGAGTCATCGATTGCGCCGACGAAATTTTGTCAAACCCCATAGGCTGCATAACCAGGGTTATCCGAATTAGTAGTCCCTACAGCAACCTGTTTGGTTGCCCCGCCATCGAAGGAGATATAAAGAGCGCTAGGATAGCAGCAAGTAGACCAGTCGCCAATATCCAAGCCGAAAGCATTGATCGGAGTGTCAAAGGTGAAAGTCAAGCCAGAACTGGGAGCGGGGGATGCAGGGTTGATGCCGATGGATTGTCCACCAGGTATGCCGCCAGGAGCCGGACTAGCGAGATAAGAGGAATCGACGAAACGGCTCGAACCATTAGTAGAAGTGATGGTATAGTCTGGACGAGTCCAGGAACTTCCACTACTCAAACCAGAAAGCGCATCGGTGAAGACAGTCCCGCCAACACCTGTGATCAAAGCATCAAAGTTAGCGCGACCGGCAGGAATTGTTTGGTTGTAAATGGTAGGGTCGGCTTGAGCATAGACGCTACCAGCACTTAGAAGGGTAGCAGCACCAGATACAGCTATTATAGATAAGCCAAATTTCACGCGTTTTATAGCTGTCGCCGCTGACAGTTTTTTCAGCACAGTTGAAGTTTTCATACTCAGAAAGTTTCCTCAAAACAAATAAACAAACAAACGTTCTGACTGCCCTTTAAAGGAAAAAATCTCGAATTAAGCGACATTGGCAAGGGAGAAAGATGGGTTTTTTAAAAATTGCCAATCACTAAATTTTAAGCTAGTTTCTCAATGACAAGACAGAGCCATGACGCAATTCTACCCCCCCGATTTTGTCAAGCCTAAACCAACAGAAATTAACAAAAATTTACAATTGTTGTTGCCCTTGAGAGTAGGGTAGTAAAAAAATCTTTTAACGGGTTGGTCTTGGATCCTAGAATCTCTATGTCTGTCGGGAATTGAGAAATTTGGTATAACAGCTAATCCCTAATCTCTCAATAACAGATATTCGCGAATCTCAAAAAAGTTATCCCAAGGAATATAGGGTTGATTTTCCGCTTGCAGATAGTCGATTAAACGATCCCTAGCAAAAACTAGATCGGCCCTTCTAGCCATGGTAATATCGGTAACGGAATCACCGATCGCAATAGTTTCTACTCCTGAATATTTGGCCATAATCAAGGCTTTAGCCACTAATTCCGTCTCATTTTCCCAATCGGAGTGAACTTGCAGGTATTCCCCTTGAGTATGAAGATTTACCCCATAAATTGCCGTCACCTTGTCTAATAGTCCCTCCCGTTTTAAGACCGTTTCAATCATGGCTTGGATACCACCGGAGATAATAATAAAAGGGATGGCTCGCTCCTGTAAAAAAGCGAGAAATTCGGCTAATCCGGGGCGAATTGGCTTGCTTTCGGCATAGGCGAGAATATCGGCGTATTTTTGGCTCGGTATCGACTCTAGCAGTTGACGGACACCCCGGCGCAGACTGAGAGTGCGGGCGTACATTTGCGGCATAATCTGAGCCGATAAATCGGGGGCGAATTCTTTGAGCATACCCGCAAAAGTTTCCACGGCGGTGATAGTGCCATCAAAGTCACAGAAAACGATTTTACTCATGGGGTGACAAAATATCTGAAATTGGATATAATCGGAGGCTATGATTAATTTTACAGAGATTAATTATCTGATTCTAGAGCTTCAACCCCCATGAAATCCTATCTCGCCGCCGCTATTCAAATGACCAGTCAGCCGGATTTAGAGGGAAATCTCGCTGCCGCTGAAGAATTGATCGAACTTGCCGTGGGTAAAGGGGCGGAATTAATCGGTTTACCAGAAAATTTCGCCTTTATGGGGGCAGAAACCGATAAAATCGCCCAGGCTGAAACCATTGCTCTCAAAGCCGATAAATTCCTCCGCACCATGGCCCGACGGTTTCAAGTGACCATTTTAGGGGGTGGTTTTCCTGTGCCGGTGACGGGTATTCCTGATAAGGCTTATAATACCGCTATTTTAGTCGATGGCAACGGTGCGGAATTAGCCCGTTATCAAAAAGTCCATCTCTTTGATGTCAATGTCCCGGATGGTAACACCTATCGGGAATCGAGTACAGTCATGGCAGGGATCGATTTACCGCCGATTTATGGCTCCGATAGCTTGGGCAACATTGGCCTCTCGATTTGCTATGATGTGCGTTTTCCCGAACTCTATCGCCATTTATCGCGGCAAGGAGCCGATGTTTTATTTGTACCCGCAGCCTTTACGGCTTTTACTGGGAAAGATCATTGGAAAGTTTTGTTACAAGCGCGAGCGATCGAGAATACTTGTTACATAATAGCTCCCGCTCAAACGGGAAATAATTATGAACGCCGTTACACCCACGGTCACGCTATGATTGTCGATCCTTGGGGTGTGGTTTTAGCCGATGCGGGGGAAGAAGTGGGGGTGGCAATTGCCGAAATTAATCCCCAACGTCTGCAACAAGTGCGACGACAAATGCCTTCCCTGCAGCATCGTGTTTTTGTTTAAAATTTGATCAAAAAATTAGTTCCTAGGGACGGTTATCAATGGGGAACAGAGCCTCACTTCTCTGTTCTTCAACCACTTAAGTAGGTAGGCGTTAAAAATTATCAGATGCCCCCCTTAATAAGGGGGGACTAAGGGGGGATCGAACCTAAAATCCATTTTTAATTTAATTATAACCAACCACTTATAATAACTTTTTAGCAAAATCGATCGCCTCGTGAAAAACTTTAACTTTGCCTTCAATTTGGGCAATTTGTACCTCGGTTAATAACTTACCGATAATCGGACTAGGTTTCAGTTGTAAATGGTTAATTAAATCATCGCCCCTTAATAAAGGTCGGGGATGGGCGATAATATTATCAGGATCGAGATAGGAAGTAAACAGAGAGGCGACAATATTTTTGTTAATCCCCATTGATAAAGCAAAAAGGGCAAAGACAGGAAATACTTTTACCGTATTTAGATAAATAAAATACTGTTCCCGCAGACTTAAATTATCTGCTTCCTTGAGGGGAGGTAAACACTTAATCACCGTCATTACCGTGCGAATTTCCCCACGGGAATACTTGAGATCGATTAATTCTTTTTCCGCTTCTGCTAAAATATCCGATACCAATAGAGCTAATTTTGTCAACTGTAACTGAGAAGGGGAAAAGATAAATTTTTCCGGTAACAAAGATTCTAAAAATCCCGCTGCCGCTTCCACCCCCATAACTCGCTCCATTTTTGCGGGGGTAATCCGACGCAACCAGAGGGATAATAAGCCATCTTCCCAGGCACTTTTTAGCCATTTATTGCCACGGGAATTGAGCAAAAGGTATTTCAGCTCGGATTGTACCCTTTCGGCGGCTACACGGCGCAATAAAGGGGCAAGGGAACGAATAGTTGCACGGGTATGGGGTTCGATCTCAAAGTCCAATTGAGCCGCTTGTCGATAGGCCCTTAATAATCTTAGGGGATCATCTTGGAGATTTTCGCGGGAAATCATCCGCAGGGATTGGCAGCCTAAATCTTTCAATCCCCCTAAAGGATCGAAAATTTCTTGGGTATGGAGATTATAAGCGAGAGCATTAACGGTGAAATCCCGTCTTTTTAGGTCTATTTCTAGAGATTCTCCCTCCTGTTGTGCGAAATCAAGCGTACCCTGCGGAAAAACGACGCGAGCAATTTGACGAACCGCATCTAAAACCACAAAACCGGCTTTATACTGATGGGCAATAGTTTGAGCAATTTCGATCGCTTTTTCAGGAACCACAAAATCTAGGTCAATATAGTCTTTCTGACGGTTTAATAAAGCGTCTCGCACAGCACCACCAACTAAATAAGCATTTTCTGGCAATTCTTGCTGATTAATCGCAAAAACTTCTTTAACTAAACTATCTAGGTTTTTTTGACAAGACATCGAGAAGATAAATTTACAAAAATATAATTTTAACCGGCCCCATTTGGGGAGAGACTGAGCTAGATTAACGGAAAAGACCTATAGAGTTAAACTTATGTGTATTTGTATTAACTGCTATTTTGTTGATCGCTGTTTCACCTATCATGCCGTAGAAACACAACATCAGGAACGTCATCTCACCGAGACACCGGACTTTGAAGCGAAGAACCCTTCTATTAACGTTAACATTCGCACCAAGGAAGATTATATCGAAATGGAATGGGATGTGGTGGGTTGCGATAGCTTTTTACGCGAAACTGGTAAATGGTCTAGTTTGCGTCCTGGTGAACCAATTCCCACCTAAAATACCTGAACTTTCCCCCATACATATCTACTACAAGAGCCAAAACCCCTTATCCAGCAATGGATAGACCCGTTAACTTTTCTTGCTGTACCCGTGGAATGGTGGTCATGTATATAGAATTTTAACAATATTGAGCGCACCTTAGATTAATTATGGTTAATTGCCAATTCATTGCCAACACAACAGTTAAGGCCATCATAATTCATTGCTATATGTAACAATATAGGAGGGGTTTATCTCAGGAGTTCCACAGTGATTAAAGAGCTAGACCGTATTACTGTTAATCCACAGATATGTCTTGGACAGCCAACGATTCGAGGAATGCGTATCACTGTAGGATTTGTTCTGAAACTGTTGGCTAGTCAGTTATCTATTCAGGAAGTCTTAGAGGCTTATCCGGAGTTAGAGGAGGAAGATATTCGTCAGGCTCTTAATTATGCAGCTTATATCGTTAGCTTTACTTCAGTATGAGTAGTCTGGGTTTACTGGCTGACGTTCATATCTCTCCTTTGACAGTTGCGGCTTTAAGGTCACAAGGCTACGACATAGTACGCAGTACAGACTTGTTACCCGCCACTGCTGCCGATGGGGAGATATTGGAACTTGCCAGAGTAGAAGGCAAAATTATTTTAACACAAGACTTAGATTTTTCTATGCTGGTAGCTCTCAATAATTGTGGAATGCCTAGCTTGATTACATTAAGGTTATCTTCTGCCAGGCCTGATGTGGTTGCTCAAAGACTTCTAGATGTTTTACTGACTGTGGAAACGGAACTGACAGAAGGTGCGGCAATTACTATTAGCGATGACTCTGTGCGTGTTCGTAAACTTCCAATTCGTTGAACTGATGTCTAACACTGGATTAGTGCGATCGCTTTTAGCCTCGTGGAAACCCAACAACTTCGACGATTACTCTTTACCAATTCTACAATCTAAGAGTCAGGAGACCAGGGACCGATGACGGTTTCTCCTCGCTTCTCTTTTTCTGCTAATTCCAAGTTTAAGGTTAATAGTTTTTCTAAAATATCTTCGTCAGCTTGGAAGTGATAGGCCTCCATTACTAGCTTATCTAATTTCTGATGGAGTTGATAAAGTTGGCTACTGGGTTCGTTAAAGAATTGGTTATATAGTTTGGTGATTCCCCATTGTTTTTTCTCCATCTGTTGGCTGCGGTATTCGTGTAATTCCCCTGCGGTTTGACGGATTTTTTCGACAAGTTCCTGTGAAGGTTTCTGAGGAAAGGGGAAGGTTTCAAAACAGGTGTTATGGGTGTAAGCAATATCAGCTTTTAGTGTAGATTTTTGGGTGTGCATCCAAGTTCTGTGAATATTAGATAAGAGAATACCTAAGATATAATAATCATCGGAAGCAACTACTTTAGTTTTATTACCTGGTAGCCAATCACAAGTACAAGGAACAAAAATTGCCCATTTAGAAACTTCTGGAATAGCAAAATAAAACGATTTTAAAAAAATATATTCTCTCATTATTGAAGCATTTGATCCCATCTTCCACCAATTCTCTCTTCTGACTTTCATCCGATTTATCTCTCTTTCTGGCTTAACATTTACTTTAATATGCTCAAAAGGTAGTTTATATTCACTAGCATCCTCTAAACTCATATCATTAAAATCAATAATCCAGCGTTCTGGCTTACCGTGAGGATTTTTGGCTAGATTTGCCCCCATTGAAAACAACTTGAGGACATCTGTATTTTTAGAATCTTGTTTAATCCATTCATTGACTTGTTCTTCTGTAACAATAAAACCTTTACCAACAGGAATCACTCCTTGAAAACATTGATTAAGATTAGCTTTTAATCGCGGAGATTTAGAAACATCTACACTCGCTTTTAAAGAAGAATTAATCTGAGAAACTGGATGATTATCTAAATAATAACTTACCGGTTCAATTTTACTCCAATTGACAATACTAACATGAACATTAGCTTCACCAGACCAAGGCTGAGTAGAAATCGCTTCATGAATGTGTCCACCATTGTGAGTAATATAATCCAACGCAGCTACACGACTTTTTCCTTGACTAATAGAATTAGTTCCGACTAAACCTGCCCTTCCTTTCTCATCTAATTGATTATGTGCTAGACGAAACCAATAGGAACAAAAATCAACCGAGTCTTTAACCTCAGAAAACCTTGTAAACACTTTATTAACATAATCATCACTGAGATTTAATCTCATGTGTTTACCTCCCAAAAATGGAGGATTACCGATAATTGCGTCTGCTTTTTGCCAATCGGTAAACAACGCATCAGCCCAAATAATATTACTATCCAAAGTATCCAAAGGTAAAGAAGCTTCCGTCAAATTAAACTTATCAATCGCTACCTTCCGGGCAATCATTAAAGTCACCCGCGCTAATTCTACAGCAAAAGGATTAATATCCATACCATAAAACTGTTTAGGCGTAACAAAACTAATCTGTAACTGCTCACTAGCAGAACGACGACGTTCAGCAATCTTTTCAATTAATAACTGTTCAATGCGCTTTAATTCTTGATAGGCGACATAGAGAAAATTACCCGAACCGCAAGCCGGATCTAATACCTTATACTGTTGTAATTCTAACTGAAGTGTATTTAACTCGCCAATCGTCCCAGCTTGCTCAATTCTTTCCTCCCAGTAACGGGTAATAGTTGGGCGAACAATTTTCATAATATCCGCTTCTGAAGTAAAGTGCATTCCGTAGGTGTGGCGTTCTTCAGCATTAGCTGTCCCCTCAAAAATATTACCAAAAATTGCCGGACGGATCTTACTCCAATCCTGACGCGCCGCCACATCCAGAAACTCTAATTCCTTATTAGTTAATTGAATTGGATGGATTATACTAAACAGTCCCCCATTAAAATAATCCACTCCCTGATACTTACCAACGGGGGTAATTCCTGGTTGGTTCATCTGTTGAAACAATCCCCCCAAGACATTATAGGAATTGCCACCATTTAGACATTCTTGTACACAAGAAATAAATAAATCTCTCGGTAACAATCCTCGATCCTCAGCAAACATTGCCAAGACACACTGTAAAATAAATCGCTGCGCCGTCAATTCATCAAAACCGCTTTTATAACTGCGTTTTTTTAACAGTTGAAACAACTCACCCATCCGCCGCGCCGCCGTTTCTGTAATCTCGACTTGATTATTCTGAAAGATAGGGGTGCGATTCCCTACTTCCATAAAATTGAAGGCACTCACCCGATTTTTCAAATCGTTGAGATTGACTCGATCTACTGGTTCATCTATTTGAAGATCAAAATCAAAAATCCAGAACTGATCAAAATTACATAATAAGACATAGCGAGGGCGATTAGGAACCAATCGACTCCAGTATTCAAAAGCTTGGGGATAGTGTTTACTTAAATCTTCTCCTCGCTTTTTCATTTCAATTAAAACACGAGGTTTCCAAACTAAATCAGCAAATCCCGTTTTACCTTTCTTGCTACCTTTAGTAATCGCCTCCTCATAGGTTGCACCCGCTTCTAACGCACCTTTATGACCAAAAGCTCGAAAGAAACGGTCTAGGAAAATCTGAGCTTCTTTCCTTTCTTTGCCAGTAATATGCTGTTGACAAAAATCAATAAATTCCTGTAAGCTTTCAAGAGTAGTAGTCATCTATAGCCTTTCTATTGGAGTAGGGTGGGCGTTGTGGCGGCATCACCATTTTACATGATAAAATAAAGGAACCAAGTTGAAATCTAAGTCAAGCCTATGCCAATTCGAGGCGTTGCTGAATCAAGGTATGAATGGCAATTGTGCATCGTATCCAAAAGTTAGTTTGGGTCTAGGTTTTAAAAATCCCACAAGAGAAGATTCATATCTCAAATCAGCAACGCCTTGGCGAGATAAATTTTTTCGTTGTGTTTGATTGATTGAAAAAAATCGACAATAGGACGAGGATAATTAACCCCTAAAATCACCCCATAACGCTTTTGTTCCTCCAGAGATAATTTATAAGGTTCGTGAATTTTATCGCCTTTTATTAGGGCTAATTCGGGCAACCAGTGACGTAAATAATCACCTTTGGGATCATAATCTTTCGACTGTTTCGGGATATTAAAATAACGAAATCCTCGCGCGTCATTGCCGACACCCGCAGTGTAATTCCAATTACCCCAATTACTACAGACATCGTAATCAACTAATAATGACTCAAACCATTCCGCTCCCATACGCCAATCAATACCGAGATTTTTGGTCAGAAAACTAGCGACATTTTGCCGGCCACGATTTGACATAAATCCTGTGGCAGCCAACTCTCTCATATTAGCATCCACAAGGGGATAACCGGTTTTTCCCTCACACCAAAGATTAAATCTTTGCCAATCTTCTAGCCAAGGTAAATTAAATTCTTGCAAACCAGATTTATAGAAGATTTTATTCCCGTGTTTGCTGCAAATAAATCGAAAAAAATCTCTCCACAATAATTCAAAAATCAGCCAATAGGTAGAGTCATTTTTTACTCTTATTTGCTCATATTTTTGTACTTCCTCATAGATATAACGGGGGGAAAGACAGCCAAAACTTAACCAAGCTGAGAATTTTGAGGAATAATTAGTCCCTAACATTTCATTGCGGGTTTCCTTATAGGTTTTTAAGGAATCACTATCCCAAATATATTCTTTAACCCGTGATTTTCCTGCCATTTCACCCCCTTGAAATGACAAAACATCTCCCCGGTCTAGAATTAGTTCTGTTAAGCCTAAATCCTTTAAACTAGGAAGATTTCCCCAATCTATTTTAGGTAATTTTGTCAACTTTTTCGGACTGGGATAAGTTGTTCTTATTTCCCAATGACGTTCTACTTGTTTACGAAAATTAGTAAATAATTCCGGCAGTTGATTAAGGGTAAAAGGTAAATCATCAGGATGATATAAAGTGGCTGTCCAAAAAGTTTTTATCTGCACAGGAACCCTAGATAAAGCCTTATTTACAGCCTTTTCTACCGCTAATTCCTCTGCTGTTACCTCTTGATGATAATAAACCCTGACTATCTGCAATTCTTGAACTAATTGCGGGATAATTTCTTCTGGTTTTCCCCGTCGGATAATTAAATTACTGCCTAAACCTTCCAGAGATTGTCGTAAATTTGCTACGCTTTCTAATAAAAATTTAGCCCGGAACTTGCCAGTTTTCGGAAACCCGTAGCAAGTAAAACCAAAGTGACGCTCATCAAAACAATAGAAAGGAATTATCTCTAATTGTTCTTGAATAGCCCGATAAATTGCCTCGTGATCGTGAACTCGCAGATCATTGCGATACCAGATTAAAACCCGCATTTAACATCAATTAAAAGTTGATAACCGATCAATAAGTAGTTAGGTGTTAAAAACCATCAGACACCCCCCTTATTAAGGGGGGATTAAGGGGGGATCTATCTTTAATTTAATTATCTTTTCCCGTAGTAATAGCCATAGTAACGATAATTGTGGTTTTTCCGACCAACATTATTAGCCACTAAACCTAACACGGAAATCTGGGATGATCTCATATCTTCGAGCAGATTTTTCAGGGCAAAGCGATCGGTTTTGCCCAGTTTGGCGACGACAATCAGGCCGGTGGCCATGGCGGCAAGAATTTTGGCATCGGCAAAAGCGGCGATCGGTGGTACATCATAGATAATTAGATCGAAGGCTTGCTCTTGCTGTAAATGCGAGATCATCTCCTGCATTCTCTGGGAAGAAAGCAAGCGGGTTGGATCTGGGGGAATTTCACCGGCGGTAAGAATCGATAAATTCTCGTAACGGGGTAGGGATTGAATTGCCTCATTCCAATCGAGACCCTCGGCGAGGACATTAGTAAGGCCGTGGTCGTTATCGAGATTAAGTCGATGGTGAACCTGGGGTCGTCGCAGGTCAGAATCCACCAGTAAGACTCTTTGTCCCATACCAGCGGCAGCCTCAGCGATATTTATTGATACGGTGGTTTTACCATCTCCCGGTGATACAGAACTAACCACGAGGATCTTGCGGGGGGAATCGGCATCGAGGAGGCGAATATTGGTGTTGAGAGTGCGGAAAGCTTCCGAGAAGGGGGAAAAATTATAGTAGGAGGGGTTTTCGTCGGCCGATTTCTCAGTAGTATTAGAGATGGTAATTTTGCGATCGCCGACTGTTAACTGGGGTAGGGCAGCGGTGATCACTTTTTCGATCGTGCCAAGGTCTTTTTGCCAGGGAATTGCGCCCAAAAGGGGTAGTTTGGTATCTTCTTTTAGTTCATCTGCACTGTGGTGAACGGGGTCTAATCTTTCAGCTAAAAAGGCCGCCCCCAGTCCTAATAAAAGGCCACCGATAACCCCTAAAGTCAGATTTCGCACAGGTTTAGGAGAAACGAATTTTTCCCCTACTTCTGGTGGGGAAATTAGTTGCCAAGGCACCACTTGTTGTGCCACCTTGAGTTGAAGTTTTTGTTGTTCCTCCAGAAAACGGTCGAGACTGGTGGTGGCGATTTCCAACTCTCGCTGCAAATCCGTATAGCGACGGGCTAAAACCGCCAGATTTTTGACCGAGTCTTTCTGTTGTTCGAGGGCCTGGGCAAGGGATTTTACCTTAATTTCTAGGGTTTGGCGACTGTTAGCGGCTTCCACCAATTGTTGGGTTAATTGTACCCGCAAATCGCTCTGTGACACCAAAGCCGGGGAGTCACCCACTGTCTGGGGCAGTTTTTCCCCTAGGGTTCTCTGGGCCTCTTTTTGCAGTAAGGGCAGTAAATTAGCGCGTTTTTCCTCTAGGGTGGCGATTATCGGGCTATCCTTGGCAAAAACTGCCGATTGTTTAGCCAATTCCACTTCCACTCCCTGCAGCTGCTGGAGCAGATCTTGATAACCGGGAGATTCACTGAGATAAGTAGCGATAATTGCTTGATTAGGGTCTAATCCCACCTGTTGCTGTAAAGCCTGATAGCGAGAGTTAATTTCGTTAAGGGCGACTTGGGCTGTCCGATAATCTTGTTCAGTGGTGGTTAACTGTTGTGATAAACGAGTTGCCTCTTTATCGGGATCGAGGAAATTGTATTGCTGCCGGAATTGCTGCATTTGTTTTTGTAGAGTATTAACTCGTTCCCGCAGCACGGGCAATTGAGCGTTAACAAAATCTAAGCCTTGATTAATTTCGGTCTTCCGTTCCCGAGAACTATAGTTGAGGTAATGACGGGCTAAATTATCTAAAACCAGCTTAATTTTTTCCGGTTCCGCATCTTGATAGGAAATTTCTAAAACTTTCGTCTCTTTTTGTCGACTAATTGTGAGATCAGATTTGCCAGTTTTACTAATTAAATCACTGTAGGTAAAATCGGGATACTTAGGAGTTATTTTACTAAGGATGGGGTTAAGAAGTTGAGGACTGGTTAAAACAGCGATTTGGGTATCATAATCGATGTCTTCACCACCCAACTGAGGCAGGATATCTTGGGATGCCAGTATGGAACGACTTTTATTTTCCTCGATGGGTTGACCGATGAGCAACAGGAATTTACCCTGATAGATAGGGGTTTTTAAGAAAGTATAAGCAGTGATCGCACTCGTCAACCCTAGGGTGATGCCAGCGATTAACCACCAGCGATGCTTGATGACGGAAAGGAATTGACGCAGGTTGAGTTCCTCTTCTTCCTGCATGACGGGGGGGATAAAAGCTGGTTGGTCAAAAACTGGCAGATTTGCTTGACTTTGGGTTTTTAAAGCCCCGTTTTGTTGGTTGTTCATCATTATCAAATAGTCAAGGGATAACTCTATTAAAAGATTTTGCGGTAGCAATCTGGCTCGATCAGTCACCGCTTAATCATAACACCATGCCACAATGATAACTCTAGTTTTTCCAGAACTGCCAATTTTTGTCCCGCCTCTTCTTGTGGTTAAGCTTGCTGATAATCCTACTCACCGTTCAGAAAATCGATTATTAAAGAGGGAGAAAAGCCAGCCATGACAGGAAGCTCGGCTGGACACCCCAGATGGACAAATGAGATGCTAGACGAATTGGCAGACTCAGTTTCAGAGATCAGAGATTCGGTAGAAGTGTTACAATTGACGGCACAAGCTCTGCTAGAAATCGCCACACAGCAAGAACGAGAAAATGAAGCCAGGAGAGCAGAAATTGCCGAAATCAGGCACAGATAGGAAGAGTCGGACTAACGCTTTCAGGTTTTACTCTCAGAAGTCCGCCATCTGATTGGGCAAATTAAGCCAGAAAATCAATCGTAAGCTTGAGGAAAATGGCGGCGATCGCGTCTATAATTATCTATAATTTAAGCAGTTATTGAAACTGAGAAGGGAGAAAAACAAGCCATGACAAAACGGGATGGGGAACGGAACAGATGGACAGATGAGATGCTAGATGAATTGGCAGACTCGGTTTCGGAATTGCGAGAATCGGTATCGGAAGTCAAAGACTCGGTAGATGGGGTAAGAATAACTGCACAAGCACTGTTACAAATAGCCGCTCAACAACAGCGTGATATGGATCAAATGAGGCAAAGACAGGAAGAGTCAGACAAGCGTTTTGAGGTTTTGCTCTCAGAAGTCCGCTATTTGATTCGGCAAATTAAACCAGAAAATCAATCATAAGCTTGGGGAAAATGGCGGCTGCGTCTCGATAATATAACCTAACCTTTTGTACAACTAATTTACAAAATAACTGATAGACTATTATGGAACAAAAATTATTGTTGGCTAAATTGTTAAAAGGTCTCTCGAGTATAGCGGTGTGCAGTCGTATGAGGTACAGTGTCACGAGCCATAAACCATGCCAGGCAAAGCTTAGTTTGTATCTCACTCAAGCGCTTACCGCTATAGGATGTTTCGGCTATCGAAGAGAATCGAATATTTTGGATGTGAATCAAGTATGTTCAAATATATAGATTGTTTTGAGACCATAGATGTATTGCTGAAATTCATTCAACCAAAGTATCTCTGCGATATAGGGGAAAATGCTGGTAACTGGACTTATGTTTTAAGTCAAATGAGTCCCACTTTGGAACACGTGGTTTTTTTTGAACCCCAATCTCAGTATCAAGAAAAATTGCAATTTTTATCTTTACCCGGAGTTAGCAAAGTTATTTACCATTGTGGATTAGGTGAAAGGGAAGATAAGTTATTAATTAAAGGAGGAGCTTCTTCAGCATCTTTTCTTGATTCTGAACAACAAAATAAATATTTTCCTAATAGTATTTCGCAAAGCCAGCAGGATATAGAGGAGCCAGAAATTAGAATTTTAGATGCAATATATGCCAGTGATAATCTACCAATCCCTGATGTAATTAAACTAAGGGATGAAATAATTTGATTCTACAGTACACAATTATTAAATTCGTTGGGAGCAGAAACTAAAATGAAAGAAGTTGTTATTTTTGAAGTATGCCAAGAAGAAGATGGAGGATTTTTTGCAGAATGTCTAACTGAGGATATTTTTACACAAGGAGATGATTGGGAAGAATTAAAGATAAATGTGCGGGAAGCTATTAAAGCTTTCTACTTTGAACAATCTATGCCTGCGGCTATTTGTTTACACCTTGTTAGAAATGAAACCTTGGCAATCTGATAAAAATACCGAGAAATTTAAAGGGAAGTGAGCTAATTAAAATTCTTTGTAAATCATGGGATTACCGAATTGTCAATCAGGAGGGAAGTCACATAATTCTAGAAACCAATGTACCAAGTTATCATCACATTTGTGCTCCCAATCATAATCCTCTGAGAGTCGGAACTCTTAATGCTATCTTAAATGCTATAGCCCGTCATAAAGGAACTACCAAACAAAATGTACTCAATTCCCTGTGACTGGACAATCGTTCACTGAAAAGTTCTATAATGAGCTTGAACTGATGCCGCGATCGCTTCTATAACGAATTGTAAGCAGTTATTAAAAATGGGAAAGTAGAAAAGCCAGCCATGACCAAAAGCTCGACAGGACGCTCTAGCTTAAGGAAACTGGCGGCGATTGCGTGTGTAATTATCTATAATTAATTTAGGCAGCTATTGAGACTGAAAAGGGAGAAAAACCAGCCATGACAAGAAGGGATGGGGAACGGAAGAGATGGACGGATGAGATGCTAGATGAATTGGCAGACTCAGTTTCGGGATTGCGAGAATCGGTATCGGAAGTCAAAGACTCAGTTTCGGAGTTGCGAGAATCGGTATCGGAAGTCAGAGACTCAGTTTCGGAGTTGCGAGAATCGGTATCGGAAGTCAAAGACTCAGTAGATGGGGTGAGAATAACTGCACAAGCACTGTTACAAATAGCTGCTCAACAACAGCGTGATATGGATCAAATGCGGCGAAGACAGGAGGAGTCAGACAAGCGTTTTGAGGTTTTGCTCTCAGAAGTCCGCTATTTAATTCGGCAAATTAAACCAGAAAATCAATCATAAGCTTGGAGAAAATGGCGGCGATTGCAGCAATTCTCATTTTGAAACGATTTTGCGTTGTTTCAGCGATCTAGAGATTCGTTAAGAATTATTAACCCCTCTAGGTGCAAGGGTTTTAATGTCATGAAACCTTAAAATGAGGAAACCTTAAAATGAGAATTGCTGCGGCGATTGCGTCTATGATTACAATTACCGACAATTTAAGCGGCTATTGAAACTGAGAAGGGAGAAAAACCAGCCATGACAAGGAGGGATGGGGAACGGAAGAGATGGACAGATGAGATGCTAGATGAATTGGCAGACTCGGTTTCGGAATTGCGAGAATCGGTATCGGAAGTCAAAGACTCAGTTTCGGAATTGCGAGACTCAGTTTCGGAATTGCGAGAATCGGTATCGGAAGTCAGAGAATCAGTTTCGGAATTGCGAGAATCGGTATCGGAAGTCAAAGACTCAGTAGAGGGGGTAAGAATAACTGCACAAGCACTGTTACAAATAGCTGCTCAACAACAGCAAGAAAATGAAGCTCGGCAAGCAGAAATTGCCGAAATCAGGCAAAGACAGGAAGATTCGGCAAATTAAACCAGAAAATCAATCATAAGCTTGGGTAAAATGGCGGCGATTGCGTCTATAATTACAATCACCGACAATTTAAGCGGCTATTGAAACTGAGAAGGGAGAAAAACCAGCCATGACAAGAAGGGATGGGGAACGGAAGAGATGGACGGATGAGATGCTAGATGAATTGGCAGACTCAGTTTCGGAATTGCGAGAATCGGTATCGGAAGTCAAAGACTCAGTTTCGGAATTGCGAGAATCGGTATCGGAAGTCAGAGAATCAGTTTCGGAATTGCGAGAATCGGTATCGGAAGTCAAAGACTCGGTAGAGGGGGTAAGAATAACTGCACAAGCACTGTTACAAATAGCTGCTCAACAACAGCAAGAAAATGAAGCTCGGCAAGCAGAAATTGCCGAAATCAGGCAAAGACAGGAAGAT
>JAADBR010000102.1 GCA_009995705.1 Microcystis aeruginosa W13-11
ATGATTGGGAATGCCTTCATTCATGGACAGTGTTGCTCCTTTAAGAGCCAGTTTTAGATTGTCGATAATATCATCGGGTAATTTGGAGAGATTGGCAAGGGTTCTTTTTTTGACCTGATCTCCTTCTTTTGTAGGACTCTCGAAGAAGAACATCGGGGGGGAGTTACGGTTAGGAACTTTTTCTATATACATGGCTATCATTTTAGCAAATAGAGAGAATTCTTGTCCATTAAGAAATGTTACAAATTACATGGGGACATTAAGAAAAGTTAAGGGGGTGTATCCATTGATGGATAAGGGTTTCCAGCTATTGTGGTATATATGTATGGGGGAAGTTCAGGTATAGTTTGGGGATGGTTTCGCGCATCCAGAATACGCGAGCGCTCTGGCTGAGGATGTAGGTAACTTGCTGACTATCTTCTCCCAACAGCGACAAACTGGGAGGAGTTAAAATGACGGTTGCGTCGCTTGTGGCACTGGTTTTCGGGTTGGTGGCGCAAGTAAGGCTATGATAAACTAGAATACAAGAGCTATTCTAAATCAATAAGAATATGCACGTCATCAGCCGTAAAAAACTGCGGCGATTTTCCGGAAAACACGCTGATGCTGCCAATGCCATTAATACTTGGTATAAAATTGCTAGTAAAGCAGAGTGGAAAAACCTGGCTGAAGTTCAAGCTGTGTATTCTCAAGCAGAAGCAGTTGGTAATTTCACGGTCTTTAATATCAAAGGTAATCGCTATCGTCTAATTGTAGATATCGTTTACAAAGACCAAGTAATTTACATCAAGTACATTTTGACTCACGCGGAGTATGACAAAGATGAGTGGAAAAATGACCCTTACTTTGGACTGTGACACCTACGGAAGGTTACTAGCCGAGTATCTACCAAAAGTGATAGAAAACGATGCAGAAAACGAACAGGCTATTACCCTAGCTGAAGCCTTATCTCATCGAGAAAATCGAAGTCTAGAAGAAACCACCTTGTTAAATTTACTCTTGACTTTAATCGAAAAATACGAACAAGAGAATTATCCCATTGAAGAATCAGAACCCCATTCAATACTCTGGGAACTCATGGAAGCTAACAACTTACAAGAAAAAGATTTATCAGATATACTAGGTTCAAGAACAATAGTTTCTGATATTCTTATTGGCAAACAAATAATAACAGAAAAACAAGCTGTAAAGTTAGGACAGTTTTTTCACGTTGACTCAAGTTTATTTTTATCTACTCAGTAAATTTGTACGATGCAGGTGATGGTTGGTTATAATATGAATATCTACTTAACTGGAAGAAAATTAAACAAATGGCTAATCTTGGCCGTGAAAGGGAACAGGGAACAGAAAAAAATACAGCGATTTTAGCTTTACAGGGAAATGAGTAATTAATTTTGCGCGCGGTACTTACCAATTAGTTTTGAAATTGCTTTATATGCAGGTGAAATACGAGTAAAATTAAGAACTCAAGGCAAAACTCGTTCTGAAGCTGATATGCTAATTTCCGCAACAGCTAAAATTCATAAACTGACTTTAGTAACGCACAATATTCGTGACTTTGAAGGCTGCGAGATTTTGCTTTTCAATCCATTTAGCTAAGTTACAGTTAGTTCTATTGTTGCTGTGTATGAATATCTACTTAGGGTTTACGGCAAAAAGTTTGTTGGTGGGGTTAGGGTGTGGGGTTTTATCCATTTTCAGGACGTTCGGACGTTCGGCAAAGCTCATCAGCCAACCCTAGGTATTTGCCGTAACCCACCTAATCTAACTCAAAAAGTATTGCAAAACATTTTAAATACATATATAATTAAAATAGTCAACAATTATAAAGCAAGTGGCATTATGCCGATCGCAAAAGACATCACCCAATTGGTAGGACGGACACCCCTAGTTCAACTGAATCGAATCCCAGTAGCAGAGGGAGTAAAAGCCCGCATCGTCGTCAAACTGGAAAGTATGAACCCCGCCGCCTCGGTTAAGGATCGCATCGGTGTCAGTATGGTGGAGGACGCGGAAGCCGCCGGACTAATTCACCCCGATAAAACCATTCTGGTGGAACCCACTTCCGGCAATACCGGCATCGCCCTGGCCATGGTGGCGGCGGCCAAAGGCTATCGCTTAGTCCTGACTATGCCCGAAACCATGAGTTTAGAACGACGGGCAATGTTAAAAGCTTACGGGGCGCAATTAGAGTTAACTCCTAGTAGCCAAGGCATGAAAGGAGCGATCGCCAAGGCCGAGGAAATAGTCGAAAACACCCCCAACGCCTATAGTTTGCAACAGTTCCGCAACCCGGCTAACCCGAAAATTCACCGAGAAACCACCGCCGAAGAAATCTGGGCCGATACCGATGGCCTGGTAGATATCGTTATTGGTGGCGTGGGAACCGGGGGAACCATTACCGGTATTGCCGAAACCATTAAACCCCGTCGTCCCCAATTTCAAGCGATCGCAGTTGAACCCTCTAATAGTCCCGTCTTATCGGGAGGACAACCTGGACCACACAAAATCCAGGGTATCGGGGCCGGTTTTATTCCGGCAATTTTCCGACCGGAATTAATCGATGAGGTAATTATCGTCGATGATACAGAGGCTTTCGCCTACGCGCGACGGTTAGCTCGTCAGGAAGGACTACTATCGGGCATATCGGCCGGGGCGGCTTTATGGGCGGCAATTCAGGTGGGCAAAAGACCTGAAAACGAAGATAAATTAATCGTCATGATTCAGCCTAGTTTCGGGGAACGTTACCTCAGCACAGCCCTGTTTAAAGACCTTGAAGATATCGACTAATAGGACAGTCTTTGGTCTGTTATCCCTCTTTGATGACTCACGGGATAATGCCAGAAAAAGAAGGCTTAAAACGAGGTATAACACCGACTTTACTAGGATTATCGATGGCGGGATCGAGAATAGGAACGATTTAAAGCGGGATCTGGAAAAGGCGTTGATTGGTTAGGCGAAGTTTTTATCTCATTTGATGGGTTAGGCAATGTTTTTTGACTCGACAGATTGGCAAACGATTATTTTTCGGCTGAGTATGGCTATGGCCGTCGGCTGTCTGATTGGTTATAACCGACAGGGAGGGGGTCGTCCGGCCGGATTGAGAACTTTTATCATCGTTAGTCTCGGAGCTGCCATGTTCGTGATGATTCCCCTACAAGCGGAGGGAGATGTGGGTTATGCGTCTTCTAATGCTCTCAGTCTTACTATTCAAGGGGTCGCTTCTGGTGTCGGTTTTTTAGGGGCGGGAATCATCCTACAACAATCCCATCGGGAACTAAATAAGGTACAAGTGAAAGGTTTGACTTCAGCGGCGACTATCTGGTTAGCGGCAGGATTAGGCGCGGCTTCTGGCTGCCGTTTATGGCAGATGGTTCTGGTGCGAACTTTTTTCACTCTCTCCACCCTCAGTGGCATTAAACAACTGAAGAAAAAACAACCCTTAGCCAAATATATTAAAGGTCGTAAGAAAATATCTCCGATTAATCAAGAAATAGACTCATCGGATAGTTCAGCATCTCATTAATAAAAAAAGCGATAAAAATTAATTTTTTATTAAGAGAGTAAAAGCTTTTCTGTAATGGCTTTTGGCTCAAAAAGTTTATATTTTGTATGCAATTTATCATTTAAAAAATATAATAAATTTTTTATAAAATTTTCTATATATAAATAACAAGTAAGTATTTTGTATGATAACATTTAGAGAGAGTAACTAATTTTTCTAAACAGGAAAAAATCAAATCATGATCAACCAAAATAAGAGCTTTCAAAGCCTCAAAAATCAAGTTTTCCAGCTGCTGATTTTCCTTTTAACTGTCACTTTGCTCCTAGGAGGAAGAGGAAATGCGATCGCCTTGCCGCTACTCCCCGAACCGTTGGCCCTCATCGACCGTGCAACAGCAACGGGTGGCACTGTGGTGGAACCGGTCAAGGAAAAAAATGAGGTTTCTGTGCCAAAAATTCTGGAAGATGCCCAAATTGCCTATGAAAAAGCTATCCAAGCGGCAAAATCGGCTATCGATGACCTAAATGCTCAACTGGCCGCTCCTTCTCTCCACAAGAAGATTATCGAAGCTCAACAGGACAACTTGGAGGACTTAGCGGACAATATTGACGATCTAGGGGAAAAAGTGAGTAAATTTACGAAAAAATTGACCAAATCCGGGGCTAAACTCAGTGAAACCCTGCAAAACAACCTTATCACCCTAGAAAAGAGCCTCGTTAATACCTCCGAGACGATCAATATCTTAGCCGACGACACCGAACGACTCAAAGACAATGCTTCCCCTTTCCTGAAAACTCGCGTGGAAAAGACCATCGACGCGGTTAAACAAACTCTACAGGAAAGCGATCGAGCTTGGCAAGAACTGATCTCCTCGGCTAGCAGGGAACTGGAGAAGACTAGCACCCCGAAATAAATAGGGCTTGCAAGGGCATAAAATCAGTCTTTTTTGGGGTAATTATCGTTTTTACCCCAAAATTATCAAATCCGATCCCTAATAGCTGTATCCCGTCTCCTGTCTCGACTAGGAAATTAATTTTGCACGACTACTTACTAATCATGACGCTTACCTATCAACCATCAACCCCCCATCGCTGGCACTTTGATAATCGGGCAATTTTGCCCCTTAGAAACCCTAATTTCTGGAAAATCGAGAGTGGAGTCGTGAAAACCTCCACCTGGTTAGAAGATGGAACCCTAATCGTCTTGGGATTGTGGGGACCTGGCAATTTTGTTGGCAAAACCCTAGAGAGAGTCAATCCCTATCAAGTTGAGTGCATCACCCCAGTGCAAGCAGTTTCCTTTTCCACAGTTGAGAGTTATCAAATGGCAGAAATTCTGCTGTCTCATCTTCAGCAAGCACAAGAACTAAGTATTATTCGTAGCTACAAACGTACTGATATTATGGTTGTGAAATTACTGTCATGGTTAGGTAATCAATTTGGTAAACAAACTGGCACTGGACAATTAATTGATGTGCGTCTAACTCATCAGGATATCGCTGACTTATTAGGAACCACCAGAGTCACAATTACCCGCGCACTTAATCATCTTGAACAACAAGGGGCCGTGGAACGTCTTCCCGTCCATCGTCTTCTTTTACGAGAGGAGGACATCTGGCACTACGAGATTTAGAATGGGAAGGATTATCTCTTTTTTCAATCTATGAATTGGTTAGTAACCCTTTTAATTACTAGCGTGACGAGTTTTGTAGCTACAAATCTTGACGATCTGATGGTGCTAATGTTGTTTTTCTCACGACTTAATGCTAATTTTCGACCTCGACACCTGATTGTTGGTCAATACCTCGGTTTTACCCTGATTCTCCTAGCTAGTTCCTTCGGTTTACTATTTGGGTTACTGGTTTCTAAAGAATGGATTGGTCTGTTAGGATTTATCCCTCTAATTATCGGCATTAAACAACTTTTGTCAAGGGAAAATGAGGATTACATTCAAGAAGTAAGATCGGATGTTAATTATTCTAAAAATCGCTCCTTTATTCCTCGTTTTCCCTCCCAAACCTATTACATTGCCGCCGTGACCGTGGCTAATGGTGGTGATAATATTGGTATCTATACCTCTCTTTTTGCCAATAATTCCCCGATGCGCGTCTTAATTATCATGATAGTTTTTTATCTCATGATGGGGATTTGGTGCCTCCTAGCCTATTTTTTGATTACCCATCCCAGGATAGCTAAAGTGGTTACAAACTACGGACATAAAATTAGTCCTTTTATCTATATTATTCTAGGAATTTATATCTTAATTGACAGCAAATCCTATCGTTTATTTTTAATGTATTAACCATGCCCAAAATTCGCCTATTAGCTAGACCAAGTAATCTCTTTTTTCTGTTATTAATTTTGGCGATTATTTTTAATCCTTTCGTGATTGTCAATGCAGGAGAAAGAGGGGTTTTAATGGTCTTTGGACAGGTACAGGAGAAAATACTTAATGAGGGCATTCATGGGATTATTCCCGTTGTTAACACGGTGAAAAAACTAAGTGTGAGAATCCAAAAACAACAGATAGGGGCCGAAGCTTCCTCCAAAGACCTACAGGAAGTATTTACAGATGTGGCCTTGAATTGGCATATTTTAGCCTCAGAAGTTAACAATATTTTTCAACAAATTGGCGATGAAGCCGCTGTCATCGAACGAGTGATTGATCCGGCAGTGGAGGAAATTCTTAAGGCAGTTATGGCTAAATATACCGCCGAAGAATTAATTACTAAACGGGAGGAGGTGAAAGGAGAAGTAGATATTCGTTTGAGCGAAAGACTGAAAAATTATCATATCGGTGTCGATGATGTTTCTTTGGTTCATGTCCACTTTTCCGATCGCTTTACCGACGCGGTGGAAGCCAAGCAAATTGCCGAACAGGAAGCTAAAAAAGCCGGTTTTATGGTGCTGAAAGCTCTGAAAGAATCGGAAGTAAAAATCAATCTGGCTAAAGGAGAGGCGGCAGCTCATCGCATTCTCCAAGATTCCTTAAGTCCAGAAGTTTTACAGAACAAAGCGATCGAAAGATGGGACGGTAAACTCCCCCTATTTATGGATGATAATCTGCTTAAGTCCCTTGAATTGGTTAAAGATAAACGAAAAACTAGATGATAAAAACAATTTATTAAAACCATAAGAAAGAATACTTGATTTTATTGAACTTCACTGCGAGGAACTCCTCTATGCTGTTTAAATCCCGAAAGACAAAACAGAAATTTAACCCTGATTACTGGCGAGATCATTCAGCCAACGAACGCACCTATCTGTCTTGGATGCGCGCCTCGATCGCTTTGATGGGTTTTGGTCTGGTCATTTTGCGTTTACGGACGGCATCTTCTACCGTCCTAGGATTGGGGTGGTTGTTGGGTTTTGTCTTCGCTATGGTGGGATTATTAACCGTTGTCATCGCCACGCGCCGATATTTTCTCATCCGTCGGGCGATCGATAATAATAGCTACAAACCCGCTCAAGTCTGGATTATTTGTTTTAGTATAGCGATCGCTTGTCTTGGGTCGGGAATTCTCTATTTTGTCGCCACCAGTCCCGATAGCGGTGGAGTAGAAAGCATCGTTTTCGATTAAAACCCCATCTTCGCAGGGAGCGGGATGGGGAAAAATTGCTCGATACAGGTGGTAAAATCCAGATAACTACTTAGAGTTGCCCATTTTCCGACCTTTCCCAGGAAGGGGCGAAAGGTGGACAAATCAAAGGACAGGCACGCCAATGACTGTGGACAGGGACTCCCAAGCGTTGACAATAGCCATTTCCTCTCCCCTGAAATTTATAAAACCGACAGTAACGACAGGTAGAGGAACAAGTAGCAACTTTCGGGAGAGGATTTCCCGTGGTTTCGATCGCTGTTAGTTTTGGGGATAGGGTGGAAATGGTGTCTAGCATGGAAGTCTCCAAGGCTAACGGGGTTCACTAGCGACTCTTACCGTACCTAGTCCCAAATTATGTCAGAGTTGCCCATCCTCCCGGAGTATAACGATTGACACGCTCCTAAAAAATTGAGAAAATCCCTTGCTGCCAGACCTATTCCACCACAACACGCTTAGAAAAGCCCCCACTTAACCAGACCGCCACCATCATCAATACCATCCACTCTGGCGGCAAATAGGTTGGTTGACAAGCTTTTAAAAGCAATTTTCCCCCTACCGCTAAAACCGTCAGATAGGCCGCATCTTGTAGGTAAACAAACTTAGCTAACCACTTAACAATTGACAATCTCCGCCCTAAAAGTGCGGAGATTCTTGGGCAACTCCCTTGGCAGTTCTTAGTCGTACCTTACCGCCATCTATGCTCATTTCTTCTACTTCGACTTCTAGGTTAGAGGGTAATTCTTCAAAATCTGGTGGTGATTCGGTAGTAGTGATGGCGGCTTAATCCTTTGCTTTGCTGTGCATTGTAGTCATGGATAAAATACCAAAGGGTTCTCCAAGGTGATTCTCCAATTTTTTAGAGAAAGATAGACTCTCTCTCACCAGCCGAGAAATCCTTTGTCGAAAGGTATTATTTAATCTTTCAATAGGATTAGTTTGACCAGTTTCTTTCCCGTTTATTAGTGGGATTGATCACAAACGGTTGACCACATTCTTTACATTGACGTTTGGGTTTTCCATTATGAATAGAACCATTCTTGATCGCATGGTGAGAACCACAACACCAGACAGGGGAATAGAGGTGAACTAGGGGGGGTATTTTGTTCGGTGCTAGACTGATAAAGGGTTTTAATGTCATGAAACCTTAAAATGAAAATTGCTGTTTTCTAGTTTTTGACGGACATGAGCATTAATACTCATTGCACAAGTGAGATGCTCCCTAAAGATTGCTTTGTGTCGATTTATTAATTACTCAAAGAAAATGCCCAGACCATGCTTTCTAATATGTGAGTAAGCACCGAAAGCAAAACCAACTCCTAAAAAGTCAAAAGGACTGTAACCCCCCGAAAGCAACAGCAATACAGCCCACCCAAACACTCCAGGTAGGACGGTGAGCAGAGCAGTTCGTTTGAGATAATCTAATCGGTGCGGTTCCACAATGGATTTTGTAAATAATAGGGGAAGTTTGATGTATAGAGTGAAGACTACACAGGAAAACATGATTATTCCTCCCTTGAGTAAAAAGGTTAAAATTCCGATGTGAAAAGCATTAATTTCATAACCTAAAATTGATGGAAACGTAGAGCCTAAACCTTTACCAAAAACAATTTCCAGTATATCTTGAAAATGTTTAATTCCATCGATTGCTTCATCGACTCGCAATTGAGAAGATCGTTCAGCAAATCGGTCAGGATTGAAAAACCTTTCAAAGATTAAACTATTCTGGAATCGATCCACAAATAACTGCTCAAAATTAATAAAAAATACGGCGACTACCAGAAAGATACCGATCAAGAATAATAGATAAATCAACCGCTTTGGCTGTTTTAGAGATAATTTAGTAGTTAGGGCTCCATTAGATATAGAATAAGATAAACCAAAAGCAGAGAAAATTACTACAGTTAGTACAGACAAGGTAACGGATCTTGTAGCACTAATAAATCCCAAAGAATAAAGCTGCATCGCAACTAATCCCAATAGGGAGATTGTCCAAAACCAGCCCTGCCGACATAATACACCAAGAGCAATTCCAGTCAGTGGTAAGAGTAAAGAGGAATATGCCCATGTATTCGAATCTATGATTCTTTCTGTCACCCCCGCATTAGCAAGAGATTTCATTCTCTCAGCTTGCAGTGAAATAGAATAGTAAATAAATACATTTGAAACAGATACGAGTGAAGTAAGTTGTATTTTGGGGCGATAGGAATTAGCGAGAATGCGAAATATTGCCAAGCCAACTATCAGGCATAAACAAATATATAAATCCGTTCGTATCCAATCAATACTATTGCCAAAAAGTCGCCAACCCATCCAAGTGTAAAAGATAACAACAGCCCCATATAAAATTCCTGTCTTTCCCAATAACAAGCGACGAAATTCTCTGTCAACAAGCAAGGCGGAGCCAACAAGAATAACAAAAGCAAGGATTCTACCTGATGCTACACCTACCTTGACTGTGCTGCGTTGTTCTTTATCAAATTGGGCATTGAAAAAATCAGAAAAAGTCAGCAAAAAAAGACTGACATAAAAAATCGAGGTTGCGGCAAGCTTGACAAAGGAAGCTTGAAGGTATTTTTTTTTCTTGGAAATAGTGAGAGTTGGCAGCGGTCGAAAGATGCTCATTACTAATAAAATACAGATTTTACACAAACTCTAAAATTTTCTGAAAAGCAGAGATCAATTGCTCGATTGAATGCAGGCGTCTATACCCTTCAAAATCTGGCTGAATAGAAAGATTGCCGGTGGAGAGTTCCTTATGGAATCTTTCTAAGATGCTAACACACTGAGACACACTTCCTTCTTCAATCCCATAGCCAAGACTAAACTGCTCAACTCGTTCGCCCATACAGTAATTTTTACTGGCGATTACAGGTTTCTCGAAGATTGCCGCTTTAGTCAGGATGTTGCTACTGCAAGGAAAATTTTCATAGGCAGCATAGAGGACATCGCATACCTGAACAACGGCATTGAATTTTGATCCATCAGGAATCGAATTCAAGTAAAAGAAACAGTTGTCTGGGTTGGCTTTGACAATCTTCTCAACTCTTGCCAGTTCTGCGGCTGTAAATCCTGGTTCAGCCAGCCTACCTGCAAAGACAAAAAGCCAGCGATCGCTCACTTGTTGAGAAACTTCCAGAAGTGTAAGTGTTCCTTTCCGCTTATCTAGAGATCCCAACAAACCAACTATCTTCCTGCCAGCAGCTTTAGCACGAATTTTTTGGGCAATCTCAAAGCTCATATCGGGTGGCGATTCATCAGTGATATCAGTTAAGACGACTACAGGCTTATTAAGCTTCTGCTGTAACTTGTCAGCAATACCTTCGTCTAGCACAGCAACTACTGGACAATGGGAAGATTTTAGCACTGATAAGGGATTTAAGATGCCGTGGCGCATCCACTCGAATTTTGGTGGTATCCGTAGGTAGCCAGGTTTAAAATAAAGCCCTGACCAAGGATAGGGAAAGATGGTGTCGGTGATAGCGGGAATTAATCCTAAGTATGTATCAAGCCAGGCAAAAAAGGTGATATCGGGCGCTTTACCTCGCTTTGAGGAAATTTCTTGGATACTCTGGGCGGCTCGTTGCCAGCGGGCTACAGCCATTGCCCTCTTCCGCAATCGGCGAACGGAAAACTGACTTGGCGGGGGTTCATGCAACTCAAAGGAGTGAAAGTTATTTGCCAACTCTGGACAGTGGTTGGCAATCCACAGGTTCATCTCTTCCGGTTCGGGACACAGAGAGATTACCTCATGTCCCAATTCTAGTAGCGTCTTGGCGAAAAACTTCAGGTAAGTCGGGTGGTGGCCACCCCACCGGGGATCAACTAGGGCGATGGTTTTCAAGGCTTTTAACTCTGCTTAGATTTCTGTGATACGGCCACGAACATATGATTGCCTATACTAACCTTACTGATGTCATTTTCAAGCAATGGCTCAAGCCGGCCGTAGGAACCCAGTTTAAACCAATTATAGCCACAATCCCTAAGCATTAAGATAATGTCTGAAGGTTGATAACCAAAGGCTTTTGACATTTCATCGGTAATTTCTATTAAAAGTCGAGAGATTTTTTGGGATTGAAACATTTCCAGCATTCCCTTGAGTACAAGGTATTCTCCGCCTTCAACATCAAGTTTCATTAAATCTATATGCTGTACATTATTCTTTTGTAACCAGGTAGAACCCTGAAAAAGTTGAACTGGTATTGTCTTAAATTTATCGGGAGCTGCTGAAGGATGAATAATCTTGCCCAATGAGTTATAAACTTCCATTCCGGGTGCGCCTGAATTGAATTCTACAATCTCATCTTTTTCTCCAAAACCTGCCTGATGTATTTCAATATTATTAAATTTGTTCAACTCCTTATTTTTTTTCAGTAGATTGAAGGCAAAGTCTCCCGGTTCAAAAGCTATAACACGACCGCTTGGAGTTACTATTTTAGAGCAAAACAGCGAGAAGTAGCCAATGTTAGCACCAATATCCAGAAAAGTTTGTCCGGGTTTGAGATGATCGCGGATGAAATCAAGTGATTCAGGTTCAAATATATATTTAGTATAGCCAATTTTAAAGTACATATCTGGGTGAATTACCATTGGCAGATTGATTCCTGGTATTACATCGACCAACTCTTGACCTTTGACTTTTGCCGCTTCTAATTTAAGCTGATTTTGCCGAAAAAGATTTTGATCTAATCTTAATCTGCGGGTGATCGCTCTTGTTGCTCTTCTTGAAAAAAATTTTAGGTTGTTCATGCAATGTCAGTTATGTCTTGCTTGCTGTTGTATAAGTTCATCTGTCAACATTTCATTGTCAAGTTTAGTCCTTGAAGCAATAAATATAGAACGACTCAAACCTTGATGTTTCTCTGGATTACTCCAGTTTAGAGGAAATTCCTCATGATTAGGTTGTGTTCTAGGGATGTAGACATAATCAAAATGATTTTGTAAGCGAGAAAATATCCATCGTCGTGTTGGACGACATCCCACACCAGAAAAAGCCTGAGTAGGGTTAGTTTGTATTTCTTTGACAGGATTTATCTGTTCATTATCACCAAAAGAAACACAAGTTTCTAAAAAAAGAATTTTTTGACAAGATTGACTTAAAAAATCCAAGGCCAAATCAGGATTTTTCAAATGGTAGAGTAATCCATAGCAATGAACTATATCAAATGGACTATTTTTAAGTGGTTGAGGAGAATCCAAATCTAATCTCAAGATATTAACTCCAGGGTAACGCAAGACAAGATAATCAAGATTATCTTGTCTTGTTTCTGTTATCGTAATTTGGCACTCTCTGTCTAGATAGTAATGAGAGTGATCACCTATCCCTGCTCCCACCTCAAGTACTGACATACCTCTTACGGGTATGTTAAGGCTGGCCAAATGTTCAAGTCGTCTTGCATTATGCCTTAAATAAGCATTTGAGTGAAAGTGAAAAACAGGATCATTATTTTTGACTATTTTGTATCTCAGGTATTTAAAAGTCTCCTGAATGATATTTTTGAACATGACTTAAATCCTCTAAGGTTTCTATGTTTATGTTTATTGGAATATATGGGCTTTTTAGTAACTCAAAAGCTTTCTAGGAAAAAAATTCAAGAATTTTTTCTAAAAATCGAGGTTACTGTTTAGAGGGTTAGGGAGTAAATAAGATTTTAGCCTTCCCCCTATAAAACTGGGCGGCTAAAGTCACAGCAGTGCGACAAGGTTTCTGGAACCCGCCTTGTTCCCAATACCTTCCCAAACTCCGATGCCATTATATCACACCTACTGGTCAATGACAACCCAGGATAAGCGCATCTTAACAATCCTTAACAAAATGAACTTTATGTGAGTTGCTTACCCAGAGAGCGATTCAGGCATATTTGAGGAGAATTGGCCATCTCAATTGTTAAGCAAAAATCGACTCATTTGGTCGATTTCGTGACTATTTTGATTGACTGGTATCACCTGAAATGCCCATGCGGATCACAAAATTGGGCAATTGTCAATAGCTTTTGAGATGCTCTCACCCTGAATGACAACCTTGGCTTGTAAATGATTATATGGCAGATGAAAGGTTCCACAGAAGATATTCTACCGACAGGGCATATTCTATAGCAATCTTAAATGAAATATACGAGTATATTTGCTTGGAAAATACATAAACAGCTTTCTAGATAAACATATCACTCAGTCTAATCATTGGTTGACTAACGCTCTTTTGACAGATTCAGCTTACCACAAAAAAACAACATAGCTCTATTGAAAGTTTTTGTTCTACCCGTACTACCAAAACATTTGTCTTCCAGATAATAAACAAATAAGATTCCAGAAAAATAAAAAATAATTAAAGAGATAAATTGTGTGATCAATGTAGCTTTGATTGAATTGGTTACAAGGTGAATAAAAGTAGCTACAATCATTAGAATAATAGATGATATTAAGGGTTTGATTGTCCATTTGCTGAAAGTCAACCACTTCATATTATTATGAGAATGGCGCAACAAGTAAATGACTCCTAAAATCATCATCAATTGTCCGATAACTGCATATTTAAAACCAAAAGTTAGTGACAAAAAAATGAAAAAGGGAAAATAGCCTATATCAGTGATCATGACATAAATCCAGTTTTGTTTTGCATTTCCTTTACTTAAATTAAAAAAGAATGTAACTATAGCTTGTGCATGAATATAGCCTACCCAACAAAAAATAAACAACTGAAAACTCGCTTTGCTAGAAAATTCCGCATTGACCATAATAGTCAATAAGGCTGGACCGGCAATAATCAATCCTGAATAGACAAAACCTGCAATTAACCCAATAAACCAGCGCAAGCGGTCTTCTATTTGTTCTGCTACCACTTCTAATTTATCTCCTTGAGCCGAGAGCATGGGAAATAGATAAGAAGACTGTCCGACTAACATTTGGTGAACTGTCATATAAATTCTTTGAGCGAAAGTGTAAAAAGGTAAAGAAGAACTGCCAAATACAGAAGTTAAAAATATTTTATCAACACCATCAAAAAATATAACTTTTATCTGAGTCATGTAAACCCATTTTCCAAAAGACCAAAGCTCAATAAACATAGCTTGATTCCAAGCAGGGCGTGTCAGAAATCCCAGTATTTTAGTAACTATAAACCCCGTATATAAACATTTTAGTAAAGATAGAGTTAAACTAATTATTCCTAGAGTTAAAATATTAGGAAAGGTTTTCAAAAAAGTGATTCCCAAAATCCCATTGGCTAACATAAAAGTAGTGTTGAGCTTTGTTTGCCAGTCAAATCTCTGAAGAGAAGTGAGAAATATATTAAAATAACCAGTGATTTGTTGTAGCAAAAATGCCAGTCCTAATAATATACAGTACCAACGTCCTATGTCAGCATTGCCTTCATATTTACTCCACTGAACAATCCAAGCAGAACCGAAAGCAAAAATACAAAACCCAAACAATCCAAAAGCCAGAGAAGTTGTAAAACAGACACCAGCTATTTTCTGAACTTCTTGATAATTCTTTTCTTCATGAGCGCGACTAATTAACCGGGTTGCGGCCGCACCCAGTCCCAAACCGCTAAAGGTGTTGTTAATGCCAACAATAGTCGCAATGGCAATGGCAAATCCAGCTTCCGCTTCTCCCAACCAGCGAATCGTTAACCCAGCAAAAAGGAATCCTAGAATAGCCGACATGAGAGAACCGATGGCAGTCCACTTAGAATTATTAACAGCTTTGGCAAGTAGATCGCTCAACTAAGTAAACTCCTTTTTGATACCGCTCTAACTACATAACATCAGTGTTCTTAAATATAGCATCCATTTGCAGTATTTCTGAACGATTTTCATGGTATCGCCATTCAAATCCCTTGCCAACCATAATATATTTATTCTCTTCTAGTAGTTTGATGATTTCCCATAAATAGGGTTGCTCTCGATAAAACTGACGAAATGATAATTCAATCACTAAGTATTTGGATTTTTTTAGTAAATTCATACTGCCCTTTAAAACCTCAAGCTCAAAACCTTGAACATCTAGTTTAATTACATCAGGGATTGGTAGATTATCATTGGCATATATTGCATCTAAAATTCTAATTTCTACCCCCTCCATATCCTGCTGGTTTTGCGAAATACTATTAGGGAAATACTTATTTTGTTGTTCAGGATCAAGAAAAGATGCTGAAGAAGTTCCTCCTTTAATTAATAACTTATCTTCCCTTTCACCTAATCCACAATGGTAAATAACTTTGCTAACTCCGGGTAAAGATAATGATTGCAATTTTTCTTGATACTGAGATTGGGGTTCAAAAAAGACCACGTGTTCCAAAGTGGGACTCATTTGACTCAAAACATAAGTCCAGTTACCAGCATTCGCCCCTATATCGCAGAGATACTTTGGTTGAATGAATTTCAGCAATACATCTATGGTCTCAAAACAATCTATATATTTGAATATACTTGATTCACATCCAAAATATTCGATTCTCTTCGATATCCGAAACATCCTACTCGAGAGACCTTTTAGCAATTTAGCCAACAATAATTTTTGTTCCATAATAGTCTATCAGTTGTTTTGTAAATTAGTTGTACAAAAGGTTAGGTTATATTGTCGAGACGCAGCCGCCATTTTACCCAAGCTTATGATTGATTTTCTGGTTTAATTTGCCGAATCAAATAGCGGACTTCTGAGAGCAAAACCTCAAAACGCTTGTCTGAATCTTCCTGTCTTTGCC
>JAADBR010000103.1 GCA_009995705.1 Microcystis aeruginosa W13-11
AAACTACCCTCTCTTTGGACAAAAAGCTATTTTTATGACACTTCGGGTAAAGTTAGTACAGCAAAAGTGATGGCTTATATTAATGACCCACATCATGACAGACATTAGGACGGCAGATAAATCCGCTTACAATCGGAAACAATATTTAAACAAAATGGCAATGCTTCAACAGAGCGCTTTTCAATAGGAGATGATACTCTTTTTCGGGGATAGTATAGGACCCAAATCTAGCCAGATGGGGATTTTGCATTTGGGCATCAAATAGACAGAAATCCCGTTCTCTGAGGTGTTCAACTAACTTGACCATGGCTACCTTAGAACCATCAGGAATTTTATAAAACATCGATTCTCCGATAAAAACCCCGCGAATTGCTAAACCTAAAATCCCCCCCGCTAATTGATCCCCTTGCCAAGTCTCGAAACTGTAGGCCCAACCGGCTTGGTGTAATTGCTGATAGATTTGGATTAACTCCGGGGAAATCCAAGTCAGCGAGCGATCGGCACAACCGGCACAAACCCCAGCAAAATCGCGGTTAATAGCCACGGTAAAGCGATTTTGATTCAAAACTCGTTTTAGGGACTTGGGATACCTAAAACGCCGATCTAGAGGGATAAGAGCGCGATTTTTACTAGAATACCAATCCAATCGCCCCCCCTCATCAGCCATGAGAAAGTAACCGTGTGCGTATCCTTGTATAATAGAGGCGGTATCCACAACTCCCCCCAAGAATTCAGTCTCGTAGCCTGATCATTCTCTAATTATGGCCGATCATCCCGCACCAATTCCGCCTATTACTTTACCACCGATCGAAAATCCCCAACAGGAACAAACTTGGCTGCGCACCGCTTTACATCGTTGGTTAGATGCAGAATTTATTCCCGAAGCTATTAATGAAACTATCGCTGAACGCGCTAGTCAAATTTTTCTGCGTCAGCGCTTGGAAGGGGAAAACGATCTCGGTTGTCTAGTAATTGCGATCGTTACCGAGATGCAAGCTTTTGACTTTCGCGAAAGTTTTTATAGTGAATTTGCCATCGCTAACGCCGTCAGTGATTTGATTTTAGATAGTTTAGGGATCGATCGCTGTTGTGGCCAAACTTAGACAGTTTTTCTCTGCTATTGGAGTTTAATTTCTATTAGCTGCTCTACCTATTAGAAATTTTAGGACAAATGATCAAACCCTCTCTCCTCGATCATAGACAGTCTTAACCAGTAATTTAGATAGTCAACAGCTTATTGCTTATTTAAGAAGTTAACAAAATCCTTAATCGATAAGAATTAATTGATAGTTGTTGGGCAGGTTTAATTGATTTCCAACCCAGCGATTTCAGCGATCGTATAAGCGGGTCTGCCTTTAACTTCTTCGTAAATTCGACCGACGTATTCCCCTAATATGCCAATACTGATCAATTGTACTGAACCCAAGAAAAACACAGCGATCAAGATAGTAGCTAAACCAGTAACAGGAGAGTCGGGTTGCTGTAAGCGCCAGTAGAGAACCAGTAAGGCCATCAACAGGGCAATTAAAGCAGAAAATAAGCCTAAATAAGTGGAAAGACGCAGGGGAATCTTAGAAAAAGATACTAAGCTATTAATCGCTAAAGCTAGGGATTTTTTAAAAGTGTACTTGACTTCCCCAGCAAACCGGGGATCCCGCTCAAATTTAACAGCAGTTTGTCGGAAACCAATCCAAGCTCGCAAACCGCGAATATAACGATTCCGTTCCGGCATAGAATTTAATAGGTCCACTACCTGACGATCCATCAGACAAAAATCCCCCGTGTCCGCAGGGATATCCACGTCGGCTAATTGTCGCAGCAATCTATAGAAAACGTAGGCAGTCAGGCGTTTAAACCAACTTTCTTTTTTCCGTTTTGTTCTCTGGGCGTAAACCACATGATAACCTGCTTGCCAAGACTCAATCATTTTGGGAATCAATTCTGGTGGATCTTGCAAGTCGGCATCGAGGACAACAATAACTTGACCCCTCGCAAAATTAAGTCCTGCCGTTACTGCTGCCTGATGGCCAAAGTTACGAGCAAAGCTAATGTAACAGACCCTAGCATCTCTTTCCTGTAGTTCCCGCATTAAATTTAAGGAACGGTCGCGACTGCCATCATTAATCAGAATCAGTTCCACAGAATCATCTAAACTATCCATGACATCACTGACACGGCGATAGAGTTCTGGAATGGTTTCTTCCTCGTTATAAATCGGGATAATTAGCGAATATTTCGGCATTTTCGAGAGGTTGAACGGACACAAGCCTGGTTTTTATGGCGGCTGCTACGCTAAATATTCTGCTAAAGCATCCCTTTTGTCAACTTAATAGATTACTGCTAGACAGTGCCTTTAAATTGCCAAGGAATGATCGAGCGTTGCTTGCCGCCGTAAACAATTCCAGTAGGCCGCATAGAGATCCGTCTGTTGACCGCGCAGGGAAGCGATCGCAGGTGCAGCAGGAAAAGGCCAGAGACGATCAAAAACCACTTCTCGATGAGACAGACGAAACTGTAGTAAATAAACAGAAGCAGGAGCCTGTAAATTATCCAGTAATTGCGCTGCCAGCCGATATAAAGACTTAAGACTCTCTCTTTCTAGACTAATCGGCTGACTGTAGGCGTTAGGGATCATACCCTCCCCGATTACCTCACCGTATTCTAAACTCTTAGATGTCACCGTGATCGGCAACCAAAGATCGCCAAAAGAAGAATCTCCCTGACTGGTTCTATAGTGCAGGGTATGGGCAACCCAAGCGCGTCTTTCCTCGATATCCCGACAAGCTTGATAAACTTTTTTACCCGGAAAATTCACCCAATTGGGCAATTGAATTGTTAAGGGACACCAGATTAAATTATTTTGGCTGGTTTTACCCGACTCCATTTTTGACCACAAAGAAGCCGTCCCCGTCACCTCCACCGCCAAGGATTTAGGAACCGCATTTTTTAAGGCAATCACCATCTTTTCGGTAACGGGCGATAGCCGAGACATCTGACCACTGGCTTGAGCTTCGGCATTAACGAGAATGATAACTTTGTCCATTTCTTCTTGTGGGTTGGGTGAACTTGAAAGATCAGCGGTGAGGTTGGTTAAGAATGCGAACTGACTGGGGTTCAATGCTTCTGTAGTCGCCATGGCAAAAGCTATTGCTCTGGATTTTAGCGAATTATACAAGAGCGCAACTATTTTTTATGGATTTTTTTGACAACAACCAGATTCAAGGCGGGATTTTGCTGCTCCCCCTCATAGAATACCTTAAGTAATCAGTGGTCAGTGAACTGAAAACTCAACTCTGAATGACTGGTAACTGATCACTGAAATTACTCGTCTTCGGCGAAAATAAAGCGAGTTAGTTCACTAGGATCGGGTTCGGGGCTAGATTCGGCAAATTTAACCGCTGCCTCGATTTCAGCTTGAATTTTCTCCTCGATTTCTTTTAATTCTTCTCGCGTGGCCAGCTCTCGCTCGTAGAGGTAGGCGGCAAAGCGAGTGATCGGATCTCTTTCGCCCCAGAATTGTTTCTCGTCAGCACTGCGTAACTCGTCGGGATCTGCCAGAGAGTGACCCCGGAAACGATAGGTTAAGGCCTCAATCAAAGTCGGTCCCTCACCAGCCCGGGCGCGGGCCACGGCTTCTCTGGCGGCGGCATGAACGGCGACCACATCCATTCCGTCCACTTCCACACCGACCATACTAAAAACACTGGCTTTTTTATAGATTTCCGGTTGAGAAGTAGCTCGATCGTGGGCCATACCGATCGCCCACTTATTATTTTCCACCACATAGATAATCGGCAACTTCCAGAGGGCGGCCATATTCAGACACTCAAAAAACTGGCCATTATTGCTCGCCCCATCCCCAAAGAAACAGACCGTTACCTGATCGGCACTGGCATCACCCATGGCTTCCCGACGGTATTTACTCTGAAAAGCCGCTCCGGTAGCGACGGGAATCCCCTCGGCCACGAAAGCGTAACCCCCTAAAAGCTTATGTTCGGCGGAAAACATATGCATCGAGCCGCCCCGTCCTTTACTACAACCGGTAGCTTTGCCAAATAACTCCGCCATCACCTCTTGAGCGGGAACTCCGGCACTGAGGGCGTGGACGTGATCGCGATAGGTACTAGAAACGTAATCTTCTCCCTGACGCAAGGCTTTAACAATACCGCTAGATATGGCTTCCTGACCGTTGTAGAGATGGACAAAACCGAACATTTTGCCCCGATAATACATTTCGGCACATTTATCTTCAAACATCCGCCCCAAAACCATATCCTCGTATAGGCGAAGACCTTCAGCTTTGGTGATAATGATGGAAGCAGGATTAAAGGTTGGTAAAGTACGTTCGGAAATCATAGGGTCTGTAGTATCATTTAGACAACAAAAAGGCAAGGGGAGAGGAAGCGGTAGATTTTTCGAGAATTCTGGCAGTGAATTTTTTGGTCTTAAACCAAGGGGTTCTGAGTATTTTCTCTCTCAAATCTAATCTTAGTCAGTCAGAGATTGGCTAGGATAAGATGGTATCTTGTTATTTTACTCGCTCCGCTCTCACTTACATCATTTAATTCACTAAGGACTCTCCAAAGTTGAGGTACAGCTGACCGTGCGAATTCCTCTCGACTACTACAGGATATTGGGAATCCCTTTTCAGGTGAGTGCCGAGCAGATTGATTTGGCCCACGCCGATCGGGGACGGCAATTGCCGCGTCAAGAATACAGTCAAACAGCGATCGTTGCCCGTCAGCACTTGTTAGATGAAGCTTACCAAGTGTTAAGTGATCCAGATCGCCGTCGTGATTACGATGCCCAATTTTTCGCTCCCAATCCTTTGCTTCTCAACCCAGAAAGCAGCACCGAAAACCTCGATTCTCAGGAGGGGGAGGTGGCTGCGACTTCCGCAGAATATCCCACTCCCCAGATTACCATTGCCCCCGCCGATCTGGTGGGAGCTTTGCTCATCCTGCAAGAGTTGGGAGAATACGAGTTAGTGATTCGTTTGGCTGAAACTTATCTGGATCTGGAGCCAACTACTCGCCCAGACATGATCTTAACCTTGGCTTTGGCCTACGGGGAATTAAGTCGCGAATATTGGCAGGATAAAAATTATGAACAGGCGGCCAGCACCGCAGCCAAGGCCCTGACCTGCTTGGAACAAGAACAAATGTTCTCAGAAGTGGCTGGCGAGATTCGTCATGATTGCGATCGCTTGCGTCCCTACCGGGTTCTGGAATTGTTATCCCAAGAAAAAAACCCCGGTCTTGCCCGTCAGCGCGGCTTAAATCTCTTGGAGGAGATGTTGGCCGCTCGCGGCGGCATTGATGGCCAAGGCGACGATCGCTCTGGGTTGGGGGTGGATAATTTTTTACGCTTTATTCAACAGTTACGGGTTTATTTAACTCAGACCGAACAGGAAAAAATCTGGGCAAAAGAGGCAGAACGCCCCTCGGCGGTGGGTAATTATCTGCTGGTTTATGCCTTGATTGCCCGCGGTTTCGCCCAAAAACAACCCGCCGCTATTGTCGCGGCCAGCGATCGCCTGCAGCAATTACAAGAACATCAGGATGTTTCCATCGAGCGATCGATCTGCGCCCTGCTACTCGGTCAAACCGAACAGGCAGGCACAATTTTAGAAAAAAGTCAAGAGCAAGAAATATTAAATTATATTAAGGAACAATCCGGGCAATCTCCCGATCTTTTACTTGGGTTATGTCGTTACGGTGAGCGTTGGTTACAAACAGAAGTTTTCTGCCATTTTAGTGATTTAGTCGAGCGGAAAGCCTCACTCAAAGAGTATTTTGCCGAAGAAGGGGTACAAAATTATTTAGAAGAATTGTCAGGTTTTCCTGACGAAACAGTTCCCGTGTCAGTTCAAGAAAAGGTTGGGGAACCTTTAGAATCGGAAGTAAATGTTCTCAAAACCCACACCCCCCCCACCCATTTAAACCCAGTGCCAGGAGCGACACCGATGAGGGAATCTGCTTATTCTTCCCATTCTCGTCCCCAAAAACCGTCTTTAGCTAGAGTTAACGGTGAGGGGACAAGCTCTGCCGTACCTGCCCTGAGAGCCGCCGCTCAGGGGGAAACTCTTACCCCCTATACTCAGGGCAGTGTGGTGGTGACAGCAGCCTATCGTCAACCGGCACTTAATCCCCCCCGTCGTCCTAGTCGCTCCCGTCCCCTAGCAGCGGGTAACTCCAGGCAGGCAGCCCCAGAAACGGTAAAAACTGCCCTAGTCCCACCGAAACGGAGACGACCGGCCCGCAGAAAACTACGACTCGATCGAGTGGCAATATTGGGGGTAGGATTAGTGGGAACGCTCGTGGTTTTGTCCTTGGGGGTAAAGGCAATTGTCGATAGTCAATCTCCTTTGGCAGCCTTGCAAGGGGAACAGTTGCCGATTTCTTTAAGTACCCCCATACTAGAAATTCCCTCGGCTAACGCGGAGGTGATGGAAAGGACTCCCTTAGACAAGGAAAAGGGAAAGGAGACGATTCAAGCTTGGTTAGGGGCAAAATCGGCGGCTTTTGGCAGTGAACACCAAAAAGAGCCACTGAAAGAGGTTTTAACGGGTTCAGCTTTGGAAATTTGGCAAAAACGGGCGGCGGCTTTGCAGGGAAATAACTATTGGCGCTACGATCATCAGGTGGATGTGCGATCGGTTACTAATAATCCGAAAAATCCTAATTTAGCGACGGTGGAAGCGATAGTCAACGAAAAGGCCATGTATTTCCATAATGGCAAGGAGATCGTCAATCGTTCCTATAATGAGTCCTTGAAGGTGCGCTATGATTTGGTACGGCAAGGAGATAAATGGTTGATTGAAAAAACCCAAGTCTTACCCTGATTTTTCCCAGTTAAATCCCCAAAAAACCTCGGAATTATGAATTGGGAAGTGGGGAGACGGGAGCAGGGAGAAAAAAGCTGATCACTGAATTCCGACTCCCGCAAAGGCCAACTTTGTCCTTCGCCATTAAGATAACTTCTGTATCTTTAGACTGATAAATGCTCAATTTGCTTAATATTTTTTAACATAAAATAAGCCCTTTGATTGCTGTAATTGGTTCCCTAGAAGTCAAGCTAATGAGTTATGATCGTAGATGAGAATCCGTAGTTCTTAGAGGAAAAGAGCGGGGCAATCTCAATGTTTTGCCCACCCACAAGACCATGATTTTGATGTTTTAAAAATCTCGTATAAGTCTTTAAGAACTTTCAAAATCAGCATTCACACAGGAGGGATATTATGACAGGTAAGAGTAAACGCGGTTTTGCCTCTATGGATCAAGCTAAACAAAAAGAAATCGCTAGTAAAGGTGGTAAAGCTGCTCATCAAAAAGGTACAGCCCACGAATTTACCTCCGAAGAAGCTCGCGAAGCGGGACGAAAGGGTGGTGAAGCAGTTAGCCGGGATCGCGCCCACATGGCAGCTATTGGACGGGAAGGGGGCAAAAATTCCCACAAAGGCAGTCGCAAAAACCTAAACTACGGGGAAAATTCGCCAGTTAACGAGTCTATGGCTGAAAATTCCTCAGATTTTGGTAACTCGGAAGCAAATAGTTGACTTTGGTTGACCTTTTCTCGGACTGAGAGGGTTTTGGGGTGTTGGGGTTTTTAGTTAAATTCCCCATTTCCCCATCCCCAATAAATACTTTAAGGTTCAATACTGACAATCCAAGTACCGACGTAGAGACGGACGGGAATATTGCCAGAGGCAGTCACATCACAGGTAAGGTAATAAGTGCCTAATTCGGGATTTCTGACATTAGACATGACGATTTCAACTTTGCTGGTGGGATCGATCGCTTGTTCGGGGACAATTTGAATAACGCGACTATCCTTATCCCAAACCACTTCCTTTAAAGGTAAAGATTTGCCGTTGATGCGTACCTCGATTTTATTGGTGTCAAACTGGCCGTTAAAATAATCGGGATAGGAAATAAAAAAAGCTGAAGCCCCTTGGGAGAGTTTTTTCGGGGGAATATAGAGTTTATAACGATCCATTTGCTTGGGACGACCGCCAAATTGCAAGAAATAATCTAAGATATCCTTGCGATCGACTCCACTAAAAATTGTTAGGCCAGGGTTGCCATTGGCTAAAGTTATTTTTGGTAGAATAATTCCCGCACCCACCCCTAGGGATAGAGCGATCAAAGCGGGTATCCTAGCATATTTAATTACTTTTGTCAATAGTTTTAACATAAATTTTAACTCAAGGTGAAGGGGATGGTGATGGCTGCAAGGAGCCGAATACAGTTCAACTGTAACAAAACTCGCTCGTTTCTTACCTAGACCTTTGCCAGTCCGATAAGTGTCTTGGTTAACGCTTCATCGCTCGTGCCATATCCCGTTGATCCTGACGACGTTTCAAATCTTCGCGTTTATCGTGTAATTTCTTGCCTCTACCGAGGCCAATGCTGATTTTTACCCAACTGCCTTTAAAATACATCTTCAAAGGCACAAGAGTTAAGCCTTTCTGTTCCACTTGACCGATGAGTTTGCTGATTTCCTTTTTGTGCATCAACAATTTTCTCGTCCGGCGCGGATCGTGATTAAAATATTCGCTACTCTGTTCGTAGGGGGAAATATGAACATTAATTAACACCGCTTCACCATTGCGGACTAAAACGTAACCATCCCGCAGGTTTACCTTACCAGCGCGCACAGATTTAACCTCGGTACCGAGCAACTGCACTCCCGCTTCAAAAGTCTCTAAAATCTCGTAGAGATGGCGTGCTTGCCGGTTATCAGTGATAATTTTGATTTTGTCGTCTTGATTGGCCATATAGTCAAGTGAAAAGTGAAAAGTAAAAAAGCGATTGGTAGAGGCAGTATCGGCTAATTATCTCGATTTTTCCGTGTCCTTATCTTTATATCTTACTCGCTCTTTTGCTCTCTGGGGACTGACTGCTGGCGGCTCTTTGGTGATCACCGGCCTTGTCAGGGGGAACGAGAAGGGGGAAAATGAGAGCAGTGTTAAATTTTTATGAAGTTTGGTTCTGTGGACAAAATTCGTACTGTTTCCGATAGTAAGCGTGATTTTTATACTCGCCACACCCGCCCCATCAATTCGGTATATCGGCGCGTGGTTGAGGAATTATTAGTTGAGATGCACCTGCTCTCCGTTAATGTAGATTTCCATTATGATCCAATTTATGCCCTTGGTGTGGTTACTTCTTTCGAGAAGTTCATGGAAGGCTATCGTCCGGGGGAGGATAAACCGAATATTTTTAATGCTTTGTGCCAAGCGGTTAACGGTAATCCCGAAGTCTATCGTCGTGATGCCGAAAATATGATCGCTATTGCCAAAGAAACTAATATTGATTCCTTGCTTTCCCAACTGCAAAACCCTGCTCTAGGTGCTAACAATCAGTTGTCTGATAGTCTAGTTTCGGTGATTAATGCGCCTAAGTTTAAGTATAGTCGCCTGTTTGCCATCGGTCTTTATACTATTTTGGCCGAAGCACAACCGGACATGATCAAGGAAAAAGAAAAACGCGAACCAATTTTGCAAAAGTTCTCAGAAATTCTGCATCTGTCTAGCGAGAAACTGCAAAAAGACCTCGATGTTTATCGCGGTAATCTCGATAAAATGGATCAGCTGCTCAAGGTTATCGAAGATGCTCTAGAAGCAGAAAAGAAAAAACGTCAACAAAAAGAACAGGAAAAACAAACCACCCTGCAATAAAGGCTCTCAACCGGAAATTACCGCGTGCAGACAAGGGAATAGGGAACAGAAAAAGGATTTAATCGGCTCTCTTTCTTTACTGTTCCTTCTGACCTCGTTCTACAATTAGGATCGGCAACCCTCAATATTTATTTCCCGTGACTAACTCCTCCATCACCGCACCCGTAACCGATATTTTGGCAAAAGCGCGGTCAGGGGCAAATTTATCGGCAAAAGAAGCGATTATCTTGCTAGAAACTACCGATAACCGTTTAATTGCCCAGATTCGGGAAACGGCCGACTTTTTGCGTCGTCAACAGGTGGGAGATACCGTCACCTACGTGATCAATCGCAACATTAATTTTAGTAACATTTGTGAGCAACATTGCAGTTTTTGTGCGTTCAGACGCGATGAAAATGAAGAGGGGGCCTTCTGGCTTAATTTAGAGGAAATTATCGCTAAAGCGACGGATGCTGTCCATCGTGGGGCCACAGAAATTTGTATGCAGGGAGGATTAAACCCAAAAGCCAAGATTAGGGGCAATTCCCTGGACTATTACCTCGAAATTGTTAAAAACCTGAAACAAGCTTTTCCCAACCTGCATTTACACGCTTTTTCGCCTCAAGAAGTCCAATTTATTGCTAGAGAGGACGGTTTAAGTTACGAAAAAGTTATCGCTTCCCTGCAAGAAGCAGGAGTCAATTCTCTGCCTGGGACAGCTGCCGAGGTGTTAGTCGATGAGGTAAGACGGGTAATTTGTCCGGAAAAAATCGATGCCGCCACTTGGTTAGAAATAGTCGGTATTGCTCATCGCTTGGGGTTACATACCACCAGTACCATGCTCTGTGGTCATATTGAAACCCCTAGCCAACAGGTGCAGCACCTTGAAAAAATTAGAAAACAGCAAGAAATCGCCCTAGAAAACAATTATCCAGCTAAAATCACCGAATTTATTTTATTGCCTTTTGTGGGACAATCGGCCCCCAAACCCCTGAGAAATCGAGTCGGACGGGATCAACCAATTTTAGCTGATACATTAAAATTAACAGCAGCGGCGCGGATTTATTTGGGCAATAGCATTAAAAATCATCAACCCAGTTGGGTAAAATTGAGCTTACAGGGGGCGACAGAAGCCTTAAACTGGGGTTGCAACGATCTCGGTGGTACTCTCATGGAAGAACATATTACCACTATGGCCGGGGCCCTGGGCGGTACTTGTTTGACCGTCGAGGAGTTAGAAACGGCGATTAAATCCCTCGACCGCCCCGCCCGTCAACGGGATACAATCTATTAGAGTCTATTTAACCTCAATCCTGGATTAGCTGAAAGCTTAATCCTGTCCTGGGTTAAAACTTTCCTTCTCCCGTCCGAGTCCTGACAAAATCCCCCTAACCCGAACTGACGTTATTGAGAGGAACTATTTCTTTTCAAGGCAATTGCTAATTGTCTCAGTCGTTCACTAACTTCTAAATTAAATTCTTGAGATTTCAAATTGGCGGGTAATTCTGCTACAAGCTGAGGATTCTCCTTATACCATTCGTTTTGGGCGACACCTGCCCATGTTCCTTCTTTTTCTCGAAAAATATCCACTAATCCTCTTAATTCTTGAATACAGTAGGACTCAAATCCTGCAGCTTCAAAAATACCATGGCGTAGATATTCTTCAAAAGCGTTAATATCATTAGTTACTTCAAAGGTAACAACCTCTCTGGGTGGGGTTAATTGGTCAGCCAAATCGATAACTGTATCTACTGTCATTCCGATAACGTTTTTGGCAATTTCTGTTACACCTAACACCTGTTGACGAAGATTAGGATCAAAGAGTAAATCAGAACCATACTTAACGTATTTTTTTAAGACTCTAAAAGCAGGTTCATCTCCTTGATAATAGTTATCAATCAGTTCCACATCAGCCCCTAAGGATTTGACAATTTGGCTGCGGGTATCACTGTTAACAGGACCGCGAATTAATGCTTCAGCAACGGGACGAGCAAATCTTAAAAATAACACTGATAAGCTATTTTCTAAGCGAGTTAAAAACTCCTGTTCTGAATAACCAATAAGTCGTTCTTTTACTTGAGAACTTCCCCATAATAAAGAGGACATATAATCGACTAATTTTAAGGCTTCATCTTTTAATTCTGCCGCTAATTGTCGAGCAAGGGCATCCAAAAATGTTCTAACATCCCCATACAAGTCATCCCGCCAGGCATAATTAGCTTTTGCCTTGTCGAAGTCTGGAAAAGAATTTGCATCAAAAATAGTTTCTTTTTTTCTTAAAGTTTCTTGTCTTAATTTTGCCATTTCACTGGCTAACAGTTGCCCATAGCGTTCTTTAAACTTTTCGATACTACTAGAAGATTCGTTATTAACTTTTTCTAAAGGTTTGTTAATGGCAGATGTTTCATAAAAGTTTTGTAAATCAGCTTTTATCTGTTCCCATTTTCTATGCCACCATTCTGAAAAATCAATTCTTCTTCTTTCTTCTTCAAAGCGTTGTGCTTCTTCAGGATTTTCGGGAAATCTTTGACTGACAAAATGGTGAATATCCTCTGAGGTGCTGACAATTTTATCAATGGAAGCTTGACAGCGTTTCTTGAGAATTGCCACTCGCTCAGTATTAATATAATTAAAGATTTTTTGTTTAATTTCAGGGATTCCTGTAGCTTGAGTTCTTAACATTTCATCATCTATAAGTCCAGTTAAAGTTTTTAATTTATCCTGAATATTACTGGCTTTTCCGATTTCTAATTGAGTATGTTCTTCCGCCAGATTATTTAAGATTAAATAAGCTCCTGCCGAACCAGAAACAATGCGATTAACTGGTAAATTAGCGCGTTTTAACCAATCCCGAGAGGCTTCTGTAATATGAGTTTTAAGGGCTTCTGAGCTACCGAGAGAGTCAATATGACTTAAAAAGACAAATAATTTATCAGCAATGGTAACATTCTTATCACCTTGTTCAGTAAATTTAATAATTTCTAATTCGGCTTCTCGAATACTGCGAAAACGCTGAATTACGATGACTGCATCACAGTCGGATAACATTTGTTGGGCTTCATCAACGTGCTTGGCTAACCCAGAATCTGAACCAGGGACATCATAAAAGACGATTCCTTCTGCTTGAGCGAGTTTATTAGTATAAAGTCGGGCTGCTAGGACTGCATGGGCGTATTTTTCATCGGCAACGTATTTTTTTAGTTGTTCTCGGATGTCTTCTAGTCGAGTAAAAGGAATAACTAAATTACCTTCTTGTCTGACTTGTTTTAGAGTGATTTCGTTTTCTCTAATAGTGTTTAAGTCTTCTTTTGCGCCAACGGTTTCTAATTCTTTGAGAAGATGAAGAAATTGTTCTTCGCTGCGGGTTTGCACTTCTAATCTTTGTTCAGATTCGCTTTTAACGGAATAAATTTGCGTGGTGGTAAAGGTACATCTTCCTCCTTTGGCAGGAAGTAAATCACATTCTAACCAGGCGTTAATAAAGGTACTTTTTCCTGCCTTTTCTAAGCCAACCACAGCAATACGAAATTCTCTTTTTCTCAGTCTTTCCAGTTGACGGTTAGCAGGTATTGCCTCTTGCAGGAGGATTTCTGTTAATTTAGAGGGAACTTCAGCTTGGGGAAGTTTGGCTAAGTCAACGGCAAAATGTTGGATATTTAAGACATCACTGAGGCGGGTTTCATAGTAGGATGAGGCCGATTTCCAATCCATTAAATTAACTCCTTAAATACGGTTGAATTCTCTGAGAATAGAGACATTTTTGAGAAACCCTATCTGGATAACTTTTCCTGTTACATTAAGTGGAAGTTCTCGCTTCATTCCATACTGAGTTTCTTTACCAATGATATTACCTCCATTTTTGAGATTAATTCTAACGTAGAATTTTAATCGACTTTCAGGAGAGCGTCCTTCGTCCGGTATAGTCTCTACAGATATTTTTTTATACTCTGGCACACATAAAAATTCTGTAGCACAATCAATTAATCTTACAACATCATCTCTATTAAGATTATACCCTTCATGTAAATTATAAACTTCTGATGCAGGAACAGCTAGACATAAAGAAGCTGTCGGACTAATTTCATTTTTAGAACGAGTCCTTTGTAGATATTTAAAACAAGTAAATGCCCCTACCATTAAACAAGCTACTGTAATAATTAATTCCATTTGGCGTTCTTCCTTTGATTGATTTGATTTTGTTAGATCAACGTTATCTAAGATATCACTTATGCCAGTTGCAAGATTTGTTGAATTAAAGTCCCCGAATTTAAGCCTTTCTACATAAACGAGCTTTGTTACATCATTAAGAAATTCACCAGACAACCTTTTATCTTCATCTAAACAAGAGGATAGATTAATTCCAAAATAACGACATAGATCATCTCTCTGAGATTCTTCTCCTTCAAGAATAATATTTAAAACATGATAGAGTACACCTCCTTTTTTAGATTTTATTTTTGGATACACAATTGCAAAAACATCTTTACAAATACTCGAAAAATATTCATTACTCACTAATTCACCTCCTCTTTTTCAAAATTTTCTAATTCCGCAAGGCTTTGTTCTAAAAATTTAGCTCTTTCTTGGATAGGGTTCCATATAATTTGTGTTTCCTCGTAGTTAGTAGTTATTTCCTGTTGAGCTTTTTCTAGGCTGGCTAAATAACTATTAAAAATGTCATGGGTTTTATGATCTACATTTTTTTTTAAATTATCAATCTGTTCTAATATAGCGGTATGCAGTCGAATGAGGTATAGTGCAACAAGCTATGAGTCAGTCTAGGCAAGACTTTGTCTGTATCTCACTCAAGCGAATACCGCTATAGCCATTCAAACATTGAACATAACATTTCAGGTTCGCCCTGTTGCTGGAATTGATGAATCCAATTCTGTAAAAGAGTTTCAGTGCTTGGAATTTCTGCAATCATGCTTTCCTTTTTTTTCATCCATAGCCAGTGTTTAAAACTTCTGTAAGTACCAGAACTGATTTCAATATCAGACTCCAAATTAAAGTCAAATTCCAGTTTTCTAGTAAATGTATTAAGTTCAGATTGTGGAAATTTTATAACAAAATTTGGTGCTTTTTCTTCAGCACCCTTTTCTATATGTTTAATATGGAATCTAAACAATTCAGATACAGATTCCTCTATTCTGTTAATCTCCTGAGCAGACACTCTCTTTAATATTTGCGATAATATGATAGTTAGATTAATTGATAAATTATTTAACTCTTTTTTAATTATTTGAATACTTAATTTCTCTTTATCCCTTTTTGCTGTGATTAATAAACCATTTCTTGCATCTGAACCTGTATAGCCCAATTGAATCAGGATATCCAAGTTGTTTCTTAGCATATTAACCTGATTAACATTGGCCTTTTTAAAGTTGATATTGTCCAAATCAACTCTGCCATTATCTAAAGATTTAACTACTGCTTCTAAGACGTTTCTAATAACAGTCTTTAGCGCCTCTCTCCACTCAACTAAGGGAACTAATTTCTCTTGAATTTGGTCATAAGGGGGAGTAAATTGAAGTTCATTGATAGCCTCTCTTAAACTAGCTACTAAATTATCGGCTGTTTTGGTATCAATATCTAATTTTTCAAAAACGGCTAGAGGCTGTCTTAATTTGGCATTACTAGCTTGGAGAAAAGAATCAAGATTTTCTTTTGTTTGTGATAATAATTCAGATTCTTGCTGATAATTTTCTTCCGAACTGTTAAGAATTGCCGTGGTCGTTTGTACTGCCCATTGTGCAATACTATTTCCCGCCGCTACATTAAATTTTTCTATAGCTTGGGGAATAACTAATTTAGGAAAATGTTCTGCTATGTGCTTGCTTAGTTTCTTTTCAAATTCTTCTGCATAGGATTGTTTGAATAACTCTTTAGCAATTTGTTCTTGTTGAGAGATAGTAAGGATTCAGGTGTCTCAAATGCAGTCACAGAGCGGCTTCTAAAATCTCAGAACTCGCTAAACTAACAGTTTTATTCTCAATAAGCACGAAAATTAAGGCTTTCAGGAGATAGTCCATTGTTTAGGATCAAGATTTAAGTTTCCTCGCTTCATCATTTCCTTAATTAAAACTTGAAAGTTATCTATGGCTTGCTCATAGGGTTTTAATACTTTCTCAAGTCTAGTTTGATCATGCTCTGACCAATTTTCCTCTCTTTTAGGTAATTCCTCTAACAGATCCTGAAGCAATTTCTTATTATCCTGAATTTGTAAAGCTAATAAGGCTGGCCATGTACTCAGTTTTACAATTCTCAAATTTTCAATATCTTCTCTATATTCTCTTAAATTCTCGATCAGTTTTTCCTTAATGTTTTCAGTCGTTTCTTCAACAAACTCACTTTCGCTTTCTTGCCAATTATCATCTGATCTGAATATATCAATTCGATTTAAAATAAATAGCATTCGTGCAGGAGAGCCGCCTAAATCTTTAACTTGATCAACAACTTCTGATAACAAATTATCAACTTTGTAAGGATCTGTTTCTGCGCTGTTATATGTTACTAAACATAAAGCTTCACGACATTGTTTGATAATCCCAAGATTTCCCTCATCTCCTACATAAGATAACCCGGGTAAATCTAATAATTTAACTCTAACCCCTTTAGGCAATTCTAAGAAACTTTCATCTTTAACCAGTCTAAAAGGATAATAAATAATAGATCGAGGATAAGCTAAATCAGGTTGTTTTTTTCTGGCTTTAATATAAGCCTTCATTAACTGTTTTAAGCGACTATAAATATCTTCATCGCTAATCTTTTCCCATTTCCCGCATTCCCACAACGCCCCCGGTGTTTCTTCAATAATTAAAGTCTTTTCTTCGCTATACTCAATGGTAACTGTTCCTGCACTCATTTCTCGCTGTGCCATCGGTACAATATCAGCACCACAGAGGAAATTAACTAAGGTACTCTTACCACTGCTCGTTGTGCCAGTCGTCGCTAAAATCAGGGTAGGATGGCGCAATTCATTGATTAACACTTCTAAAGCTTTCTCTAGGTTACTAGAAAGTTCGTGGATTTCACCATGATAGGATTCAGGCAAATGCCGAATAATCTCCGTTTTGAAGTCACCCCAATAACCCGCTAGAAGGTTAGCTTTATTTTCCACTGCTTGGAAAACTTCGTAAGATTTTTGACTCATAATACTCTACCGCTGACAGAATAAGCCACAACTTTATTATAACGATAATTTTTTTTCTTGCCTAGATCTCCTGCAAAAATCAAAAATCTTCCCTTATGTAAAGAGACGAAAGACAGGAGGAGAAAAAAGACAAAAAACAAATACACTCTCGATAAAACCCAAGATTATGTCAAATTTATCTGAAGTTTTAGATATTTTGAACCGATGGCTCCTCGATAACTTACTTTTACAGCAGGTCTCCTTTAATTCTCCTATTCTAAACTGGCAAAAAGTCAAAATCTATAATTTCTGCAAAGGTATAAGGACAAACTTGCGGAAACGTATCAACAGATAAACCAGTTTTTTTGATCACCGATCGCTTGGCTTTATCATAAATTATATCTAACCTAGAAGCCCCATAATTGTAGAGGGTTTTTGACTGGAATAAAATTTCTAGTTCTAGACGGAAATTATCGATTTCATCGGCCAATCCCTGGCCACAATTACCTTTTTCAGTCAGCCAATACTGATACATTAATAAATGTTTAACGGTTTGAATTAGATAGCTTTCCACTTGGTTTCTTTGTTCTCTCCCCAAATCTTCTATCTCCGTTAAAAGATGTTCCCAATCTAAATTTTTCATCTCCCCGCGTCGAATTTGTTCGGTGGTTCGCTCAATCCACAAAACAAAGTCCTGATCATAAAGCTGTTTTAATTCTTCCAACTGCATAGATTTTTGAGATTGAGCCGCGCTTTTATGATCAATCATAAACAAAAACCCCCCACCAATGGGCGGGGGGTTTTTTAGTTACCTGATTCAAGGTTTAGCCGAACTTGCCAGCAGTGGAAGCGATCAAGAAGGCGGCGTAGGTGAAGATATAGCCAACGGTGAAGTGAGCTAAACCAACCAAACGAGCCTGAACGATCGAGAGAGCCACGGGTTTGTCTTTCCAACGAACCAGGTTCGCCAGAGGAGTGCGTTCGTGGGCCCAGACGATAGTTTCGATCAACTCTTGCCAGTAACCACGCCAAGAGATCAGGAACATGAAACCGGTTGCCCAAACGAGGTGTCCAAAGAGGAACATCCAGGCCCAGACAGAAAGGTTATTAACACCGTAGGGGTTGTAACCGTTGATTAACTGAGCCGAGTTAGCCCAGAGGTAATCGCGGAACCAGCCCATCAGGTAGGTGGAGTTTTCGTTAAACTGAGCCACGTTACCCGACCAGACACCGAGGTGTTTCCAGTGCCAGTAGAAGGTTAACCAACCCAGGGTGTTCAACATCCAGAACATGGCTAGGTAGAAGGAATCCCAAGCAGAGATGTCGCAAGTACCGCCACGGCCCGGACCGTCGCAAGGGAAGGAATACCCGAAGTCTTTTTTATCGGGCATTAATTTGGAACCACGAGCGTCTAAAGCACCTTTAACCAGGATTAGAACGGTGGTGTGTAAACCAAGAGCGATCGCATGGTGAACGAGGAAGTCGCCAGGACCGATGGTTAAGAAGAGGGAGTTAGTGCCGCTATTGATTGCGTCTAACCAACCGGGTAACCAAACATCACCGTAGTTGGGATAGGCGGTGTAAGCGATACTATCGGGGTTAGACAACAGTACGTTCATACCGTACAGGGTTTTACCGGAAGCTGCTTGCACGAATTGAGCGAACACAGGTTCGATCAAGATTTGTTTTTCGGGAGTACCGAAAGCGACAACCACGTCGTTATGAACGTAGAGGCCGAGGGTGTGGAAACCTAAGAAAAGGGAAACCCAGCTTAGGTGAGAGATGATCGCTTCTTTATGCTCCAGCATCCGCGCCAGCACGTTATCTTTGTTCGCTTCGGGATCATAGTCACGCACGAAGAAGATAGCACCGTGGGCGAAAGCACCCACCGCTAGGAAACCAGCGATGTATTGGTGGTGGGTATAAAGAGCCGCTTGGGTAGTGTAGTCCTTAGCGATAAAGGCATAAGGGGGTAGCGCGTACATATGCTGCGCCACCAGAGAGGTGATCACGCCTAAAGAAGCCAGTGCCAAACCGAGTTGGAAGTGGAGAGAGTTGTTAACCGTGTCATAAAGATTTTTGTGACCGGCTCCTAACTTACCACTGGGGGGTCTGTGGGCATTGAGGATGTCCTTGATGCTGTGACCGATGCCCCAGTTGGTGCGGTACATATGACCAGCCACAATGAAGATCACAGCGATCGCCAAGTGGTGGTGAGCCATATCGGTTAACCAGAGGGACTCGGTTTGGGGATGGAAACCACCTAAGAAGGTGAGAATCGCAGTTCCCGCGCCTTGGGCAGTACCGAAAATGTGACTAGCCGTATCGGGGTTTTCTGCATACACACTCCAGTTGCCGGTGAAGAAGGGTAGTAAACCCGCCGGGTGGGGGGGAGTGGAGAGGAAGTTGTCCCAACCAACGTGCTGACCGCGGGATTCGGGGATAGCAACGTGAACGAGGTGTCCGGTCCAAGCCAGAGAGCTAACACCGAACAGAGCGGCGAGGTGGTGGTTCAGGCGAGATTCAGCGTTTTTGAACCAAGCGAGGCTAGGACGGAACTTAGGTTGTAAGTGTAACCAGCCAGCAAAGAGGAAAATCGCCGAGAGAATCAGCAGGAACACCGCACCTTGGTAGAGGTCTTGGTTGGAGGTCATCCCGATGGTGTAGAACCAGTGGTAAACCCCGGAATAGGCGATGTTAACCGGATTAGAAGCGCCAGCTTGGGTGAAGGCATCCACAGCGCCTTTACCGAACTGGGGATCCCAAATCGCGTGGGCGATGGGACGGATATTTAAGGGATCTTTGATCCACTGCTCGAAGTTGCCTTGCCAAGCGACGTGGAATATAGTGCCGGAAGTCCACAGGAAAATGATTGCAATGTGGCCGAAGTGCGACGCGAAAATCTTTTGGTAGAGATTCTCTTCCGTCATGCCATCATGACTTTCAAAATCGTGGGCTGTGGCGATCCCGTACCAAATCCGACGGGTGGTCGGATCTTGGGCTAGATCTTGGCTAAATTTAGGGAATTTAGTTGCCATAGCTGTTTAGGAAATTCTCCTCTCTAAATAACTGAGGCTCTTACACGAGTGCTGGTTATTTCCTTTTTTAAATTCACCTTCTGTAATAGGAAACGCTTACAGAGGTATCGGTCAATCGACGCCCGTTGAGCCTAGTCTTGCCAATCCCTGGGGGACTGGCAAGCCCTTATAGGCAAGTTTAGCCAATCGAGAGACTTCTGGCCAAGAAGAATGCCCAAGTGGTGACAATACCGCCTAAGAGGTAGTGAGCCACACCAACGGCACGACCTTGAATGATGCTCAGGGCGCGAGGTTGGATAGCGGGGGCAACTCTTAACTTGTTGTGCGCCCAAACGATCGACTCGATTAATTCTTGCCAGTAGCCGCGACCACTGAACAGGAACATCAAGCTAAACGCGAAGACGAAGTGACCAGCTAGGAACATGATTCCGTAGGCAGACAGGGCAGAGCCATAGGAGTTAATCACCTGAGCTGATTGCGCCCAGAGGAAATCGCGTAACCAACCGTTGATGGTGATGGCACTTTGGGCGAAGTTACCGAGGGTAACGTGGGTGACAGTGCCATCGGGGGCGACGGTTCCCCAGACATCGGACTGCATTTTCCAGCTAAAGTGGAAGATTACAATCGAGAGGGAGTTGTACATCCAGAACAGGCCGAGGAAGACGTGATCCCAACCCGAAACTTGGCAGGTACCGCCGCGACCGGGACCATCGCAGGGGAAACGGAAACCGAGATTTGCTTTATCCGGAATCAGACGGGAACCACGAGCGTAGAGAACCCCTTTGAGGAGAATCAACACGGTGACATGGATGGTGAAGGCGTGGATGTGATGCACGAGGAAATCGGCAGTACCGAGAGTGATCGGCATCATGGCCACTTTGCCACCCACTGCCACTACGTCGCCACCGAAAGCATAACTAGCGGTAGTGAGAGCGTTAGGAGCGGTGTTGCCGGGGGCTAGGGTGTGGAGACTTTGTACCCATTGGGCAAAGATGGGTTGTAGTTGAATTCCCGTATCCGAGAACGTATCTTGGGGACGACCAAAAGCCCGCATGGTGTCGTTGTGAATGTATAAACCGAAGCTATGGAAGCCGAGGAAAATACATACCCAGTTCAGGTGGGAGATAATTGCGTCGCGATGACGGATCATCCGATCGAGCAGGTTATCCACGTTTTTGGCCGGATCGTAGTCCCGCACCATGAAGATCGCTCCGTGCGCTCCCGCACCGACGATTAAGAAGCCACCGATCCAAGTGTGGTGAGTGAACAAGGATAGTTGGGTGGCGTAGTCAGTCGCCTGATAGGGATAGGGCGGCATGGCGTACATATGGTGGGCCACGATGATGGTTAGCGAACCTAAGAGAGCCAGGTTAATCGCTAACTGGGCGTGCCAAGAGGTGGTCAGGATTTCGTACAGTCCTTTGTGACCCTGACCGGTGAAGGGACCTTTGTGGTTTTCGAGGATTTCCTTCATGCTGTGACCGATACCCCAGTTGGTACGGTACATATGACCAGCAATAATGAATAATACAGCGATCGCCAAGTGATGGTGAGCGGTATCGGAAAGCCAGAGACCACCAGTCACGGGGTTCAAGCCACCTTTGAAGGTGAGGAAATCCGAGTAAGCACCCCAGTTAAGGGTAAAGAAGGGGGTCAAACCCTGGGCGAAACTGGGATATAAATCCGCCATCTTGCTCGGTTCGAGGATGAACTCGTGGGGCAAGGGGATATCTTGGGGAGCGACTCCCGCATCGAGGAGTTTGTTCACCGGTAAAGAAACGTGAATCTGATGACCGGCCCAACCTAGGGAACCTAAGCCGAGTAAACCCGCCAAGTGGTGGTTCATCATCGATTCCACGTTTTGGAACCATTCCAGTTTCGGTGCGCTTTTGTGGTAATGGAACCAACCGGCAAACAGCATCAGGCCCGCCATAACTAAACCACCGATAGCGGTGCAGTATAGCTGATAGCTGTTGGTGAACCCGGAAGCCCGCCAGAGGTAGAACAGACCAGAGGTGATCTGAATACCGTGGAAACCACCGCCCACATCGCCGTTGAGGATGCCTTGACCGACGATCGGCCAGACCACTTGGGCGCTGGGTTTGATGGCGAGCGGGTTGGTTAACCAAGCTTCATAGTTAGAAAATTTCGCGCCGTGGAAGTACATTCCACTTAGCCAAACGAAGACAACGGCGAGATGTCCGAAGTGGGCGCTGAAGATTTTCCGAGAAATATCTTCGAGATCGCTGGTTTGACTATCAAAATCGTGGACGTTGGCGTGTAGGTTCCAAATCCAGGTGGTGGTTTTGGGTCCTTTGGCTAAAGTGCGATCAAAATGCCCCGGTTGACCCCACTTCTCAAAGGAAGTAGGTACTGGGTCTTTATCTACAATCACTTTAGCTACCGCCTCTTTGGGGGGGAGTGCCATGAGGATTCTCCTCTCTCGACAATAGACTTAGCGTTTTATTTGAGGATAGATTTTTTAACCTAAAAAAGGCAAGTTGAAATCTGACCCACCTTTTGTTAATGTCGCTTGACTTTCCTCTTGGGTGAGATTCCAGTCGAAAGCATCAATAGTAGATGATAAGTCTTTGTTCTCTCCTCTGTTCGTTGTGCTTAACAATAATTAAAATTCTCTCAATCCTTGATAGGAGAGACATTTTCTGCTATGGACGGTCTTAGTCAGGGTCAGATCGGTAATTTTTCTTTACAAAAGTTTATTAATTGTCCCCCCAGAAGCCGATTTCCCCCTTTTCTCCCTCACCAGACCATATAGAAAATTCAATAGATAGATTCTCAAAAAACAATCAAACAATTCTGTAGAATTGAGACGATAACCTGATCTTCTCGCGCTTTTGCTGACACCAGAGCATTCAATGACTCTGGCAAAAATCAATGGTTTGTATAGATTTTGGCCTTGGCTCTAGGAGGAACGTGCTATCCCTACTACATAAATTAATCCCAGTCAAAACCCTTCGCATATGTCTTGTGATCGGTTTACTGACCACCCTGTTAACCGCCTGTGGCGATCGCTTGACGGCCAGCAATCTCCCCACTTCCGAAACCTCTAATCTTCCCGTCCTCCAAGGCCGCATTTCTGAGGTTGCTCCCCCCTCCCTAATTCAGGAACTGCGCCCCAGTTTAGAGCGTTACGCCCCCCAAGTAACCATTCTCAGCCCTCTGGCCGAACAAGTTTTCGATGACACCCAGGTGATAGTTAAACTACAAGTGTCAGATCTGCCAATTTTCCAAGACGATACCCTAAAACTAGGCCCCCACTTGAGCCTAATTGTCGATAATGAACCAGCAGCCGCTATTTACGATCTCAAACAGCCGATTATCCTAGAAAATCTTGCCCCTGGTACTCACACCCTCCGCGTCTTGGCCCTGCGGCCTTGGCAGGAAAGTTTTAAAAATGATGGGGCATTTGCTGAAACAACCTTTCATATTCTGACAAAAACAGGCAAAAATGCTCCTGATCATAACTTGCCCTTATTAACCTACAGTAGTCCGCAAGGAATCTACGGTGCAGAACCGATCCTGCTCGATTTTTATCTGAGCAATGCTCCTCTACGTCTGTCCAATACTGCCAACGAAGATAATAATCTTCAAGATTGGCGCATTCGTGTCACAGTCAACGGTGAAAGCTTTCTGCTTGATACTTGGGAACCGATCTATCTCAAGGGTTTTAACAAGGGCAATAACTGGGTACAACTAGAATTTATCGATGGTCAGGGAAATAAAGTCGAAAACGAGTTTAATACCAGCGTGCGCGTGATTAGCTTTGATCCCTCTTACCAAGACGGCCTCAGTCAATTAGTCCACAGCGATTTATCCCCTACAATTGCCCGTAGCATTGTTGATCCCAACTATCAAACTATTCCCAGTCCAGAGGAAGAAACCCCTGTCGTTGAGGAAACCCCTGTTATTGAGGAAAACCCCGTTATTGAGGAAGAAAGCCCTATAGTTGAGGAAACCCCTGTTATTGAGGAAGAAAGCCCTATAGTTGAGGAAAAACCAGTAGAGACAGAAACAGTCGAAAAGCTAGAGGAAACCCCTGAAGCGATCGAATCTCCCCTAACCACCATACCAGACACAAAGGAGATTAACAAACCGGCCTCCGTTATTCAGCCTCCGCTAAAAGTGGAACCTATTCCCGAACCCTAGAACAATAGCGAGGAAAAAATCACCATTTTTGATCGCGTTCAACAAACCTTAAATCGCCTCCAGTTACCCTCTCCCCCAGCAGAAAAAGATATCGAACTACCCACCCTCGATCCTCAATTATTCGGCAATGTCGAGCGGTCTTAGAGCCTAGCTTAATCCAGTTTTCAGGGGAAGTGAGGAGGTGGGGGTTTTTCAGTGAGCAGTAAACAGTAATCAGTGAAAAGAAAGTTCCCAAGTTTGGTTCTATTGGAGTTAAAGTGATGAGCTTATCTTATCGAAAAAAGGGTTAGATACAGAAGCCAAAAACCTAACTAATACTATCCAAAATTACTCATGACTTGTGCTATAATCGTTTTATGAGTAAGTTAACCATATCGGAAGCAGCTAAATTGAAAGGTGTAAGCGTATCGACGTTAAGGCGTTGGGAGTCTGAAGGTAAACTAATTCCAGAACGGACTGCTAATGGGCATCGTCGTTATACAATTTCTCAGTTGCTTGGTTTAAAAGAGAATCTCTCTTATACTGTTGGCTATTGCCGTGTTTCTAGTCATGACCAAAAGAAGGATTTAGAACGTCAAAAAGAAGTTGTCGAACTGTTTTGCGCTCAAAACGGTTGGCAAGTTGAAATTATAGACGACCTAGGTTCAGGACTTAACTACAACAAAAA
>JAADBR010000104.1 GCA_009995705.1 Microcystis aeruginosa W13-11
ATTAGAACCTCCCACCTTATGTAAGTTTTCGTTCAAGTGAAACCAGATGTTCTCTAAGGGCCAATTCAATAGCTTCAAAGTCTTTCAACTGTTCTTGAGGAGTATTTCTGACAAAGATTTTGCCGATAGCTTGCAGATGTTCTTGTAATTGCAGTTCTTCTTGAGCATTCATGATGCCTATTCATGGTATAGTTGGTTTAGGGCTAATTATCCTCTATCTCCCTCTTCCTAGCCATCAGCATTTATACTCATTACATATGTGGGATGCTTCCGAGGGAGTGGAAGGAACCACAGAGACGCAGAGGACACAAAGATTGATCGCTTCTATAGTAAGTTAAACGGATCACACAAAGAATAAGAGAGCTATACTCAAAAAATGTTGCTCAAATTGTCTGATCAGTTATCTATCGGTAAACAGTTCTTATTTCACTGATTACTGATAACTGAAAAGCCTGTAACTTTCTCACCACCAAAAACAAGATAATTTTCTGAGGAGTTAGTTAGATTATGAATACTCAAAAAATGTTGATCAAATCGTCTTTATCTCTAGCTACTATTTTATTAGTCGGGGCTGATTTTAATCCGCAAGTGTTAGCTCAAAGCTTGAACCCCAGTCAGCCGGATTATCAAAAAAATGAACGTAGTTCCGATGGCAGGGATGCTCTCGGTGGTTTTGATCCTCTAGACTTGATTCATAATAGTAATTTTCGCCGTAGCCGGGACGGATCGGAGTTTCAGGAAGATACTCGCAATAATATCAACGAAGCGGCCGAGGAGTTTAAACGCAAGCAAAGAGAACAATTGGAAAATCTGCAAAATCCTGCCCCAGAAACCAAATAAAACTCCTTTTTTGAGTAGTTAGACACAATTAATTGCACATATCTAACTAGGGTCTGCTGAAAAAGTTTTTCGTGGGGGCAGGGTTTGTGGTGTAGGGTTTTACCCATTTTCATATGGTAAATTACCTAATTTTCAGGGAAAAAGTCCAGGAATTTCCCCCCCGATCTCTCGAAAGGCTGGCACTTTTTGATTTTCAAAAAGCCTAAAAGTTTTACCCAGCAAAGTTTTTAGATTTATTCAGCAAGCCCCAGCTACCTTTTGCCTATCTTAAGCAAGAAGTTGATTTTGTTCAATGTCCTAGTATATATGATCGCTGAGTGCAGATGATCTTAGAAAGACTAATGACCGAAGATCATTGGGGGGTTTATCTTAGACGAATTTATATTAAACTTAGGATTGGTTTATTGAATTATCGTCTTGTTAAAACTGTGGAAGTAATGGAAATCGGGCAAAAAGTCAAGGTCTGTCGCTTAAGAGACCGCGTTAACTCGGACGTAGCGGGTAAATTGGGTAAAGTGGGTGTCATCAAAAATTTTAAGATGACCGATGGCAGCGGTGTTGGTGCTGTTGTCCAGTTCGATGATAAGACCGCTACTTGGTTTTTTGAGGATGAACTCAAACTCATCTAGATATAACGCTTAGGAATTAATTATGTCCTTAATTTTGACCTTTTTGGGCAAGGGGGGTAGCGGCCGCAGTACAATAGCGATCGCTTCGGCAAAGAAAATGGCTGGTCTGGGGTCAAAAGTTCTCTTGATCGGTCAGGATCCCAGTCCTGCTTGGGGATTACTCCTCAAGGCCTCCCCTAGCTCCTCCGTCACGGAAATTGCCCCGAATCTCTCGGTTATCCAGCTTAGTAGTACCCAATTACTAGAAAAAAGTTGGGAAGAAGTCAAGGAATTAGAAAAGCAGTATTTGCGTTCTCCCACCTTGAAAAATGTTTATGGTCAAGAGTTGGGCGTTTTACCCGGAATGGACCAAGCTCTAGCCTTAAATTTCCTGCGGGAACAGGATAAAAGCGGAAATTACGATGTCATCATCTACGACGGCAGCGGAGATATAAACAGTCTGCGAATGTTGGCGATTCCAGAGGTGGGCAGCTGGTATTCACGGCGTTTTCGGCAGGTTTTCAGCGATTCTGAGATTGGTCGCACCCTTTCTCCCTTTTTCCAACCAATCGCCGCTGCCGTGCTGAATTTCTCCTTTAATACCAACGATTTAGGGCAAAAGGGCGATAATAACATCCTAGACGAGGGACGTTCCGCTTTAGCCGATCCCCGGCGAGTTTTAGCCTATCTAGTCACCAATGACGATCCAATTGCGATCGCAAATGCCAAATATCTTTGGGGTGGGGCGCAGCAAATCGGTTTAAATGTGGGGGGAGTGATTTTTAATCGCTGTCAGAGTGCCACGGAGGATTTTGCCCCACTGCCGGCGGCAATTTTACCCGACCGTCAAGGAGAAGATTGGCAGGAGTTAATCGCCGAGTTACCCAATTTTCTCACGGTGCAGCCGGCCAAACCGTTAATAATCGATACGGCAGCCGGTCAGGTCAAGGTTTATTTACCCGGATTCGAGAAAAAACAGGTAAAACTGACGCAATCGGGTCCAGAATTAACCATCGAAGCCGGGGATCAACGGCGTAATATTGATGTACCACCGCCTCTAACCGGACGAGCGGTAAAAGGGGCCAAATTCCAAGAAGGTTACTTAATTATTTCTTTTTAAGGGATTATGTCAAACACCGAGATAGAAAACAAGGATAATCGAGGCGCAAAAACTCGCCAATTATTGGGCATGAAAGGGGCCTCATCGGCAGCAACTTCCCTCTGGAAAATCCGCTTACAATTGATGAAGCCGATCACTTGGATTCCCCTGATTTGGGGGGTTGTCTGTGGGGCAGCTTCATCAGGGAATTACACTTGGTCTTTAGAAGATGTCTTAAAAGCAGCCACCTGTATGTTACTTTCCGGTCCATTGATGACTGGTTATACCCAAACTTTAAATGATTTTTACGATCGAGAAATCGATGCAATTAATGAACCCTACCGTCCGATTCCTTCGGGGGTAATTTCTATTCCGCAAGTGGTCAGCCAGATTTTGGTTTTATTAGCAGCTGGGTTAGGAATATCTTATCTTCTCGATCGCTGGGCCGGTCATGATTTCCCGATTATGCTCTGTTTAACCCTATTTGGTTCTTTTATTGCCTATATTTATTCAGCGCCACCTTTAAAATTAAAACAAAATGGTTGGCTGGGTAATTATGCCCTCGGTGCTAGTTATATAGCATTACCTTGGTGGGCAGGTCACGCCCTTTTTGGTCAGTTAAATTGGACAATTATGCTCCTAACCCTCATCTATAGTCTGGCGGGTTTAGGCATTGCCGTGGTTAACGACTTTAAAAGTGTGGAGGGTGACGAAAAATTAGGCTTAAAATCCTTGCCAGTTATGTTTGGAATTACGACTGCTGCTTGGATTTGTGTGATTATGATCGATGTTTTTCAAGCGGGAATTGCTGGCTATCTGATTAGTATTCATCAGAATCTTTATGCCGCTATTTTACTGTTATTAATTATCCCTCAGATCACTTTCCAAGATATGTATTTTCTGCGGGATCCGCTCAAAAATGATGTCAAATATCAAGCCAGCGCCCAGCCTTTTCTAGTGTTAGGAATGTTGGTGACAGGTTTGGCTTTAGGTCAGGGGATACTCGGAAGATTGTAGTTAATAAAAACAGGAAATATCCAGTTTATGGGACATAATCGCCTTAAATTGGGCTTCTGTTTACGGTAACTTGATCCGTCAAGAGGGGTGAAAATAGATTTTCGGTTCGATCCCCCCACCCCCCTTAATCAGGGGGGTATCTGACAATTTTTAACACCTACCTACTTAGCTCGATCCCTAGTCTTTTCGTTACAATCAAGAGGGAATCGATGCCGGGGGAAAAATTTACCTTTTTTTCTTCCCTCCGATTCGCCATTCTTGACGAACTAATCAAGAATAGTTCCTGTTTAACAAGATTGATTGAGACAAGTATCTCGCACCCTATCACCATGAGTAATACCAGTAATTTTCGCCAAGCTTTACGCGAGGCTAAAAGCCAAGCACTTATCGGCCCCAATGTTATCCCCAAGGCCCTGCCCTATCTCGGTGGTGGTCTAATTTTAACTGCGGTGGGAACCTATGGCGGTTTAGGTGTGATCCAATCCTATCCCCAGATTTTCTTCCCGACTTTCTTTGTCGCTCTGATTGCCGAGATTATTTTATTTTTTGTCGCGCGTAATACTGCGGAAAGAGGCAATACAGGCACTGCTCTGCCCCTGCTGACTCTCTATAGTCTTCTTTCTGGCTATACTCTCAGTGGAATCGTCTATGTGGCCTTAGGTACTTCCGGTGTTGGTTTGCGAGGAGTGGCAATTGCTGCCCTCGGTTGCGGCATCGCTTTTGTCTTGGGACGGAATATCGGCTCGAATCTGTCGGAAAAAGATGGTTTGGCACTGACTCAAACCGTTAGCATCGGTATTCTCGCTCTCTTTATTGTTCTCATTGGTCAGCTAATTTTCTTTATCTTTACTGGTGCTAATCCCGCCTGGTTAGAAATCGCTATTTCTGGCATCGGGGTTTTCTTGTTTGCCGGCTCGGCAGTGGTGGACTTTTACATCTTGCCCCGTACCTACAGAGATGAACAGTATCTCAGTGCTGCTTTATCGATGTATTTGACCTATATCAACCTATTTATCTTTATTCTGCGCCTTTTAATCGCTCTTAACGGTCGAGATTAGGGCAAATAGGGAGGAGTTAGAAATTAGTTACAACCTAACTTCTAACTCCGCTAGAATAGTAAAGAAATGTAAACGGACTGTAAAGATCATGACTGAACCACAACCGACTCAAACCCCCAAATTAGAAGATCCCAAATTTGGCTTTAATGACTATGCCGAGCGCCTCAACGGTAGAGCCGCTATGATTGGTTTTGTGATCACCCTGTTGATCGAGTATCTCACTGGCCAAGGTCTGTTATCTTGGTTAGGGTTACAGTAATTTTTTAGGCTTGTTTAGGCATTCTAGGGGAAATAGAGCCTTGAGTGTTAGTTAACGCATACAGGCTTCATGATTTTCCCCGTAGAATCCTTGCAAGACCGAATCACCTCGCTGTTGTGGTGTGCCGTGGGAGCGATTAGGAGCTTCAAAATCGCCCACTTCCGAGGCCGCTTCCGCTAGAAGTTTTCCTGCTATCATATAATCCTGTTTGGATAAACTTCTTGCTTCGGTAAATAACCAGGAAAGGGTATCTCCCGCTAGACAATCGGCCTGTAATTCAATGCCGATGCTCATTCCACCTTCATCGATGCCACCGATACCCCGATTCCACTGAACAGCGTGAGCGGCCTCGTGAGCGACGGCGTAAAGGGGAAATAGGGGATTATCACTAATGCGAGTGACTTGCTGGAGATTGACGTAAACTGTATTATCTACAGTGCAGAAAGCCGCTAGGGAAATTACCCCGCAGGGAGTGGTTATCGGGCTATAGCGGTATGCAGTCGAATGAGGTATACTGCAACAAGCTATAAGTCAGTCTAGGCAAGACTTTGTCTGTATCTCACTCAAGCGAATACCGCTATATTACTTAACAAATACTTAAAATTGATCTGGTGTAATTGAGCCGTATATTCAATTACCGCTTCTAGGGCATCCGTAATATCGTCTGCTTGCGCTCTCTGGGCTAGAGGGGATAAAATCAAGAGGGAACTACAGGAAACAGCAGATATCAGGGATAATAAACGTTTACGGCCAGAGTTAGGTTTCATGAAGTTTAATTGATCTGAATTAGCCTACCGCTACGATCACAATTCTAAAGGCTATATCTAAGACTTCCAGAGAAAATACAGAATTTACGCAGCTTTTGATCGAAGTTTACAGAATTTCTGGTCAAGGTTAGGGATAATTTTCCCCTGCTATGACTCTCTTAGGTTTGGTGGGTAAAATGTATTCTAAGATACAGTCCTGCTGGCGAGCGAGTGGAAGGAACCACAGAGACGCAAAGGACACAGAGATCGATCACTACTATATAAGTCAAACTTATCACACAAAGAATAAGAGAGCCCTGCTATCTTTAAAAAAGAAGTTCTTTTCTTGTGCAATTAACTCACCCTGGAGTCGGACGGGGATAGCGGCTAGGGGATCATTGATTAAAGTACCATTTCTCTGGTGGCCTCTGCATCTATGGGTTTAATCAGATACAATCGCAATAGATCCCCGACGATACCTAACTGTAAGGGTAACTTGCGGACTGTTTTTAGCCATTGAGGAGCGCTACTTTCATCGATCGCTTTTAATTGTAAATTACGTTCGGCACAACGGTGTAAACGGGGGAAAAATTGGGGATGGTCCACATTTAAAATGGTGGGAAAAGCGCGAGCGGAGGTATTATTAGTCTGACGAATTACCTCTTGATCAAAAGCGATCGCATCCATTCCCAAAGCATCATAAAAGTCTGAGCGTTCGCGTACAGTTAAACTATGGGTAGCAAAGACGGAAAGCAGGAAAAAACGACTCCATAATCTCGATCGCCAATTATTCCACAATTGCGGTTTAGCTCGCAGTAGGGTTTTAAAGATATCTCCGTGGCGATTTTCGTCCTGACACCAACTCTCGAAGTAATTAAAGAGAGGATTAAATTTATACTCTGGATGTTCTTTTAAATGACGATAAATGAGGATATAACGCCAATAACCGATTTTTTCGGAGAGATAGACCGTATATAACACCCATTCAAGGGGGAAAAAGGTGTAGGTACGGGTTTTGGTAATTTTGGCTAAATCGAGGGAAATATTAAAGTCAGCCATGGCTTTATTGAGAAATCCTGCATGACGGGCCTCATCTCTAGCCATAAGATGAAATATCTCCCCTAACAAGGGATTACGGCTTTTTAGTTGCCGTGACAGTTCCTTAAATAACAAAAAGCCGGAAAATTCGGAGATACAGGAGCGTTCTAGGTAATCTATAAAAGCATTTCTGGTTTTTTCATCGAGATTATCTTGATAGTTCTCAAATTCTTGCTGACGTTCAAAGTGATGCCGGTTGTAATCAGTCCGCATCTCCTCTAACATCGCTTTGATTTCGGTTTCTTGCAAAGAAAGGTCAAAATTAGCGGCAGCCTCAAAATCAGTGGTGTAAAAACGAGGAGTGAGGATAGTTTCGCGCAGAGCAGCTTTTTTCTGGGAGGGAGGTTCGACGGTAGTGACCATGATGGAAATTACTTGACTACATAGCTATATAGGATTTTAGACATAAATAGGTAAGCCAATGATAATTATTAAGTTTTATCAATATTTTGGGCAGTAGTGAGCAAGGGAATCAGAAAAGTAGCGAGCCGATTAGGGAAATAGGGAGTAGAATAGAAAGGTTGTGAGTCTATAACTATCGTTAAAATACTATGGCTTGTCCCAAGAAGAAAACCTCAAATGCCAAGCGCGACCAACGGAGAGCGCACTGGAGAAAGCAAGCAGCTCGGGAAGCGCAAAAAGCCTTATCTTTGGGCAAATCTGTTCTTTCTGGTCGTTCTAACAGCTTTGTCTATCCCACTAAAGAGGAAGAAGAAGGGGAAGACGAGGAATAACTTGATGGTGGGGAGTGAGGTAGAGAAAACCTTTTCGCTCCCTAATAGTTTAAGATTTGTCTAGGGTTTTCGTTGTGAGTCTCAACTAATGTTAGGCAAATTCTTTAAAAAACCAGAATCTCCCGATCAAGACCGAGTTCCTCCGGGCCAATATCTGGCTAGTGGTTTTCCTGTCCTTACCTACGGAGATACTCCCCAAATCAAGACCGAGGAATGGTTATTCAAGGTTTGGGGAAAGGTGGCCACGACTAAAATTTTTAACTGGTCGGATTTTATGGCCCTTCCGCAGTCGGAATTTACTAAGGATTTTCACTGTGTCACCCGTTGGTCAAAATTAGACGTGACTTGGACGGGAATTAAGGTATCGGATTTTATCACCTTAATTGACCTGTTGCCGGAGGCTACCCACGTCATGCAACACTGTTATGGGGGTTATACGACTAACCTCACCCTAGAGGAATTTCTGCACGAGGATAATTTTTTCGCTTTTCAACTGTTTGGTCAACCTTTACCCCCCGACCACGGTGGTCCGCTGCGTTTAGTTGTCCCCCATCTCTACGCTTGGAAAAGTTCTAAATGGATTAATGGCCTAGAATTTCTCGATCGAGAGCAATTGGGTTTCTGGGAACTTAATGGCTACCATCGACGAGGTGATCCCTGGTTGGAGGAACGTTATGGCGGTTTTTGACGAGCTTTGTCTTAAAATAGGGTAATATGAGCAAACAGAAGTTACCCCCCCCAAAAAGATCACTTGGGCTTCCTTTTCTTGTACCCATGTAATTGAAGTTTTCTTAAGGTTTATAGGTATAGACAGAGTACCTCATAAAAATTCCCCTGAAGACTGGTTGTAGTCATTGATCACTGATACTAAATCCAGTTATTAAAAACTGATTATCTATTCCCTCTTTTGCCTTTTGCCTGTCCTGATATGTATCCTATACTCAACGGATTTAGTACGATAACTGAAATAACCGACTAATGAAAAAGATGATATTGACTTTACTAGCTTGGCTTTTAGTTGCTAACATGAATAGCCAAGGGGTTTTAGCGGTGACGATCGATTTTCAATGGTCGGGAAATCAAGGTTATACAGCTAAAGGTTCTTTTAGTTATGATGAAAAGACGGCCCCGACTATCTTTTCAGAAAAAGGTTCGGGAAAAATGCGAGTTTTAGAAGATTTTCAGGTATCTTTTTATGATAATAGTGGCCAGGAGATCACTAAATACGATAATGTCAGCAAGGGAATTTCCTCGGCTAATTATTTTCAGTTTAATTTTAATACCAAAACCGGTCAAGTTTTTGGCTCGATCGATCTGGGGGGTGAAGGGATGGGGGAAATCTATCTTCAAGGGGAGGTTAACGATAATTTGGCACTCTTGCGGGTGGAGTCGGTAGATTTGATCATGGATGAGGATGATTCACCAGAAATTATCACTCAGTTTTAACTAAATTGATCGGAAAAATAGGGATCATCTTAGCCTAATTTTTCCGCTAATTCTAACCAGCGATCGGTTAAATTATCAATTTTTTGACTCAATTGAGCTAATTCTTCGGTCAGAGCGGTTATCTTGGTAAAATCTTCTAGGGGTTTTCCATAAAGTACCTGTTCAATTTCAGCTTTTTTGGCTTCTAAAATTGGTATTTGTTTTTCGATATCTTCGTATTCTTTTTTCTCTTTGAAAGAGACTTTCTTATTGCCTGGTGACGGAGAAGCTTTAACAGTTTTTGGGGTGACTTTTTTTTCTTTTGGTTCCTCCTCCTCTTTTTTCTGATCGAGATAAAGGGAATAATTACCTGGATATTGACGGATATTACCCCCGGTTTCAAAGGCAAAAATAGTATCAACTACTCGATCGAGAAAATAGCGATCATGGGAAACAACAATCACACAACCGTTAAAGTCCTCTAAATATTCTTCTAAAATTGCTAAAGTCTGCACATCGAGATCATTGGTGGGTTCATCTAAGATTAAAACATTAGGCGCGCTCATCAAAACTCGTAGTAAAAATAACCGTCGTCTTTCTCCTCCAGAAAGTTTATAAATTGGTGCATACTGTTGATCGGGAGGAAAGAGAAATTTTTCTAACATCTGGGAAGCGGTAATCACGCTGCCGTCTAGGATTTTGACTAATTCGGCCACACTTTTCAGATATTCGATCACTCTTTGATTTTCGTTGATATTGAGATCATCGGATTGTTGATCAAAGTAACCAATATGAATAGTGGAACCGATGTCAACTGTGCCTGAATCGGGGAGAGTTTTCCCGGTAATAATATTCATGAGAGTAGATTTTCCTACCCCATTACTGCCAATAATACCGATGCGATCTTCGGGAGTAAAAATATAGGTAAAATCTTTAATTAAAGTGCGATCTCCGTAAGCTTTCGAGATTTTTTCTACTTCAATAACTTTTTTGCCGATGCGTCTTCCTGCGGTGGCAATATCGACTTTTCCCTCCACCTGTTTAAATTCCTTATTACCCATTGCCTGAATGCGATCGATCCGCGCTTTTTGTTTGGTACTGCGTGCTTTGGGTCCCCGGGATAACCATTCTAATTCCCGTCGTAAAACTCCCGCGTGTTTGCGTTGACTACTGGCGATCGATTCTTCCGCTAAAGCTTTTTTTTCTAGATAATAGGCATAATTACCGGCATAAGTAGATAAATCTCCCCGATCAATTTCAATGATGCGATTAGTCACTCGATCGAGAAAATAGCGATCGTGAGTAATTAATAATAATCCTCCCCGAAAACGGGACAAATAACTCTGTAACCACTCCACGGAAAGTGCGTCTAAATGGTTGGTGGGTTCATCCATCAATAAACAGTCAGGATCGGCTAAAAGTGCAGTCGCGATGGCGATTCTTTTGCGATATCCCCCCGATAAATCGCCCACGCGAGCATTAAAATTATCGATACCCAGTTTGCTTAAAATAACCTTAGCATTGGTTTCTAAATCCCAGGCGGCAAGTTTATCAATTTGTTGCGAAACCCTTGACAAACGCTCCATAATAGTATCCAGATTTTCTGGCTCATGGACAAGGCGATCGGACAATTCCTCGTATTCCTTGATTAAAGTCATGCTTTCGCCACTATCGGCGAAAACCTGCTCTAAAACCGTTTTATCGTCGTCTAGCTCCGGTTGCTGGGGTAAATAGACGATTTTCATCCCCGAATTGATTTGAATTTCGCCACCATCGATCGCTTCTAATCCGGCGATCATTTTCAATAGGGTCGATTTTCCCGATCCATTCGTACCGATCAGGCCGACTTTATCGCGATCATCGAGGCTAAAATTGGCATCTTTGAGAATTTCCTTGATACCGAAGTCTTTTTTGAGCGATCGAACCGTCAGCAGTGTCATGATTTCTGGAAATAATCCTTCTTTTCTAGTGTAGTGTCTGGACTAATGCAAAGGATAGATTAAGCAGGTTCTGCTGAAAAAGTTTTTCCCGGGGAAAAAAACCTGTCCCTAATGCCGATGTCAACGAGAAAAGGGACAGATTGGCTCAATTGCATGAGATTATTTTCAAGGGCCAGACGGCATCAGGAATTACATCATACCCATGCCACCCATGCCGCCCATGCCACCCATGCCACCCATGCCGCCCATGCCGCCCATATCGGGGGCTGCGGCTTCTTTAACGGGTTTTTCGACCACAAGGGCTTCCGTAGTTAAGACCATACCGGCGATAGAAGCGGCGTTTTGAACAGCTGACCGTACCACTTTAGCCGGATCGATAATTCCGGCGGCGATTAAGTCTTCGTACTTGCCGGTGAGGACATTGTAACCGACGCTAAAAGCGGTATCGCGCACACCTTCCACGATCACATCGCCTTCCACACCGGCGTTATTAGCTAACTGACGCAGGGGTGCTTCTAGGGCTTTGGCGACGATATCGGCGGCGACTTTTTCCTCATCGTTAGTCAAAGAAGCTTTGAAAGCCTTCACCTTAGAAGCCAGGTGAATCAAGGTTGTGCCACCGCCTGGGACGATACCTTCTGCCACGGCGGCTTTGGTGGCATTGAGGGCATCTTCGATGCGGAGTTTGCGATCCTTGAGTTCGGTTTCTGTGGCTGCCCCGACTTTAATCACGGCCACACCGCCAGCTAATTTAGCGATGCGTTCCTGTAATTTTTCCTTATCGAAATCGGAATCGGTTTCTTCTAGCTCTTTTTTCAGTTGGGCGAGACGTTTCTGCACATCGGCTTTATTGCGGCTGTCTCCAGAGGCGACAATAATTGTATTGTCTTTTTCTAGAGTGATTTTTGCCGCTTGCCCTAGCAGATCGAGGCTAACGGTGTCAAGACTTAAGCCCACTTCTTCGGAAATCAGACGACCGCCGGTGAGAATGGCGATATCTTGTAAAACCGCCTTGCGACGTTCCCCGAAACTGGGGGCTTTGATGGCGACGACATTTAAGACTCCCCGGGCCTTGTTGACCACTAGAGTGGCTAAGGCTTCGCCGTCCACATCTTCGGCGATAATTAATAGGGGACGACCTTGACGAGCAACGGCTTCGAGGACGGGGACTAATTCAGCAATCGCACTGATTTTTTTATCGGTAATCAGGATCAGGGGGTTGTCGTACTCGACGATCTGTCTTTCCTGATCGGTGATGAAATAGGGGGAGATATAACCGCGATCGATCTGCATCCCTTCCACTACTTCTAATTCCGTGGTTAAGGATTTCGATTCTTCCACGGTGATTACGCCATCGGTGGTGACTTTTTCCATGGCGGTGGCGATCATTTGTCCCACTTCTTCGTCGTTGCCGGAAGAAACGGTGGCCACTTGAGCGATCGCATCTCCAGCGATCGGTTTAGCGACGGCGGCGATTTCTTCGACTAGATAGGCGATGGTTTTGTCTAGTCCGCGTCTGAGGGCGACGGGATTGGCCCCGGCGGTAACGTTTTTCAGACCTTCTTTAATTAAAGCCTGGGCGATAATGGTGGCGGTAGTGGTGCCATCTCCCGCTAAATCTTTGGTTTTTGAGGCTACTTCCTGAATTAATCTCGCCCCGGTGTTTTCGAGGGGATCGGACAATTCGATTTCTTTGGCGACGGTGATGCCGTCATTAACGATCTGGGGGGCGCCGTATTTCTTTTCTAACAAGACATTGCGTCCTTTCGGACCGAGGGTGATTTTTACTGCGTCGGCCAAGGCGTTGACACCTTTTTCTAGGGCGCGACGGGATTCATCTTTAAAGGCAATGATTTTGGACATAGTATCGCTGTTGTGATAGGACTCCTTATAGTTAATTTAGCACTCTTAGGGCTTGAGTGCTAATCTAGGCGATCGACTCCCCTCTAATCCCTGAACCGACAAGCGCGATCGTTTTGGTTGCCCTAGCTGGAGAGATGAGTTAGTCCCGATCTATTTTTGACCTTAAAAATGCGATCTGGGAAAGTGAGCGATGTTAACTTACATAATTTAAGATGAAGATGCCGACAGCCTAACCAGATCGATGATAACCAAGCTAACCCTGAGAAATTTCAAGAGTATCAAGGAACAAACCTACGAGTTTGCTCTCTTCGATCTCTTAGTTGGACGGAATAACAGTGGTAAAAGCACCATCTTACAGGCTTTAGCGATCTGGCAGTTCTGTATTGAGGAGTTCCGGCGGGCAAACCGGAGGGGAACGACCGGCAAACAATTTGTCCTTCCCAACTTTACAGCCCTTCCCGTTCCGGAATTTAATCTTTTGTGGCGAGAGAAGACCGAGCGCCACTATCCAACAAAAGCAGATGGTTCCAAAAAGCAAGAGTTTATTCTCATTGAAATTGATGTTACTTGGATAGCGGAATCTTCCGGGCCAGAACCACGCTCTTTGGGGGTTAGACTACGATATAGTTCTCCTCAAACTATCTACGCAATTCCTTCGCAAGGATGGGAACATTTCCGAAAACTAGAAGGAGAGTCAAATCACTCCCCTTCTCTTTTACCTACTATTGCTTACGTTCCGCCTTTTTCGGGATTAGAACCCAATGAAGAATGGCGTGATGACGGACCGCTGCGAAAACAAGTGGGAAAAGCGCAGCCCGGAAGTATATTAAGAAATTTACTGCTGCGAGTTTGGCTAGAAAATCGAGAGGATTGGAGTGAAATTCAAAATGTTGTCAGAAACTGGTTTAGCGTTGATTTAAAAGAACCTCAATACGAACGAGGAGTGGACACCCAGATAATCTGCGAATATAAACAGGGGGGCAAATCCTACGACATTATATCTGCTGGCAGCGGTTTCCATCAAACCTTAACCTTGTTGGCATTTTTTTATGGTTATAAACCTACTACTATCTTACTGGATGAACCTGATGCTCATCTTCATGTTAACTTGCAAAGAGAGATTCTAGATTATTTTAAAAATCAAAAAGCGATCGAGAGAAATACTCAATTTCTTATTGCCACCCACGCAGAAGAGTTTATTAGAGGGGTTGACGTTCGGCAAATAATCTCATTACTTGATAGCATTCCTAAAAGAGTGGAAGCTACACCAGCGATTTTAACAGCGATGGCCGATGTTTCTAACTTAGAGATAACACAGCTTTCGGAATTTAATTATCCCGTTATTTTGTATGTTGAAGGAGAAACAGATGAGCGTCTTTTACGAGGTTTTGCCACTTCTTTAGGAAAGCAGGATAACTTAAATAAAGTTTGTTTTCGGGTTATGGGAGGCGGCAATAAGAAGAAAATGAAAGAAGATTCTGATCGTCATTTTGCTGGGATTAAACAAATAATTCCATCGGCGAAAAGGTTGGTATTGTTTGATTATGATGATGGCGATCAGGCCTTCCACCCAGAAGCAAATGATCCGAAGCAATCATTATATGAATGGCGACGAAAAAATATTGAGAATTATTTATTAGTTCCCGATGCTTGGATGAGAGCAGCCCTACAAACCGGCGGTTTTAACGACCAAGATATTTTTTTCCCTCCAGTTGAAGAATTAATTAGGAATTTTTTTGATAACGAAAATCTTACCCTGCCTCGAAATCAATCTTGGAGAGATGTCAAAGCAAATATTTTTCAAGTTGTGGATGGGAAGAAGCTATTGTTTGAAAATAATGACTCTCTTTTTCAAAGGCTTAAATCTTATCAACTTTCTTTAGCATCTGTTCCATCTTTAGAATTGACCCGCGAAATCGTCGCCACCAACATGAAATTTGATGAAATTCATGAAGATGTTCATCAATTTTTCGCTAAGTTGGATCAACTTCTGAGTTAAGCAAAATTGTTAAGTAGGGAGGCACAATTATTTGTAGGATGAGTTAGCGGTGGCGTAACATGAGCTTTTGTAATAGGACGCCTTATAGTTAATTTAGCACTCTTAGGGCTTGAGTGCTAATCCCGGTGTGCGGTTATTGAGGAGATAAGGGTGTTATGTCCCCACAGCAGACTGAATTGAGTTAAAAAAATAAAAATTTATCAAGATTTATGAATAATTGCGGAAAATCAATGATAACTATTGTAGCATCGGGAAGCTAACAGAATTTTAGCCCATTTTCGCCTTTTTTTAGGAGAAGACAACCATGATTAATCTGAATCCTGCTATCGAACAAAAAATTAATGAATTTATTCTGAAAGTTAAATTACCTCACCAAAAAGAAGCCACAGATATCATTCAAGAAACGAAGAATTTAAAAGATGAACTTATTCAAAAACTAGGTGGATTAACTTTTTCAGATTCTTTACCTAGCAGAGAAGAATTAGAAAAACAAATAATAGCTCATATAGATCAGCTTGTGGAGACAATCAACCTTTTATCTACTGGCAAAAGTTCAGAAACTCCTCTTGATACTTTCAGCCAAGAAACTGATAGTTTAGTTGCAACAATTACGGCTCTATTCGATGCTAATGCTAACGATGCAAACTTGCCAAAACTTAAGGAAAAGATAACTGCTTGGCAAACAAAAGTTAAAGATACTTTGGTTAAATTTTCCACCACTGTGAAATTACAAAAGAAAAATGAGTCTTTGATTGCTGAACTGAAGGATAACTTAGACAAATATAGTTCAATTCCTGAAGTAGATGAACCCTTTGAAAAGTGTAAATATTCAGGTCTAGGGGTTGACAAAGAGAGAAAAATCAGCAGTAGGGATAAGAGAGACAACCGTATTCAAGGGGTGATGGACACAGGCCAAAGCCTGGCGGAAG
>JAADBR010000105.1 GCA_009995705.1 Microcystis aeruginosa W13-11
TGAAAAAGGGGTGAAAGTTTTGGCTAAAGAACTAGAACAATTGCAACCTTTCTGGCAACGTTCTGAAACTTTGCCCAAATGGGATGTGACGGTTCTGCCCTCCTAGCTGGCATCTTATTTTTACGCAAGTCCCTTATCCCTGACTAAAAACTCACATCTGATCACTGGTAACTGGTAACTGATCACTGGTAACTGCTATAGTGATCCTATTGGGATTTGACGGGGTTTATGTTAGAAATTAGCGATTTATCGGTTAATTATGGCGGAATAAAGGCATTACAGCAGGTTAGTTTAAGGGTAGAAACGGGGGAAATTGTCACCCTGATTGGAGCGAACGGAGCAGGAAAAACGACGACTCTAAAGACGATATCTCGGCTTTTAACGGCAAAGACGGGGCGAATAATCTATCAGGGTCAAGATATTACCCATTTACCGCCCCATGAAATCGTTAAACGGGGAATTGCCCATAGTCCGGAAGGGAGAAGAATCTTAGCTCGTCAAACAGTGTTGACAAATTTGCAGTTAGGGGCCTATACGAGAAGCGATCGCCTAGTAGTAAAAAGCGATATCGAAGAGCAGTGGCAACTGTTTCCCCGACTATCGGAGCGCCGAGAGCAGTTAGCGGGAACCCTAAGCGGTGGGGAACAGCAGATGCTTGCGATCGCCAGAGCTTTAATGAGTCGTCCCAAGTTATTGTTACTAGACGAACCCAGTTTAGGACTAGCGCCGCAGATAGTGCGAGAAATCTTCAGTATTATCCGTAAATTAAACGAATCGGGAGTAACTATCCTGTTAGTGGAACAAAACGCCCATTTAGCCCTAGAAACTGCCAATCGCGGCTATGTTTTGGCAGCGGGGCGCTTGACCATGGCTGGAGAAGCCGGGGATTTACTCAAGGATGAGCGCGTCAAACAAGCTTATTTAGGTTAATCGATGATGATGCGCCAACTATATATAAAAGTCTATGGTAAAGGCAGGTCAAAAAATATTAACAAAATTTTACAAAGTCGCATAAAATAAACACATAACGAAATAGGTATTTTTTCTTACTGCCATGCTAACGGCTAACTTCCCCTGGCTCACCGCCATCATTTTGCTCCCCTTGCTTTCCTCCTTCCTAATCCCTGTCATCCCCGACAAGGAAGGAAAAACCGTTCGTTGGTTCGCTCTTGGAGTCGGACTAGCAGACTTTATATTAATGTGCTACGTCTTTTTACAAAAATATGATTTAAGCAACCCCAACCTACAATTGGTAGAAAAAATCGATTGGGTTCCCCAAATTGGTTTAAGTTGGGCGGTGTCGGTGGATGGTATCTCGGCACCGTTAGTTTTATTAGCAGGATTGGTGACAACCCTTTCTATCTTGGCCGCGTGGCAAGTGGACCGCAAACCCCGTTTATTCTACTTCCTGATGCTGTTGCTCTACGCCGCTCAGATTGGTGTTTTCGTCGCCCAAGACTTATTATTATTCTTTTTAATGTGGGAAATCGAGTTAATTCCCGTTTATCTACTCGTTTCCATCTGGGGTGGTCAAAAACGTCGTTATGCCGCCACTAAATTCTTACTTTACACCGCCGCCGCTTCTATCTTCATCCTCGTTGCTGGTCTAGCCATGGCCCTCTACGGTGGTGGTGCCATGACCTTTGATATGGCGGAATTAGGATTTAAAGATTATCCCCTCGCTTTGGAATTAGTCCTTTACGCTGGTTTATTAATCGCTTTCGGAGTCAAACTCGCCATCTTCCCCCTCCATACTTGGCTCCCCGATGCTCACGGTGAAGCTTCTGCACCTGTATCGATGATCCTCGCTGGTGTTCTCCTCAAAATGGGTGGTTATGGTTTAATCCGCCTTAATATGGGGCTTCTACCCGATGCACATATCTACTTTGCTCCGATTCTAGCGATTCTCGGTGTCGTTAATATTATCTACGGTGCTTTCGCTTCCTTCGGTCAACAAAATATGAAACGCCGTCTCGCCTATTCCTCGGTTTCACACATGGGATTCGTCCTTTTAGGGATTGCTTCCTTTACCGATGTGGGTATTAGCGGTGCTATGTTACAAATGCTCTCCCATGGTTTAATTGCCGCCGTCTTATTCTTCCTTGCTGGTGTCACCTACGACCGCACCCATACCTTAGCTTTAAACGAGATGGGTGGGATTGCTCAAGCGATGCCGAAAGTATTCGCTCTCTTTACTGCTGGCGCCATGGCTTCCCTAGCGTTACCCGGAATGAGCGGTTTTGCCAGTGAAATTACTGTATTTATCGGTGTCACTAGCAGTGACGTTTATAGCCAAACCTTCCGGGTTGTGACTGTTTTCCTCGCTTCCGTTGGTTTAATCCTCACCCCGATTTATCTACTCTCCATGCTTCGTCAAGTTTTCTACGGAGATGGTTCTTCCTGCGATATTACTAACATTCTCCCCAACAAAAGCAACGAACAAGCAGTTTGTTTTGGTACTAGCTGTGTCCTTCCTGACGAATCAGAATATATTGACGCTAAACCCAGAGAAATCTTTATCGCTGTCTCTTTCCTCGCTTTGATTGTTTCTATCGGTTTCTATCCCCAACTGGCTACCCGTATGTACGATGTGAAAACGGTGGCAGTTAACTCGGAAGTGCGTCAAGCTTACACAGAAATTGCCGCTACTCGTCAAAATATCTACGCTGAAACTCAACTGGACGTAAGCGCCAAAGTTGCCAGCATCTTCCAATAAATTGGCAAGTCTAAGGTTAATAAGTTATCAGGAGTAGAATTTCTGCTCCTGATTTTTTTGGCGAGGAAAAAGATGCGAGCATTTATACTAAAATCTAGGATAGCCAGTTTAATATCGTCTCTGGGATCAAAACAAAAGCTTAGAATAGAGAAAATATGTGGACTTTTATTGATTTATTTGCCGGTATAGGAGGATTTAGAATCGCTCTAGAGAATCTCGGTTGTCAATGCGTTTTTTCCTCGGAAATCGATCCTCACTCCCAAAAGGTTTACTTGGCTAACTATGGTCATTTACCCGATAATCAAGACATCAGAAAATTAGAGGTAAAAACTGTCCCCGATCATGATATACTCTGCGGCGGTTTTCCCTGTCAAGCGTTTAGTATCGCTGGCAGAAAACACGGTTTTGAAGATGCACGCGGAACCTTATTTTTTGAAGTTGCCCGGATATTACACGAAAAGAAACCGAAAGCTTTTATCTTAGAAAATGTCCAGGGTTTAGTCCATCATGATCGAGGTAAAACTTTAAAAACTATTTTAGATATATTAGAAAAGGATTTGCATTATTTTGTCCCTAGTCCCCAGATTTTAAATGCCAGATATTTTGGGGTTCCTCAAAACCGTCCCCGAATTTTTATCGTCGGTTTTCGAGAAGATTTAAATATTTATCATTTTTCCTATCCCCAACCAACCCAGCAAGAAACTTGTCTCAAAGATATCCTAGAAGAAAAGGAAGTCAGCGTTAAATATTATCTCTCTAATCAGTATTTAGAAACTTTATTTAAACACAAAGCTAGACATCAAGATAAAGGTAATGGTTTTGGGTATGAGATTATTTCTCCTGATGGTATCGCTAATGCGATTGTGGTGGGAGGTATGGGAAAAGAAAGAAATTTAGTTATCGATAAAAGACTGACTAATTTCACTCCCGCTACTCGCATTAAGGGAGAGGTAAATAAATTATTCGTCCGCAGAATGACTCCCAGAGAATGGGCAAGATTGCAGGGATTTCCCGATAGTTTTCAGATTGTTGTCAGCGATGTCCAAGCTTATAAACAGTTCGGTAATTCTGTGGCTATTCCCGTAGTAAAAGCGGTGGCAAAAGAGGTGATTAAAACTTTAGATTTATCGAAGGAATCAAATGTAAATGTTAAAGTTACAGACTGGCCAGGAAAACAATTAGAGTTATTCACATAATTGAAAAAACACCATGAATTATCGCAGCTATAATAGGGGAGAATGGACTGAAGTTTATGTATTATTTTACTTGTTGGGGCAAAAAAAACTTTATAAAGGTGATCCAGATTTTCAGAAAATTTCAGATTTCTTTGATATAAGCAGAATTTTTCACTATGAGAACCTAGGAAAAGTAGAATTTCGATTAGAAAATAATCTCTCTGAAATCCTCATTAAAAGAAATGGTTGCATCGATCAAAGAATTTCTGTTCAGCATTTCATTGATAAAGCAAATGACATATTTGAAGCTATTATAAATAGTCAAGGAAGGAGTTTTTCTATTCCGTCCATCGAAGATTTTCTCAAAAGTATCAATTGTCAAACTATTAAACAAGATTCAAGAAATGTTAAAGATATAGAAATTGAAATTATTGATACAAAAAGAGATCAGCATGACAATTTCAGTTTCTCGATCAAATCCAAATTAGGTCAATCACCAACAATTTTTAATGCTGGTAGAAGAACGGTTTTCATTTATAGGATTGAAAGCAATAATAATCTTGATATTCCAAAGTTGAAAGAGTTGGAATCAGCAACAAAAATTTTAAGAACAATTAGGGGTCAGTGTCAAATAGTATTTGACGATTTAAAAACCAGAGAGTTTACTAACACTTTTTATAGAAATCTCATCCTGATAGATGATAGTATGCCAATTATTGTGGCGAACTTACTGCTAAATGCTTATAGTGGTGAAAATAATAAAAGTATAATAGAATTGCACAAAAAAATGACAAAGGATAATCCCTGTGGCTATGAACTGCAAAATGTCGGAGAAATTTATGAGAGAAAGATAAAAAACTTTTTAACTGATATAACCTTAGGATTAAAAGCTTCCGAAGATTGTAAAAAAGATAATACACCTAATGGATTGATTTTTAGTGGTCACAAGAAATGGTGAAGTTCTTTCCTATTATTTGTTAGATAGGAAAACTTTTGAAGATTGTCTTTTTACTCAAACTAAGCTGGATGTACCTAGTAGAACAAGACATGATTATGGAACTATATATCAGGAAGAAGGAAATTATTATATTAAGTTATGCCTTCAGGTAAGATTCAGATAGCAATCACGTTTCAGAGTTAAGCAATGTTTTTTCGAGCACCAAAATAGGATTCTGACTAGACGCGGTTTTTCCTTAGAGGTAAAAATAAAAAGAGCAGCAGAGGTGATGGTTTCGCCGGTTGTGCTTGTTAAAGGTATCTTTCTTATACTACACTTGTAACACCAATAGGTTTTAGTATTTGGGAGAAGAAAATTATGCGGACAATTACACGCACCACCACCACCGATATGGAAGTCACTAGCATTCGTCTAGAAAGAGTCCTTAAGGAGAAGCTGAAAGAGATTTCCGGCAATCAAGGTTATCAAGCACTCATTCGCGATGTCTTGTGGAATTTCGTTCAGCAGAAATCAGGGGATTATCAACCTCAGTTTTGTGCTGGTGATATAAGGGCAGTATTTAACGCTACAGCTAGAAAAAATGAGATTTGCGCTCTTACAGGCAAGTTAATCCCCGCTAATGAAACAATGTTGTTAGGTTTGACCATCCATGGCGATCTAGTTCCGTTGAGTATGGATAGTTATGCCAATTTAAAATAAGTTTGACTAGGGTGGGGCAGAATGCAGTATAGTTAGTCCTCACCCATAAAGATAAGGGAACAAGCAAGGGAAGTGGGAATTATAAATTATGAATTATGAATTGAGAGGTGGGGAGTTTTTTGCTGTAAACAGTCAACTGATGACTGATAACTGATAACTGATGACTGAAGCGATTTTACGAGTGGTTTTAATCAATCCGCAAATTCCGCCAAATACGGGGAATATTGCCCGTACTTGCGCCGCAACCAAGACAGAATTGCATTTAGTTGGTCCCTTGGGGTTTGAAATTAGCGATCGCTATCTGAAGCGGGCCGGCTTAGATTATTGGCCTTATGTAAAACTTATGTACCACTTGACAATCGATGACTTCTGTGCATATCGACAAAAGAGCGACGGAAGGGCGATCGGGTTTACAGTGCGCGGCAGCAGCAGTTATCTGGAATACAGCTATCAAAGCGGAGATTGGCTACTTTTTGGCAGTGAAACCGACGGTATTCCGGCAGATTTATTAAATAAGTGCGATGACACGGTTTATATTCCCATGGCAGAACCGGGGGTGAGAAGTTTAAATCTTTCCGTTAGTGTGGCGATCGGATTATTTGAGGCCAGACGACAATTGGGATTTATTCGTTAGCGGGATATTTGGCTATATAAACAGAGCAAATAAACTAAATTGAGCAAAAAACGCCAATTCAAAAATGAAACGCATCAACCTCAAGAGTTGACAAAGAAAGGCTCATCAGGTACTTTCTGATCATTAACAAAAACAAATCAGACCCAAAAATAAGCCGCCGACATCTTAACATAGAACAAAGAAACTTGCTCTACCAACTTAGTCAGGAGAGGAATTTATCTCAACGGCAAATGGCCGTCTGGCTCGGATGTCATCAAAGCACGATATCACGAGAATTAAGAAGGAATCAAGGTTCTCTAGGCTGCTATCTACCTGACACAGCACAAGCTGAAAGCGAGACGCGCCGAAAAAATGCCAAACAACCCTTGTAAAATGTCAGCGAGTCAGCCTTAGAGTTGGTGAAAGAAGGATTGAAAAAATATCATAGTCCCGAACAAATAGCAGGTCGCCTGAAAAAAGCTGGTCAAGAATCGCTCAGTCATGAAACCATCTATCAGTGAAAAATATCAAGAATACCTACGTCAAGGACGAGGAAAAAGAAAGAGTCGAAATGGAGCAAAAAGTAAGCGTGGAAGGATGACCTGGCGTGTAGATATCAGCGAGCGACCAGCAATTGCTGACCAGAAAACCGAAATCGGTCATTGGGAAAGTGACAGAATGATTGGAGGCAATCATCTAGGAGTTCTCGTTAGATATATGGACAAAGCCTCGAAATTTTTAGTAGCAGGATTAGCCAAAAACAAAACCGCATCGGAAATCAATAGAGTCACAGAAAAACTTTTCCAAGAGATTCACCCTGACAAAAGAAAAACCTTTACTTGTGACAAGGTTAAAGAATTTTGTGGACATCAAGAGTTGAGTCAGAAACTAGGAGCAGATTTTTATGAGTGCTACTCCTTATCATTCGTGGGAGAGGGGATTAAACGAGCATACCAATGGACTGTTAAGACAATTTTTCCCCAAGGGAACGAATTTTAAAATCGTTAAGCCAGAGGAGGTGGAAAGAGCCGTAAACTTGATTAACAATCGATTGAAAATAAAAAGGCAAGATGAGGATCATGAATATCTTCGACCTTTCTCGAAAACATTTTGGCAATCTACAGCTTTTTAATCGGCAAAAATCCACCTCTGGCTTAACTCAAGTCGAGATGTTAGTTACCCTAATTTTATTAGGAATTCTCTTAACTATTGCCCTTTCTGTTTATCAGCGTTTAATGGCTTGGATTCGCTTAAATATCGCCACCTTTGAAATGTCACAACATTGGAAACATACCCGTTATCAAGCCACGGGAGAAGGTTCTCATCCCCTATCTTTGTGCATGGCAGAAAATGAACCCCAACAGATTAAAGTGGCAAAAGTGCAAGGGGACAAATGTGAAGATGTCACCGATTGGACTCCCATCACTCGCGGCGTTAGCATCGATACTAATAATTCTACCCTACGCCGGGTTAGTGGACCTGCGGGTAATCAAGGTACAATTTATCGCGCTAGTTGGGCCGATACAAGGGGGGGGTTAGGAGGTTCTTGGGGACAGTTAGGCAGAATTACTTTAGTTGCTTCCGGCACACCCGACAAACGCTGTTTATTTTTATTCCGTGTTGATGGTAGTTGGGATATTCGCAAAGATAATAGATGCGTGCTTTAAAGGCTGATTTAAACCTAGGGAATCAGACGATCAATTTGTTGAGCTAAATCAAAATCTAAGTTACTCAAACCTCCCACGTCATGGGTAGTGAGGGAAAGAGTAACGCGATTATAATTGATAGTAATATCAGGATGATGACCTAGTAATTCAGCCGGAGTAACTAAGCGATTAACAAAAGCGATCGCTTCGATAAAATTGTTAAATTTAAAAGTTTTTTCAATCCGTTGATCTCGTAACTGCCAGCCCGGGATAGTCTGTAATTGTTGGGAGATTTCTTGATCGGACAAACGCGCAGTGGGCAAAGATAGGGCTAATTCCCCAGTTAACCCTATCATGAAAGCGATCGCTATGGCTAAGAATTGCTTCAACATTGAAGACACTCCCGTAGTTGTGGTGAGCGGAAAAAGTGATCGATCACAAGGGCATAATCCCAAAATCTAACATTAAGGAACACTTTACACCATAAGGTCGAGAGAGCCAGACTCAAGAATCGAGAATCCTGACTGATAGCCTTTCTGGGGGGAAACTTAAACGGTTTTCAGTCCGTCTGGGATTACACTAGAAGATACTCACTTATTCGATCCGTTCATGATTATTTCCGTCATAGCACTGAAGGGAGGGGTCGGGAAAACCACCACATCGATTCATTTGGCCGCCTATTTTCAAGAAAAAGCGCCCACCTTATTGATTGATGCGGATAAGAATCGTTCGGCTCTCCATTGGTCCCGGGAAGATACCCTTCCTTTTATGGTAGCGTCCCAAGCTGGAGCGACGGGACTGGTGAAACAATACACTCATATTATCGTCGATACCCAGGCCCGGCCGGAGCCGGACGAGTTAAAAGATTTAGCTCAGGGTAGTGATTTATTAATTTTACCCACTACTCCCAATCATCTCGATATCGATGTCACCATTAAAGCGGCAGAATTGCTGTCCACGATGACCGATAATTATCTAGTTCTTTTAACCCAAGTGGATTCACGGACAAAAACAGGTCGGGAAGCGCGGAAAGCTCTAGAAGAAGCAAAATTACCGCTATTTAAGCGAGAAATTCCCCGTTTAGTCGCTTTTGAACGAGCGGCCGAAAAGGGAGTCATCGTCAAAGATTATCCCGACCCCCGGTCCAATTTCGGTTGGCTTTGTTACCAAGCAGTCGGTAAAGAAATTTTTGCCCTAATGACATAAATTGTTAAAAAACTTAATATTAATATTTGTGTCATTTTTCCCCGAAAAGATACTTAATCTGCAGGGGGACTTTTTGTAATCTTCCGTTAAGTGTTCACTCCTAAATCGGTAAAGTCTGAGACAATCAAAAAAGTCTGACTGTAGGAGAACCCTCTATGAAATTGGCCTATTGGATGTACGCGGGTCCCGCTCATATTGGCACGTTAAGGATCGCCAGTTCCTTTAAAAATGTTCATGCTATCATGCACGCTCCTCTGGGAGACGATTATTTTAACGTCATGCGCTCGATGCTGGAAAGGGAGCGTAATTTTACCCCCGTCACTACTAGTATTGTCGATCGTAATGTTTTAGCCAGGGGTTCCCAAGAAAAAGTCGTCGATAATATTGTTCGCAAAGATCGCGAAGAAAGTCCCGATTTAATCGTTTTAACCCCCACCTGTACCTCCAGCATTCTCCAAGAGGATTTACAAAACTTTGTCGAAAGAGCGCGACAGGATGCCCAGGGAGATGTGCTGCTGGCCGATGTTAACCACTATCGCTATAATGAACTACAAGCGGCCGATAAAACCCTCTATCAAATTATCAAATATTATCTCGATAAGGCCCAGAGAAAAGGGGAAATTATCTCCCGGAAAACCCCCAAACCTTCGGTTAATATTATTGGTATTACCACCCTCGGTTTCCATAACCAACATGATCGCACGGAATTAAAGCGGTTAATGGCAGATTTGGACATTGAAGTTAACGAAATTATCCCCGAAGCTGCTTCGGTGGACAACTTAAAAAATCTGCCCCGCGCTTGGTTTAATCTGGTTCCCTATCGAGAAGTGGGATTAATGACAGCCAAATATCTCGAAAGCGAATTTGCTATGCCTTACGTTGATATTACCCCCATGGGAGTGGTGGAAACAGCCCGCTGTATTCGCCAAATTCAAGAGGTAATTAATGCCCAAGGTGCGGCAGTAAATTACGAAGATTTTATCAATGAACAAACTCTGCATATCTCCCAAGCTGCTTGGTTTTCTCGTTCCATCGACTGTCAGAATTTAACGGGGAAAAAAGCGGTGGTTTTTGGTGATAATACCCACGCAGCCGCTATGACAAAAATTCTCGCCAGGGAGATGGGAATTCATGTGGTTTTAGCGGGGACTTATTGTAAGTATGATGCCGATTGGTTCCGGGAACAAGTGAGTGAATATTGCGATGAAGTGTTAATTAGTGATGATAATGGGGCGATCGGAGATGCTATTGCTCGATTAGAACCGGCGGCGATATTTGGTACTCAAATGGAACGTCACGTCGGCAAACGTTTAGATATTCCCTGTGGAGTAATTGCCGCACCTATTCATATCCAAAATTTCCCCCTCGGTTATAAACCTTTCTTAGGTTACGAAGGCACTAATCAGATCGCCGATTTGGTCTATAATTCCTTTACTTTGGGTATGGAAGATCACCTATTAGAGATATTCGGTGGTCATGATACTAAAGAGGTAATTACTAAAGGTATTTCAGCAGATTCTGACCTAAATTGGAATAAGGAAGCTACGGTAGAATTACAGAAAATACCTGGTTTTGTGCGGGGGAAAGTCAAACGAAATACCGAAAAATTTGCCCGAGAGCGAGGTATTGGTGAAATAACTTTAGAGGTAATGTATGCCGCTAAAGAATCCGTAGGAGCTTAATTATTTCTTAGGGCTGAAAGTTAACAGCATTCAGCCCTATTTTTGTTAGTTATTTGCTTAATCCCTGAAGTATTCTTTCCTCTACTCCTTTCCCCTGAATTAACACTCCAAATCCTCCTAAACCGGTGGGATTGATTAATTGATGTAGGGCATCTCGACGCTGAAATACAGTTAATATATCGATTTTTTCTTGAGAAAGTTGATTTAATCTATCCCCTAATCCCAAAGCCATCAAAAATAATCCTTGCTGAGTAAAACCGAGATTTTTTAAGCCTAATTTCTCCCCTTGACGTTGTAAAGCAGTAAAATTCAGATGAGTAGTAATATCTTGTTCTCCCACCCACAAATAAGGATGATCATGACGCTGATGTTGTCGATAACATTGTAGGGTTCCTTGACTTCTTTGGGGATGATAATACTTTTCGGCAGTGTAACCGTAATCTATGGTTAAGATATAACCTTGATCGAGTTTACGATTAACCGTTTCTAACCAGTCTAAAGCTAATAAGTTTACCTCGGTTTGATAACCGTCCGGATAAAGTGGGGAGGGAATATTTATCCCCACTAAATCAAAATAGTCTTTGATTCTGTCGGTGGATAAATCTGCGATAATCTCCTGAAAAGGTTCCCCCAATCCCAGATAAATTTCTCGTAATTCTCCCGACTCAATCACAACTCGATGGACAGGAAAAGCATCGATTAACTCATTACTAAACACACAACCCACAAGGGAATTATCAACTAAATTCGACCAACTTTGCCAAGATACCGGGGAATATCCCGCTAAAGTTGCCCGTTGTCTTTCCCTGAGTTTCTGAGATTGTTCGATAATTATATAACTGAGATTTTGATAAAAATCAGCATAGCTATCACTCAAATAATCAAGGATATCCTTCGCTAAAATTCCCGAACCTGCTCCCACTTCCACTAAAGTAAATCCTCGCGAATTGCCCAAAAATTCCGCCATCTCGACAAATTGCTCCGCCAACAATTCCCCAAAATCTGCCCCCAGGGACGAGGAAGTAAAAAAATCTCCTTTTGAGCCAATTTCTACTTTTCCAGAGGTGTAATAGCCATAATCGGGGTGATAGAGAGCTAAATCCATCCAGCGATCAAAGCTAATTCGACCCGCTGCTGATTGTTTAATTTCCTCTAGGATGATTGCTTCTAAATTCATCTTAATTAGTAATCAGTAAACAGTAATCAGGTATAAAGATAAAGATAACTAACTAATTAACTTAAAACTTATATCTGATATCTGATAACTGATTTACTCTCCGGCATGATAGGAACTGCGGACTAGGGGGCCAGATCTAACCTGAGAAAAACCCATTTTTTGGGCAATTTCTCCTAACTCGCTAAATTCTGCGGGAGTCCAATATTTCTGTACGAGCAAATGTTCCAGAGAAGGACGCATATATTGACCAATAGTAACTCGATCGCAGTTGATCGCGCGTAAATCTGCCAAAGTCTCGATAATTTCCTCTTTTGTCTCACCGTGACCGACCATTAAGCCAGATTTCGTCGGAATTGAGCGATCGATTTCCTTAACATAACGCAAAACCGCCAAAGAGCGATCATATTTAGCCCCGCGTCTAACCGGCCCCTGCAAACGGCGCACCGTCTCGATATTGTGATTGTAACAGGCAGGTTTTGCCCCCACCACCGTCGCCACCCGTTCCTGTTGACTTCCCTTACCTCCGGCAAAATCTGGGGTTAACACCTCAATTAAAGTGTGGGGATTGAGTTCGCGAATGGCTGTCATCGTCCGCACAAACCAACTGGCTCCGCCGTCTTCTATATCATCTCTGGCCACAGAAGTCAAGACAACGTAACTTAAATTTAACAATTGCACTGCTTCCGCTACTTTTTGCGGTTCCTCCACATCGAGAGGCATGGGTGCATGACCCTTATCCACTTGACAAAAAGCACAGGACCGGGTACAGGTGGGACCCATCAACAAAAAAGTCGCCGTACCTTGAGCATAACATTCGCCGCGATTGGGACAGCGACCCTCCTCGCAGATAGTATGAATGTTCCTTTGTTTGATAATGCGCTGAACCGTGGAAATTTCGCTAGATTTGCCGAGTGAACGCCGTAACCAAGCGGGTAAAGACGTAATTTCCTCGCGCCAGTGTGGGGGTATATTGGACATGGGAAGTTAAGTAGGGTGTTGGGGATTTCAGTTATCAGTTATCAGTGGGGGGTTGGGGAGAGGGACGACTAACTCCCGAAAACGAAAACTTTCCTATCTCACCATAAAGATAACTGCTATAAGCTGAGAAAGTGAATCAAGATCATTGTTAATCAAAAAGGAAACTTGGGCAATGGGACGACGGCAACGGGGAAAAATTTTCAATCTGGTCCTTCAAGGATTGGCGAGTTGCCTCTTAGTTAGTATATTTGTTCTTAATTCCCCGCCATCCCTAGCCCAAAATTTTCTGGTTCCATTTGCATCTCCCACGGGGACAAGGATTTTTGTAGCTGGGGATATAGAATATGCCTCCGTCCATCTAGATGGATTTGCCTTATTTGAGATTGCCTCCCAAGATTTTACCGCTTCTGAGGCCCGGGAACTCTCCCCAGTACAAAGACGGGCTAGGCGCATTGAAAGAGGTTTAAATAATATTATCAATGGGGGTTTCGATCCGACAACCTTGCAAGTAAGTCCGGCGACCCTCAATAATTTAACCGTGATTGTGGCTAGGGATAACCAGAATTTACCGCAACAGGTAATTCTGACAGTAACAGAAGTTGATGCCCTGATCGATTCTTCTTCGGTTGGCGATTTAGCGGACCGATGGGTTAAAATCATCCAAACAGCTTTGCTCCAAGCTTGGCAAGAACGTCAACCCGCCGCTCGCCGGCAACAGGTAATGACTGCCGCTATAATTATTTCGGGGCTAATTTTCTTAAGCTGGGTATCAATTTGGTGGCAGAAACGTTTAAGAAATCGCTTCAATCTCCTCAAAAAACAGGCTAAAAGTCAATCTGATCGGAATTTACCTATAAATTCTACCCCCAGAAAAGATCGCTCCCAAGAACCGATTTTAGCCTCTGTGGAAGATTCCTCTAATTTCCGTCAACAGGCCGATATTCAACGACAACTGACATTAAATATTCTCTGGAAAAGACTGGCTCTGATTGGACTGATACTGCTTTGGTTTGGCGGAATAGCGGCGATTTTGTATGTATTTCCTGAAACTAGGCTAGAAGGACGGGGGATAATTCGTATTCCTTTAAGGATTTTTATTATCTGGTTGCTGCTGACATCAGTGAGCAATATGATTAATCTCTACGTTAATTCTCGGCTACAGGAGTGGGTAGAAGAAGGAGCGGTGTTTTCCGAAAATTTGGAAAGGAGGATTCTGCGCGCTCCCACTTTATTGGACGTTTGGCGAGAAATTATCAGATCTATCACCATTTTTCTGGGAATTTTGGTTTTTTTGAGTTGGATGGGCCTTTCTTTCGCCTTTTTACTCACGGGAGCCGGTTTAGTGGGAGCATTGCTCACCTTTGCTTTTCAGGATCTTTTAAAAGATTGGATTAACGGTTTTCTGATTATCTTTGAAGATCAGTACACTGTTGGTGATATGGTCCAGTTTCAGGAGTTTATTGGTTTGGTGGAAAATATGAGTTTGCGAGCGACTCAATTGCGGACAGCCGATGGACGTTTAATCACTATTGCCCATAACCAAATTATTAGCTCACACAACCTCAGTAAAGATTGGGCGCGAGTCAATTTTACCATCGAAGTCGCCTATCAGACCGAGCCGGACTTGGTGATCGCTTTAATGACAGCCATCGCTGAAAATATGGCTGTAGATCCACAATGGCAAGAAGATATCATCAATCCTGTGCAGGTTGCGGGTGTTAGTCGGGTTTCTCACATGGGAATGGAAATTATGCTCAGAATTGTCGTTAAAAGATTACGACAATGGGACATAGAAAGAGAGTATCGTCGTCGTCTCAAAATTGCTTTTGAGGAGAAGGGAATTCACATCGGTATCCCCCAACAAAGTTTCCTGATAGCACAAGATAGAGAACAATTCAAAGAACAGCTTTAAAGGGGAGTGATACTAAATCCAATTTAAAAGGTATAGGAGAGTGGGGTGTGGGGATAAGGGAGAAACAATTCATAACTTGAGAGTTAATCACACCATTAAAAATGGATTTGTTATCAGTGCAGTTATCACTCCGCGTCCTGCAGGGGCGAAGCATTCGGGCAATAACCTATCGGTGAAACCGTAGATTTTCTATCCGAATGCTTCGCCCGTACTTTTTGCCGCAAACCCTAAGTAGAAAATTGCCGTCTTTTCACTGTTTACTGATTACTGATCACTGATTACTGTTTGGTAGATTTAAATCAGGTTAGGATAGCTAACCTAACCTAGAAAATTTTTAGGAAGCTAAGGCTACCTCGACTTTTTGTTGTAGTTCCCCATTTTGATAGAGTTCGATCATGATGTCGGAACCGCCAATAAATTCACCGTTGATATAGACTTGGGGAATAGTCGGCCAATTGGAATACTCCTTAACTCCTTGTCTTAACTCCTCATCTTGCAGAATATCGACAGTTTCATAGGAAACCCCCAGAATATTGAGAATTTGTATGACGTTATTCGAGAAACCACACTGAGGCATTAATTTATTGCCCTTCATGAACACAAGAACTTTGTTATTCTGGATTAATTGATCGATTCTGGCCTTAGTTTTGGGTGTCATAGGTCTAGTAGCTAGAATTTGAGCAAGAATAGCCAATCCTGAGACGTGGCATATCCTATTAGTTTAGCACAAGCCGTTGAGATAGCCTTAAAAAGGAAGATCTTCGTCCTCCTCCAAACTATCTAAAATTTCGTTAACATCAGGTCTCCCGCGCACGATAGTCATATTTTCCAAAGACTTATTAACTTTAGTTTCTGCGGCCGAATTTTCTGGTGCTGAATAGCCCATATTGACCAGTTCACCATCAAAATATTTCGCTAATTTTTGAGCGGCTGCCAAAATTTTGCTAATATCAGCATCCTGATCTAATGTCTCTAAAGATGAGTCAAAATTCAGGATTTTTTCGGGTTGCTCTGTGCTGGAAGTTTTTGGGGTTGCTGGCGGGGTGATTTTTGCTTCTTTTTTCTCGATAATTGCTTCTTTGGCGGTCGGAGTATCCACCACGGTCATAACTTTATTTTCGGGGGTTATTGGGGTCGTTGCTGCGGTTTCTGATGGTAGTAGCATCTTGGCTGCTGGGGATTGGGAAACTTCTGCAGCGGTGGCAGCAGTGGCGGAGCCTACCTGTAAATGAACTTTAATCGGGCGCTGAAAAACTGCTTGGAAGGCTGACTCAATATTAGTCAAGCGTAGCCTGGCTATTTTTAATAATTGTTCGGAAGATATGCTTACATAAGCGCTCGATTCTGACCTACTAAAAAGGCTGCCATGCTGGCATAGGAGAGTGCGAGTGGTGGGGGGTTCCATTACTTCTAAAACCTGCTGCCAAATTTGTTCGTGATTGTCATCACTGGTAACAGTTTTAACCTCAGTTTGCGGCACTTCGACCCTAGTTGTCGGGGTGATAACTGCTGGTTTGATCGGTTCATTAACCGGCGCCGGTGCTGTGATCACTTCCGGAGGCCTCTCGGTGCTGGTTTGGGGACGGGAAGGCGCTACCGTGGCAACTACAGGAATCACCTGTGCTTGCGGTAATAGTCCTAATAGAGTGACTTCTAACCAAAGACGGGGTTGAGTGGTGTTTTTTAGTTGTGTTTCGCTGTCTTTAAGAAGTTGTTGACCGCGGAGAATTTCCTCTAAAGACCAAGTACGCGCTTCCGTACACAATTCTTGCCAAGTGGGAGCAGTGACAGCGACCATTTCTGGACGATTAGGGGCAGTTTTGGCTAAAAGTAGGTTTAAATAGAATCCCGCTAGATTTTGTAAGACGATTAAAGGTTCCTTCCCGCGATTCATCAGATGGCGACATTGTTCGATAACTTGATCGGGAATATTGCTATGAATGACTTTAAGTAGGGTTAAGAGGTCTCTTTCGGGGACTGCACCGACTAAATCCCAGACTCGCTCGGCCGTAATCGTTCCTGCGAGTAAACTTAATTGATCAAGGAGACTTTCGGCATCGCGTAAACCACCGTTAGCGATCTGAGCCACTAGGGTTAATGCTTCTAGGTTAATATCGATCGCTTCTATTTGGGCGATTTTTTGCAGGTGTGTCACCATCGCCTCGAGCGCAATACGGCGATAATCAAAGCGTTGACAACGGGAGATGATGGTAGGCAAGACACGCTGAGGATCCGTGGTAGCAAGCACAAAAATCACTCGATCTGGCGGTTCTTCCAGAGTTTTCAGCAAAGCATTAAAGGCCGCCGTACTGAGCATATGGCAGTTATGAACTAATAACCCATTGGCAACAAAATTATGATTGTCCTCCACTTCTAGGTCATAGACGCTTTCTGTGTCACCTTCTTGAATCCCTATCACTTCCTCGAAATTTGTAAGCCATTGAGGGGATTTTATGCTATTGGGCTTGTATTGCACCGCAGCCACATTCACAGGGGATAGAATCTGATCGCCGATTTTGAGATTTTTTGCTTGTATCCATGCTTTTTCTGTTCTAATCAAATGATTACCAGTGCAATTAATCGTCCGATTTCTGGTTTGAATGGTTAAAGTTGCTTTTACGCCTCGGTTTAGCCATCGCAGGACTTTTTTATATTCCCACTCTCCGCTGCTCTCGTTGTAACTGAGAACTCGTTTTCCGAGAATCTCAGGATGATTAATGGGGATTAATCCCGTTTCGGTGAAAACAAGGCTATCCCCAGTCAGGCATTCATCGATGACATAGACTTTATAACGACATTGGACGGGGGCAAATTGCGATCGCTCGATAATTTCCCGAATGTTATCTACACCGGTATTACTAGCGGCATCAATTTCGATCACGTCTAGGGCCGAACCATTGGCGATCGCTTGACAGACGGAACACTTACCGCAGGGAATTGGTGTCGGATGGTCACTAGACAGACAGTTGAGGGATTTGGCTAAAATTCGCGCCGAGGAGGTTTTCCCGGTGCCTCTGGGTCCGGTAAATAGGTATGCAGGAGCGATTCGCTCACTGGTTAGGGCATTGCTCAGGGTCGTGGCGATCGCTGATTGTCCGACTAAGTCGGCGAAGGTTTGGGGACGATATTTATGATGTAGGGGTTCGTAGGTCATGGCTGGCTGAAAATTTTTTCCGCACCCTAGAGGCCTACTATTATCCTATGCCGATTCTTTTTCGGCACGAGAACAAGTGTATGCTTTTTATCTAGCTAGTTTTTATGCGGGATTTGCATCAGGAAAAGGGTAATTTAGCTAGGGCTTGTAATAAGTTGTATTAATAACTACAATTTGGCTGGGAAGGTCTGCGGACTATCTTAGTATGCCCAAAGATAGTGCTACTAATCAGACCTACTGCTTATGACTGAATCTACAAAAACCCAATGTCCTTACTGTGGAGTAGGTTGTGGTTTGATGGTCGCCCCGGTTGCGTCGGCAGGGCAACACGGGAAAGTCTTTGGGGACAAGTCCCACCCCTCTAGTCAAGGTATGATCTGTGTTAAGGGGGCTACGGTAGCGGAGTCAATGGATAAATGTCGCCTCGAAACCCCGATGATCCGCGATTCTCTCCAAGAGCAATTTCGTGTTTGTACTTGGGAGGAAGCTCTCGATCGCATTGTTAGCGAGATTCAAACTTTAATGGCTCAGGGGGAAAAGGAAAGTATCTGTCTATACGGTTCGGGACAATTTCACACGGAGGATTACTATGTGGCCCAAAAGCTGGTCAAGGGCTGTCTGGGAGTCAATAATTTTGATGCTAATTCCCGTCTCTGTATGTCTTCGGCGGTGGCGGCTTATGTTGGCAGTTTCGGATCGGACGGTCCTCCTTGCTGTTACGATGACCTAGAGTTAACAGATTGTGCTTTTCTGGTGGGGACAAATACGGCCGAATGTCACCCCATCATTTTTAACCGTCTGCACAAGTATCTCAAGGGTAAGCCAGAAGCGAAGTTAATTGTTGTTGATCCCCGCAGCACTAAAACGGCTAAGGCAGCTAATCTCCACCTGGCTATTAACCCGGGGACTGATATTGATCTATTTAATGGTATTGCTCACTTGTTACTGGGTTGGGGTGCGATCGATACCTATTTTATCGATAAATGCACTAGGGATTTCCCCAAGTACGCGGAAGTTATCCGCGATTATCCCCCGGAAATTGTGGCGGGTAAATGCGGTATCCCCAGGTCCGATTTGGAACAGGCTGCCCGCTATTGGGCTGAGTCGAAAAGTGTGCTTTCTCTCTGGTCGATGGGTGTTAATCAATCTAGGGAAGGCACGGCTAAAGCCCGCACTTTAATCAATTTACACCTAATGACGGCTAATATCGGTAGGCCGGGGGCTGGTCCTTTTTCCCTAACTGGGCAACCTAATGCTATGGGGGGACGGGAAGCCGGCGGCCTCTGCCATCTTCTCCCTGGTTATCGTTCTGTGAAAAATCCCCAACACCGGGCGGAAGTGGAACAAGCTTGGGGCCTACCTGCTGGTCGGATTTCTCCGGTCCCTGGTCGTGATGCTTGGAGTATGATTACTGGTTTGGAGACGGGAGATGTGAAATTTCTTTGGATTGCTGCTACTAATCCGGCTGTTAGTATGCCTGATCTAGAACGCACTAAGGCGGCTCTGTTAAAATCACCTTTTACTATCCATCAGGATGCCTACTATCCCACAGAAACCAGCGCCTATGCCCATTTATTACTGCCAGCGGCCCAATGGGGCGAAAAAACGGGGACAATGACCAATTCTGAGCGTATGGTGACGTTAAATAAGGCTTTTCGCCCTCCGGTCGGTGAAGCTAGGGCGGACTGGCAAATTTTTGCCGAAGTTGGCCGCCGTTTGGGGTTTCAGGCACAATTTAATTTTCAGGATTCGGCCGAGGTATATTGCGAGTTTGCCCGCTTGACATATAAACGTCCTTGTGATATGACAGGGATTAATTATGATCGCCTGGCCGAGACTCCCCGACAGTGGCCCGATTCCATTGATGAAATTTCCGCCCCTAAAACCGCTAATTCCGGGGAATTACTAGGTAATTTCGTTAAAGATGACGATAAAAGCCAAAAACCAGCCGCAAAACGCCTTTATACCGATGGTAAATTTAATACTGCCGATGGTCGTGCTGTTTTCGCCGCCTACCACAGTAAAGGTCTAGCAGAACCCCCGGACGATGATTATCCCCTAGTGTTGACCGTGGGGCGTTTGTACGGTCACTGGCACACCCAAACCCGCACCGGCCGTATCGAGAAAATTGTCAAAATGCACCCGGCACCTTTTCTGGAAATTCATCCCCAAGATGCGGCAAAATTGGGCATAGAAGCGGGGGAATGGGTGGAGGTGCGTTCTCGTCGCGGTTCTGCCCGTTTTCCGGCTTTAATTACCAAAGCAATTACTCCTAATTGTGTCTTTGTGCCGATGCACTGGGGGGCCCTATGGGCAGAAAATGCTGAGGCCAATAGTCTCACCCATCCAGCCGCTTGTCCGATTTCCCTGCAGCCAGAATTAAAGGCTTGCGCTGTCAAATTAATTCCTTTGAAGTCTTTAGTTAATGCCGAATTATCTCCTAGTTAATTTCTGGCAACTCCCTAATCGAATTGGTTTTCCCTTTAGTTATTGTTACTTTTGTTATGCCAATTTTCCAAAATCTGGTGGGTAGTTTGTGTTTAAAGAATTGCTAAGTAGGGAGGCATAATTATTTGTAGGATGGGTTAACGGTAGCGTAGTTGGGTTGCATGGTTCAACCGTTCGGCAAAAGCTCACTGCCGAAGCCCAACCTAAGTTCATCTTATATTTAATTCCACCCACCTACTTATTAAGCCAAGACGCATTTTAACCGCCTATCCTTAGATTAGCTGAATGCACTTCTTTCATAACTTTTTTATGGTATAATCGGTGAATACTTTTCTTTCGATTTTTAGATGGAAGTCGAAAACTGGTATCATCTACGTCGATGCTGTCAGCCTGCTGTTGAATGTCTTGTTCGTCCCGCTGCTGTGTCGGTAGGCTCTCTCGAATCACTTCACCATGACGACAACAACTCTGACTCCCGCACCAGTTCAAGCGGCAGAAAATTCCCCGGCACCTCCTGAGTGGGTAGATTGGCAAGTAGGCCATCAAATTCCGGGGCGGCTGCGAATTCGCATTCCCCGCCTCAATTGGGATGACGAATTTGCCAGACGCTTGCAGCGATCGCTGCTGAGAACCACTGCCATCAGCGAGAGCCGCATCAATGCCGCCGCCTGCTCCCTGATTGTCTCCTACCAGGCGGAAATGCTGTCGGCAACGGATCTCCTGAATTACTTGCAAGCGGCCATCCTAGCGGCCAGCCTAGAAAGAGAGCCAGCTTCAAGCGAGAAGGTCGGGGCTAGGAATCAGGGGACTTGGCCAAATTTAGGGATGCCGGCCTTAACCTTGGCTGTGGCGATCGCTGCTGCTCCCCTAGAACTGCCCTCGATGGTTGTGGGGGGAATTGTCCTTGCGGCTTCAATTCCTCTCTGGCAGAGGGTTGGCCAAGCCCTAGAGCGCGCCGGACAAGTGACAGTAGACTGCCTCGATGCTCTCTGGTTGAGCTACCAACTGCTTCAAGGTAACAACATCGCTGGCGCACTCGCCCTCAATCTGGCAGCAGTGGCAGAGAGCCTGCAACTGGGCAAGCGAACACAGCTAGAAGACGAGCTATGCCTGCTGTTCGAGCAAGAAGATGCAGAAATCCACTGGCTCTCGGACCCTTCTCGGTTCGCTCCCGTTCCCGAGGCGGATCGACAAGGGTGGCTAGATTCCGTCGAAAAAACCGAACTACTCCAGAACCTCAACCCTCTAGCCCAAGGAGCGATCCTACCCACTTTGTTCCTGAGTGGCACTTGGGCAATCCTGACGGGAGACTTGGGGCGTGCGAGTGCGCTGTTACCCCTTGACATCGGGGTTTCTCTGCGGGGCGTTACTCCCCTGGCAGTGGTTTCAGCCCTGACGGCGGCAGCGCGACAAGGCGTTTATATCCGCAATGCTAGGGTACTGGAAAAGCTGGCTCAGGTGGATACTCTGGCCTTTACCTGCGAAAGTTTCCAGGACTTGATTACCCCGGAGCTGCTGATGAGTTGGGGCATCCCTTCTGAGTGCATCCACTTCGCCACCGATGCGGCAACTGTTGAGGGACTCCAAGAACAGTTGCGCCGCCAAGGTAAGCGGGTGGCTTGGATAACCGACAGTGGTAGTGATTGCTTGGCTGCCCAGGAGGATCAGGTGGTCATTTCTCTGGGGAGAGGGGAATTGGAAGCAGCTGCAGATGTCATCTTGCACGGCCACGATCTACCGCTCCTCGGCTACACCTTTGCCCTGGCGCGGCATACCCTTGCCACTGCCTACGGGAGTTTGGCGATCGCTACTCTGCCTAACCTGTTAGTGGTGGCAGTCGGGGCATTTTGGGGACTGGACCCAGGGTTGGCCGCCGCAATCAACGGCAGTTCAGCCATCCTCGCAGAACTGAACAGCCAGGCTCCCGGGCACCTAACCCCCTAGAAAACGGGTTTCTTTGAGAAAGAAGCCCGTTTTCTGGAAATTAATTTAAATAAATTACGTCAGTAAATATCAGAAGTCTTTTGCTATTCGCTTAGAAAAAAATGGAACAATTTTAAAATACTTATTCCAGAACAAGTGTTAGAAGAATGCCAGGGAAATCTTTATAGAACCCATTTGGTATCCTTTATAATGTAGATGCCCTTGCTGAAAAGGTGACGCGAAAACCTTGTCCATTATAGGTTTCAGGGGAGAGAGTCTCTAGCCTGCGCGAGCGGC
>JAADBR010000106.1 GCA_009995705.1 Microcystis aeruginosa W13-11
AATGAATAAATTAGCATTATTTTTAGCTTTTCTGACAAGCTAAGTCTTTTTTTTATGCGTTCTAATTATCAGACTAGACTTTACAGTCTGATTTTTTAGTCTAAACTCCAGTTATATCGATAAAACTCCAAAATTCTAGTTACTAATTGAGGCGGTATGTTGGCGGAGGCATTCGCCGCTCGCATTTCTCCAGTCCATCGATCCCAAGTTGTTGTTTTCTGACAAATTGGACAGTATTCCCGTTTTGTTTCTATTACTAGCCCCTGGCGACCGCTCCTATTTCCACGCTCTAATCCTTGGATACCACCGCCACCAGCATATTGCTCCGATGCTATTTTTTTCCCTTCACAGGTACGACAATGCCAAGCTCGATCTGATAATAACTCGAAGACTTTGTACTGTGATGAACCCTTTTTAAACTTTGCTTTTAGAGCTTCTACTAAATCAGAACTCATTCCGGTTTCTCTATTTCTATCTCTAAATTTTCCAGTAATTGGGATACAGTTATGTTTAATCCCTTCGCCAGAGTGACAAGCGCGGTAAGAGAAGGATTTCTTACTCCTCGCTCTAGTCCAGATATATAGGTACGATCAAGATGGCAACGTAGCCCTAGTTCTTCTTGTGATATGCCTAAAGCTGCTCTATGCTCTCGGATCATTAACCCCAATGCCCTTAAAATTACTGCTTTTGATTTTTCCATAAAGTCTATAATCGTTCTTAGTGGACGATAAATCTACGGACTATCTGTCACATCAATCTCTCGGATAGAAAAAACGTCCTCTTGATCAGAAAACTCTTAATATCGCCAATGAAGACCGCCTTTAACAGTTTTTCCCCTGATAATTAGGATAGAATAAAAATGCGATCGAGAGTTAATATTATGGACCGATCGGCAGCTCAAGAATCGATGATGATTGAGCTTAATGATCCCCTAACTCTAGCGAAGACTATTAACCTGATTTTCCCAGCCCAAAAATTACCCCAAAATGCTTACTCCTCTCCTCTGGCAAAATGCCAATCCCAACCCCGATAATCTGGAGAATTTCCAAATTATTAGCCAATGGTGGCAAGATTTAAATCTTCAGGAAGTCTTCTGGCAACAGCGTTTAATTCCCGATACTGGCTCTCTGGAAGATATTAATTGGGAGCAGCAAGGTTTTGATGAAAAATTTAGCATCCAAATGCCCCAAATTCGCGGGATTACCCTCTATTGGCATAAATCTACTTTTGCTAACGAAAGAAGCATGACACCCAAACAATTAATCTTAGATCGGGAACGGGAGCAGTTATATATTTATCCCCAATCCCAACCTAGTTTAGTTATTCGGGTGACGAAACCCCATCTGGTTTATCAAAAGTTTGAGCTAAAAAATCCCCTCCTGGTCGGAAAAAAAACGGAAAGTGAATATATTTTACTGTTCAGGGATAAAGAACAGCAAATAGAAGTTAAAATTAATCTCAGTCCTGAAAATTATCGGCAATTTCTAGAAACCATGACTGAGGATCAATAATGTGGCAGGGAAATCTAGAACTAATTTACACGCAAAAAAATCTCGCAACCCAGATTGATCACGTCTATGCTACCGCTCCTTTAAAAGTACAAAGACCTTTTTATCCCGAAGGAAAAAATCTTTGTCATACGGTGATTTTACACACGGCGGGGGGAATAGTTGGCGGTGATGTTCTTCAACAAAAAATTCATCTTCAAGCCGCTACTAATGCCCTAATTACCACTGCTTCTGCTGGAAAAGTTTACCAGAGTAACGGTCAGATGTCCCAGCAATTAATCGAGATTAAAATCGATGACAATGCCAGTTTAGAATGGCTACCCCAAGAAACAATTATCTTCAATGGTGCAGCATTTCGCCAACATTTACGAGTGGATTTAGGGGAAAATAGCAGTTGGTTAGGATGGGAAATTACCCGTTTTGGTCGCACTGCGCGAGGTGAGAAATTTTTAGCGGGAGAATGGCATTCTAATTGGGAAATTTGGCGATCAGGACAACCTTTATGGCTCGATCGCTCCTACCTGTTAGGTGGTAAAATGATCGAGGGATTTTCTGGTTTAAATGATAGTGCCATGATCGGTACTTTGGTTTATATCGGTCAACCGGTGGGAAGAGATTTAATTGAGAAAGTGAGAGATTTTTCCCTAGAAGGAGAGATGGGAGTTACTAGCACTTTAGGAGATGGTCTTTTGTGTCGTTATCGGGGCAATTCTAGCGGTGAAGTGCGACAATGGTTTCAGCAGGTTTGGCAAATTTTAAGGCGAGAAATGAGCGATCGAGAGGCAATTATTCCGCGAGTTTGGTTATCTTGGTGAAGGCGGTCAATTATCATTTTCTCAAGTCACTTGAATGCCTGTATCGGTGATTGGAGCTATCCAAAATTGTAGATCGGGAGTGACGAGAATTTCCCGGGCCTTTTTAACGATGGTTTCCGCCACTTCCTGAGATGAACAGAGAGTAAAAACCGTCGGGCCAGAGCCTGACATCATCGTTCCCAAGCCGCCTAAATCCCCTAGAACCTGTCTTAACTCGGCTACGAGGGTAAATTCCGGTAAAACCACCTTTTCGAGGTCATTGTGGATAAATTTGCCGATAGCAGCCGGTTGTTTATGAGTGATCGCTTGTACCAAAGCCCCGCAACTCACCTGCTGACGACGGTGATGAAATTCCTCTGGAGAAGACAGATAAGTATCTTGAAATTTTTGCCGATAGCTTTGGTAGGCCCAGGGTGTAGAAACGGATAAATGATCGTATTTAGCTAAAATCACCCATAATCCGGTGAGAGGAGCGATCGGATCGAGAATTTCTCCCCTTCCCGTACAGATAACCGTTCCTCCTGTCACACAAAAGGAAGTATCGGATCCCAATCTTGCCGCTAAAGTTTCTAATTCCGGACGGGTTAAACCTAATTCCCAGATTAAATCGATGCCGACTAACACCGCCGCCGCGTTGGTGGAACCCCCCGCTAAACCGGCAGCCACGGGAATATGTTTCTCGATGGTGATATCGATGCCGCCGTAATTGGCAAAGAGGCGGGGGAATTCCTTCGCCATCAAAGTGGCGGCGCGATGGGCGAGATTACTGCTATCTTGGGGGACGAGGGGATGATGGCAAAAGAGACGGAATTCCTGCAATCCGTTCGGCCGGAGAGTGATGCGATCGCATAATGCCACCGTCTGCATCACCATGACTAACTCGTGGAAACCATCAGGGCGATTGCCAACGATTTCTAGATATAAATTAATTTTAGCGGGAGCTAGAAGGGTATAACTGTGCATTTGTCAAGAAAAAAAATCTAAAATTTTGGCAATTGATCTAATTTTTCCGCCAAGTCAATCCATTGCGATAAACTGAGATCTTCGGCGCGAGCGAGGGGATTAATCTCTAATTGTGTCAGGATTTGGCTTAATCGATCGCTATCTAGACAATTTTTTAGATTATTGCGTAACATTTTGCGCCGGTTGGCAAAACCCCAGCTAATTAAAGTGGACAAAAAAGCCGCATTACTGACATTATTGGGCAAAACACGGGGTAAAAGCCTAATTACCGCCGAATCCACCTGGGGAGGTGGGGAAAAGGCCCGCCGGGGGACATCACAAATCCATTGACAATCGGCAAGGTATTGAATGCGGACGCTGAGAGCGCTGTAAGCTTTGGTGGAGGGGACAGCGACTAATCTTTCGGCGACTTCTTTCTGGACTAAGAGGGTAATACTCTGGTAAGGGGGGGTGAAGGGATGGGCGATCGAACCGAGCAGCTTTTCCAGGATCAGACCGGTGATATTATAGGGAATATTAGCCACTACCTTATTAACCGGCGGCAGTTGCTCAGGTTTAAGGGTAAGAAAGTCCCCTGGGATGAGATGAAAGTTATCTTGTTGGCCAAATTTTTTAGTTAAAATTGTCCATAGATCTCGATCGATTTCCACAGCGACCACCAATTGAGCACCATCGAGAAGACGACGGGTTAAAATGCCTGTACCCGGACCGATTTCTAATACCCGATCTTCTGATTGTAAATTAGCAGCGCCGATGATGCGATCGAGTATCGATTCATCTTTTAACCAATGTTGTCCAAAACGTTTACGCGGTTGAATTTTCATACCTCTATTTTAAAATCAGAGGGTTGTCCTCGACAATAACACCCCTGAAAATATGGGCAATGCGATCGATAACCGCATCAATTATCATAGAGACTAGGCGAAGATAGCAAAAAAATCAGAAACAATGTCAGATTTAAACGATATTTTCGCAATTGTAGCAGGAGCGGTTCCGGGGGCGTTATCTCGTTATCATATTACCGAATGGACAAAAGCGAAATTCGGCTTGCGCTTTCCCTATGGAACCTTTATTATTAACTTAACTGGCTGTCTAGCTATCGGCTTTTTTTGGGCTATTTTACCCAGTTTTCCCTTTTATTCCCACGCAATAGATTTAATGGTTAGAACGGGATTTTTAGGAGCTTATACCACCTTTTCTACCTATAGCTTAGATATCCTGATCCTCTGGCGCAATCAGCAAAATTTTTTCAGTCTTATTTTTGCTGTTGCTAGTATCATTTTCGGATTGATTGCCGTGAGAATCGGGGCAGCTATTGCCCAAGTTTTTCTAGGTTAATTCTCCAATTTATTGACTATTGAAGGGCAGGAGAGACAGCATGAATTTTTTCACGGGTCGTTATGGTTTATTCGTGGCAATTGGGGCTATTTTTGGGGCTTTAAGTCGTTTTTATATAGCAGAATTAATTAACAGTATCTTCGGTAAAGAATGGGGATTTTTGGGGACATTTTTTGTCAATGTTTCTGGCTGTTTAATTATTGCCTATATTTTTACTATGGTTAGGGAAAATATTTGTATAATTGCCCCAGAATTAGGATTGATGATTGCCACGGGTTTTTGTGGTTCCTATACAACTTTTTCTACCTATAGTTTGGAGGTCAACAAGTTTTTAGAGCAGGGAAACTTAACTTTCGGTTTAATTTATTGGTTGGGCAGTGTTTTTGGGGGGATGATTGCACTTAAAATTGGAGTTATTTTAGCAAGAACAGGTTTTCCTAGATGAGTTATTAAATAGATTTTGCCTCTGATCCCCCCTGCTACCAGGGTTGATTCATGAATCAACCCTACTACCTTGATAAGGCTGACAGATGTAGGTATTTTACAACTAAGAGGAATGCGAGGATGAAAGTAGATTTGGTTGTCACACTATTGCTCGGAATAAAATAACTCTTTTCGGAGTTAAGCCCATTGGTAATTTTCAAGATAACTTCCAATGCTTTTGGCTGTACGGGGCTGTGGAGCCTCGACAGGGCAGAAGCTTCTTCTATGAATTCTCCCATTTAGATGGGGATTATTTCGGAGAATATCTATTACAACTATCGCAAGCTTTTCTCAATGAATTACATATTTTACAAGTAGATAACGCTCCTGCACATATTGCGGGACACTTAAAAATTACCGACAATATTATATTGTTTTATCAACCTTCTTGTTGTCCTGAAGTTAACCACGCCGAGAGAGTTTGACTGTACTTGAAAAATTTTCTGGCATGGGAAACTTTTGAATCTCTTGATGCTTTAAGAGATTAACTCGATGCTCTTTTAAATCGTTTATCCAATGACACTATCGGGTATTTAACGGGATAGTCTTGGATTTTAGAAGCTCTATGTCTGTCAGGAATTTATAAATTTGGTATAACTGGGCTTGTTTCTGGTCGTCTTTCTGATAATCATCAATACTACCATTTTGACGACGAGTTAGGATAGCGACCTCGAAATCCCAGTCAGTTTCTGATTCTATTAACCCAACTGCTTGTAATTTTTCAGTCACAAGTTTTCGTGGTGGTCGTCTCCCGTCGTACCACATTTCAGTCTTCTTATTAGAGATGCGGACACGCACTTTAGTTTTAGGACGGGTTTGAGCGATTCCCATTGCTACTAATTCATCTGCTCCCCAAGTAATTGGCTGTTTGAGAGCCGAGAGATTATACTTATCCAGAAGATTTTCTAATCTTGTTTGCATTGTTTCTCGCACATCTTTGGATGAATGTTTTTGAGAATCTCCCATCGCACAAACGACAGCTGAGATTTTTCGATTCATCGACTGTAATAGACGGATAGATTGTTCGAGTCTCCACAACTCTTTGTCGTGTCTTTCTTTTGCCCAATCTGGATAAGGAGTTGCATCCGGTTGAGGAGGACCGACACCAACAAAAGATTGGACAATAACCGCTTTTTAAAATTGAGAAATAGTGGGGAGACAATCTTCGGGATATTGTACCAATCGTTCTGCAATAATGAACGCTGTATCCTTGACCCGAAGCAGTGTAATCAGTTGTCTGACTAAAGAATCTGTTTGTCTTCTTGGACTAAGAACGTAAACAGGACAAATTCTTTCTGAACGGTTGTCTTGTCCATTAGGGGGAATCCCCAATCCTTCTCCATCTTGTTCTGTTGGTCGATGATACACCTTAAATTGAGACAGCTTAATGTCTTGTAATATCTTGACCACAGGGTCATTACTTTTAATTTCGACACGGGGAATATAAGCGAACCATTTCGTCATCTGATTAACAGGGGTTGTTAATTCTAATTCCCAGTGATTATTGTCGGCAGATTTGTAATCATTAATCTCAAGTACAGATGCTGCTTCTCAGGAAAATTTTTGAGTAGGGTCAGTAATCTGACTGCTATCTAGGGTAGATTGTTTGATAACAGTATTGACTAGAGCTTTCAGTTTTTGGTTAGTCATCATCGATTCTCCTTTTTTCAATATGAGAGGATTATCTAGTTTCAAAGCTGGAAAAATTTGAGGACATAACTTTAATTAGGGACAGTAAATTGCATAAACTTGGCGGGTACTGCACAATGATTTCCAGACTCCCCACTATCGCCATCAATCAAAATATAGGCTGTTCCATCAACGATCGCTAATCCTTCTGATGACTGGGGTAATTCTCGAAGTATTTCAGGTTTAAGGATCGTATTCGGTTTGACATCCTCAGCCGATAGTTTCCAAAAAACGAAATTATCTTGACCATCTTTCGGCCCGCCAGCAATTCCCCAAATCTGGTTATTATCAAAAGTAATTTCTCTAATTCCCCGTCCCCCTAAATCTAGAAGTGTTGCACCATCGAATTGATAGTTATCCAGATTAGCCATTGATAGTAAAACTGCATAATTATTAGCGTCTAATGTGACAATGGGAGAACGTAAACCTATCCAAATCTTGAATTTTTCAAGAGATAAAGGATCAGGAATCGCCACTGCTCCTTCAGCATTAAAAGCATTAGCTTGTTCACACTGATTTTTGTCTCCTAATGATTGATCAGCTTGGGTTTCCGCCTCATCAATAGCACGACTCACGGCACTGATAATCTTGTTAGAATTCACATCTAGAGCTTGGAAGAGAACTTGAGAATTGATTGGAGGACTTTGGATCAGTTTGCCAATAATTTTTAATTGATTCCCCGACAATTGAGCCTGTACAAACCGTTGTCTATTTGCTTTGATCTCACATTTATTGTTACGACTGTGAGAACCGAAGATAAGCACTCTATTATTATCTAATTTTGCGATCGCTTCAATATCATTTATATTTTTCTCTAAGGCTAACTGACTTTGACGAGTTGAGTCTAATTGGCTAGAACTCACAGGATAGAGAAATAGAATGTCTTTTTGTTCATTATCTGCTACTAAAAGGCGATTGCCTCCTGATTCTGAAAAGGTTACTTGAACGACCGCAGAGGGTTCACAGACGGGATATTTTCCGAGTAGATTCTCCGCCTTAATTTCGGCGATTGGGAAAATAAAGCTGAGAAAAAGAGTCAAACTGAGTCCTAATAATAGTTGGAAAAGGTGATGAACGGTATAGGTTTTCATAATTTATTGTCTCCTGGGAGATGGTGAATTTTTGATTTCAAAAAGCCTTCCACTGCTGACGACTGAGAAAGAAACCATGTCCCCCCAGATTACTACACATTAATCCCGTTCTTTGTGAGATACATTTAAAGCCTAAATGTTGCCAAGTTTTTCCATAAGAAAGGATGTTGTTAGTACCGGTAATGGTATCACTTATACAAAGAACTTCTGGTTTACCTTGTTGAGGGAGCAGAAAACCAGCCCCCCAATCAAATTGACAATAATTAGGATAAGGTTGAGGGGGTAGAGGATTTAACATACTTTGAATCTCGCACCGTAGCATATTATTATCTTTCCCAATTAGAGCGCAATAAATGTTACCACTTGGCATCACAAAGCTAGGGGGATTTTGAGCGTTAAGTTCACTGGATAGCACGGTTATGACACAGGCGCTCAAAGATAAACAGACAGGGATGCTAACTTGATTTGTTAGAGTTTCAATCATGTTACTAATGTTGTTAGGAGTTGAGCAATACCTGATCAAGTTCAGAATCTAGTTTGCTAGTTTGATAAGGTGGACGACCATAACCCATAATCGTGCTTTCCTGATGGTTTACTCGTTTAACCTGATTATCAACATTCCCTCGAATCGCAACAATTGAACCATCAGAATCTAGCAATCACTTAGTTGGTTGTGATGGGGGCTTCCCATGCTGCATCCCACGAGATCGGTCCAATAATGCCATCAACTGTTAGACCTTTTTGTTTTTGGAATTGTTTTAGGACATTCTCATCTCGTTCCTTGAAGACACCATCAGCCTCAAGATTCCAACCTCGGTGAATCATTTGTCGTTGCCACTGCAAGACATTATCTCCTCGCATATAAGGGCTAGTTAGAGCAATGAAACGTTCCCAAACTGGATGTTCCTCTTGAGCAGGGGGGACTACACCATGATAAGGAGGACGACCATAACCTAAAATCCCTTTTTTCTGAGTTTTACGGCAAACTTCGCCACCGTTAGAGTCACCAAAACCATCAGAGGTATTCCCTTCAATAGCAACAATTGAACCGTCAGAATTAACTTTTTCAACTATACCGACATGATCGGATACACCATCACCTCCCCAATCATAAAAAACAATATCACCCACTTGAGGGTCTGTATGCCACCATCCTTTATTTCTAAACCATTTCACTCCATAAGGACAATAAGCAAACCCTTTAGGTGTAGTAATAGGTAAAGGTAAGCCCGCATTGTAAAAGCAATAGGAAACAAACATGGCACACCAAGGCTGATAATCCATACCATACCAAATACCAAATTTATTATGGTTAGAATTTTTTGGGTTTTCTTTGTAGCCAATTTCCCGGGCTGCAATTTGAAGAACTTGTTGTGCGGTAGTCATAGTGATATTCCTCGATAAAGTAAAGGTAAATTGGCAGTTTTCTAGGTTAAGATGGGCTAAAACAAGCGTTTAATCTGGCCATTCCCCCCCAATTGTTGAAATGTTTTTCGGCTTCGCTGTTAATCTCAGAGAGCAATCGCGGCTTACCGTTGCCCGAGCCTGGAAAAACGACATACATAACACCGCTACTCACACCACACACCTGATGCTTTTCATTGAATAAAAAGTCAAACAATGACCGTATTATTGGGAATAAAAGCAATTAAATCACTTAAAGACCCATTGAAGCGGTTGACATCTTCTCTTGACTCTAAAATTCCGGGGATTTCAGCGCGATCGCTATATTGCCAAAATGTCCAACGATCCCATTCATGAGGAATTAAGGGTTGCGGATTGGGGGTATAATTAGCGACCCACAAAGGATAACCAGAAAAATCTCTGACTCCTCTCATCCAACCATTCCAAAAGCCGTAACTGGTATAAATAATCGCTTTACGATTAATTTCCGATTCGATGACATCAATCCACGTTTTAACCCGTTGGACTCGCTCAGGTTTGCTCAAAGAATTCCATTGTTGCTCCACTGAGGCAGGGTAATGTTCCAAATCAATAACGGGTGGCAAATCATTTACCCCGATGGGATCAACACTATTAACGTAATCCAGAAAGTGTTTAGCTTGTGCTTTGGCATCGATTGTCGGTCGGAAAAAATGATAAGCTCCTCGAATTATACCAACGCCCTCCATTTGTCGCCAATTACGGGGAAAAGTTGCGGCTTTCCACGTTTCTCCTTCCGTTGCTTTGGCAAAGGCAAAGGTATAACCGGCTTGTTTCACTCGAATCCAGTCAACTGTTCCATCGAAATCCGACACATCCAGCCCTTGTTGAAAGCCCGGTTTTTCTATAATTAATTCAAGACCAACACTATTAACGGTGTTACCATTTTGATCTAAGCCAATTATCTGAATCTGTCTTCGTCCTACACCTGTAAATGCAGGATAAGTGAGCGTCCACTCTCCTGATTCCACATTAACACTACCTAAGTGCCACTGTTCGGCAAAAATCTCAACTCGAACAGTTTCATTGTCTGCTTTTCCTTTGAAGGTAACAGGCGTGCCGCGTGAAAAAGCATCTCCATTTTTTGGACTGGTGACTTGTAAACTCATACGTTTTGCCTCCAAGTGATAAAAGTCAAGAGTTAGTCATAGAATAATTCTTCTAAGTTGAACAACAATTAGTTGCTGCAAAAAAGCAATTAAGCAAATCATTCTCTTGAGAACAATTTCTCGTTTTATAGCTGGCTGAATTTCTTGACTTGTGAGACTTTCATGGCAAATCCTCCTAATTAGTTCAGATTATGGGTTTTTATGTAAGTAAAGTGAAAGCGACACTTTTGAGGGAGAGAAGTGCTAAACAGAGACTATTTCTTTCTTTCTCAAAGCACCAAGCTCTTGCTCAAGCATCATTTGAATTTCGGGAATAGCGGGTTTATAAAGGGGATTAAGATTCAGGTCTGTCCAGCGATTTTTAACACTTTCATGCAAATTGCTAACATCCCCTTCAAACTGACGAGGTGCTGTTCCCGCTACATTAAATGGACATTTTGACGTATTATCAAAACGCGCACTAGAATTGGGATGAACTTCCTGTTGAATATAACTTTGATCTAAGGTCAAACCCAAGGCTTCGACTTGTTCCATCATCCACAATAAAGCTCCATCAGATAGGCTGGACTCTTCCTGAGAACCTCCACCAACACAACCATGACCCCCCGGAAACCAAACCTGAACCACTTGTTCTTTTTGTTGTCTGATCTTGGTAGAATGGGGATGCATTAGTGTTACATCAAAGACCTTACGAATTTCATCAACAGCAACTGCATGAAACGCCTTTTCAATTGTAGGATTGATGGTCGAATCATAAAAGCGATAACGTTCGTTGAACTTTTCATCTAAGTGCAGAGAATGAACTATATCAGGGATACCTAAAGAAGCAACCGTATCCCAACAGCATAAGGCTTTAATGGGAACTCGTCGTCCATATTGATTACGGAAATCAATGGCATTTTTACCGTTAGGTGCGTTATTTGGGTCTTGTTTTTCTCGGTAAATTTCGTAGGCTTTGGGGATTTGTCGGATAAATTCTCGATACAACAAACCACAATTATAAACTAACCCAGCTAAACAGCGTACAGTGTAAGCTCCCCGACTAAAACCAAAGAGATAAATTTCATCTTCAGGTTGATAGTTTAAGCACAGAAAACGATAGGCATCCTCAATCTTATGATCAATGCCAATGCCTAAAGCACCTCCAGCAATTTTAATTAAAGTATCAGTCACCTCGGCATTAGTTTGTTTTGTCCCAATCCCTTCGTCATAATAAATGATTTGACGGATGGGGTTGCCCTTACTATCATCAAGTGGCGTGATAACTTGCACCATTTTGACAACATTGGTAGGATAAGCTTGTCCTAAATCTTGCCAAGTTCCATCACAACAAACAATAAGACGGCTTTTCATAGCGATAAACCTCCTAGGTTTCTTAAAACTCGCCAGTTTATGGAATATTTGAGGATTCTAGTCAATCATGGCTCAAAATTATCGAGATTTTCCTTGAGGTAAAATTCCCGCAAGACTCAACCGAGACAAGGGACGTTGTAACCCTGTTCGGAAGTGAAATAGATGAGTTAGATAGCCAGCCTGACTAGGTAAAATTAGGTGCAGTACTTATACTCACTACTCTAGATCATCTATCGGAATTTACTGCCCTAAAAACTGCAAATTAATATATTTCTTTAGGTTTCTATATATAAGTTTACAGAATATTGTTGAGCTATTTATTACTAAAAAAAGTTGAGTTTGATTGCAAACCATCTTAACACCTAAGCTCGCCAATCTGAACTTTAGCCGATTCTCGATCGCAATTTTAGTCCACCCTAGCACTTCGCTCTTTTCCCACAAGGATTTTTACCGAGAAAAATGATCTGTCTGCCTGAGAACAGGCTATAGTGATCATCAAACCCTCAGTGAAAAACTTCCCGTGTCTTCAGTATTCCGCCTTCCTCCCTATTTTTCTCCCGCTCTGCAGCGTCGAGTCATGAGAACTCTTGCGGCAAAAAAAACCCGTCAATTCTTGACATGGGCGGCAGCTTGTGCTAGTTTTTTAATCCTCTGGGCGTGGAATTGGCAGCTAGTTTTGGCCACTTTCACTGGGGTGGGGGCGATGATTGGAGCTTACCATCTCCAGGGTCAAAACTGGCCATCGCTGTGGCTGTGGGGGCGTGCTTTTTTCAGCGCCGATAGCGGTAAGTTAACCGTAGCGGTAGTCTGTGGCGGTTTAGGCAGTTTAGCCACCTATCTCGCTGTGGCAATTTGGGCCTATGCTGAAAATCGCTGGTTAGCCCTGGCCTCAATTTTGCAAGGATTTGGCACGGTTTTGACTTTAATCCTGCTAGGATGGCATTTTCTCGACCATCGCGGTCAAAATGAGTCAAAAAACTTCGATCGCTGGTTAGAAAAATTAACAGTCAATGATCCCTTAATGCGCTTAATGGCCGTCCGACGTTTAAGTGAAATGGAACTTTCCCCCAGTCGTCGAGAACAATGCCAAGAATACTTCCGTTATCTTCTCTCGCGAGAAACCGATACGCAAGTGCGATCGGCTTTACTTGATAATTTTTCCGGCAAGGAAGCAATCAAACCGCAACCTTTACAAATACCCCTACAGGTGAAAAAATCCCTCTTGAAATATGATTAAAAAGCTCTCTGCTATTAGCAATCAGCCCTCAACTAAAGCCGACTGCTAGACGCTGAAGACGATATTTTTTTCACACCAAAGTTAACTCGCGCTCCTCGATATTTTGGAACATCAGCGTACTCAGATAACGTTCTCCAAAACTAGGCTGAATCACCACAATTAATTTACCCTCATTTTCCGGTCGTTGGGCCAGTTGAATCCCAGCGCAAAGATTGGCACCGGAAGAAATCCCCGAAAGTAAACCCTCTTCTTTTGCCAAACGACGACCAAATTGAAAAGCTTCCTCATCACTGACGGTAATTACCTCATTAATCAGATCTGTGCGTAAAACTTCCGGAATAAAACCCGCACCGATACCCTGAATTTTATGGGGACCGGGATTACCCCCAGAAATTACTGGACTATTGAAAGGTTCCACCGCGACTACTTGAAAACTAGGTTTACGCGATTTAATCACTTCAGCGACTCCCGTAATCGTGCCGCCAGTACCCACGCCCGCAACAATAAAATCTACCTGTCCCTCCGTATCTTGCCAAATTTCCTCAGCAGTGGTGAGACGGTGAATTTCCGGGTTAGAAGGGTTGCGAAATTGTTGCAACATATAAGCGCCGGGGATACTATCGACAATTTGCTGCGCGCGTAAAATTGCCCCTTTCATGCCTCGGGAACCGGGGGTGAGTTCTAGGGTAGCACCGTAGGCTTTTAACATCGCCCGGCGCTCTAAACTCATCGTTTCCGGCATAGTTAAAATCAAGCGATAACCCTTAGCTGCCGCAGTCATCGCGAGGGCAATTCCCGTATTGCCGGAAGTGGGTTCCACTAAAACCGTGGTTTCTGGATTGATTAAACCCGCTTTTTCGGCACTATTAATCATGTGGGTGCCAATGCGGTCTTTGACGGAAGCAGCGGGATTCATCCCTTCTAATTTCATCACAATTCGGCCGAGACAGCCCTCCGATTGGGGAATCCGATTCAATTGTACTAAAGGAGTGCGGCCAACCAATTCGGTGACATCGTGAGCGATACGCATGATATTTTCTCTGTCTAGGTGATTCGTGTGCTTAGTTATAGCGGTAAGCTCTCAGCTTTAGCGTTTGAGAATTTCCTCACTAGCCAAGGAGGCGCTACATAGCTCACTTATAGCAAAGGCCAGCCCTAGATCGGCAAAATTTCCATTTTCCTTTGTTTCTTTAATCAGTCCGCCTAGCTTGAGAGGATGTCCTATAAAATCTAGATATGATAGGAATGGGATTTTTCTAACAAACTGAAGGTTTTCCCACTGGTGAAAGAGGTTAATCCGTCTTATTTAACCCCTGAAGAACAAGCTTTATCCCTAGAGCAACGTCTGGCTTTTCTCAAGTTACCATTGATTGAGTGCAGGCGTATCCTTGAAGAGCAGGCTGAGTCTATGCTTGACCACTATCAGCAGGATTGTGAATGGCAGCAGTTAATGTCAGGTGATATCATTGGCTACTAACTTTTATACTTCTGAAAAGTAGGTTACTTTACTATGGCTAACTCACTAAAATATGCTGAGATACTATCCAAATTTTTGAAAAAAAAGCGATAATTCAACCTCGCTGATTACTGATAACTGATAACTGATAAGTAGTCGGACATAAATTCTGTTGTCTATCTTAAGAAATGTAAATTGCCGCAATTCTTACTGACTACTGACTCCTGACTACTATCTCCTGACTCCTAATAACCCAATGGTAGATGTTGGATTTTTGCAGGAGTTCTATTTTTCGACAAAGATAAGCAAAAATTATCTACTAACTCCAAAAACTTGAGAATATTTAAATTAACATTTCGCAATATTTACAAATTCTTAAGAATTAACTGAGAAAGATTTTTATTTAACGACGATGTTCCAATGGTTACAGCGATTTGATAGAATTTCATAATGGGTTACTCTGTGCTTTTTTGGGCATCAATGGTTGAAACCCTTGTCACACCTACAGGGTGAGCCTAATTAAGACGGGTAAATGAGTCAATTTCACCCACAACGATGATCTTTTTTTTGTGTAGTTTTATTGCAAAAAAAAAGTTTTTTTGACAAAAAGCACAAAGTATGATGTGTACCCAACGTATTTCTGGCTGCCAGTAGTTATTGCCGAGTGGGAGTTGGGAAGGTTTTCCAGTAATCAGTGGACTGGAAACGCAAATCTGATGATTGATGACCCTCTTTTCTTTCCTCTGGCATCAAAATGGTTTCCCAACGCAAGGTGACAGCCATCATAATTTGGTTGGCAATCTTACCGATGTCGTTTTTGACCGCGCTGCCCTGAACTCAGCGTTCGGCTCTTCTGGTTTTCGTGTGTTAATTTTTGTTATGAATTAAAGCAAGCAAACAGCTTAAGTCGAAGATGTTCAAAATTGGTAAATCCATAACTCATTCTTTTAATAAGCTTTATTTTGGTATTCATTCC
>JAADBR010000107.1 GCA_009995705.1 Microcystis aeruginosa W13-11
AGAAAGCAACTCAATCACCACATCAGGAGCTTTTTCTTCTTCCCAGACGACCCAGCTTTTCCGTTCTCTTCGAGGCACGTCCAACACCACAAATACATCAGGTCCGCGATAATCCTCGTTCCGCACTTGATTGGGGCTAAAGTAAACAAACATATTGCCCCCCACAAACGCTTCTCGTCCTTGGGTTTTTAACCACCCGGAGAGCGGTCTGACTAATAACTGCATTTGCAGTCCGTGTCGCTGGGTTTCCATGGGAATACCGTCATCAGAAAGTAGTTCATCTTGGGTAGGTGGGAGCTTTATCTCTGGTGGGTTAGCTGCAATTAGGATTGTCTCTTGAGCCATGGGTTGGTTGGGGTGAACAACTGATGCCACTTTCTTATCATAAACCATTGTCAATGTCAACCCAATTGCTACCGCATTTGTGCTGCCAAGCCTTCGGCTCGTTTTAGGTTATGGAATTTTGTCAAGATTCTCTGACTCTATTACAGTTCTAATCTTTTATGTAAATCTTACAATTTTTCAGGATACGGTCATCTATGTTTTTCCCTGACTCTACAAGTTTGTAATTATTCTCATAGAGTAATTGTAAAAAAGTGCCATGAATATTTTCTTTTATGGGAATTGGATTTATCATGGGACATAGGGTGACAATTGGATTGAATTTATTGAGACTATCAAGAAAACGGGTCTGAAAAGAATTGTCTCCAGAGAAGAAAGTAATAGAAATTATATCGGGATAAAACAATACCTTTCTGTTTTTGTGAAGATAATAATAGGATTCAAACCGATCAGAAATTATAATTGATGGACGGTTTAATTGCTTTTCTAATGTATCTACTCTCTCAGACAAGCTGGATAAAGCAGACATTTCCGAATAGCTTTTAGGGATTTTAAAATTGGATATAGTTAAAGGGATAAATTTTACACAAGCGATTAGGGACATAATAATAAAGGGCATGATTAATACACTGACAAGGGAGAGTCTTAATAACTCAAACGAATTGGGCAATAGGATTGGCAAAAACTCCCTAAATGCCATTTTATTCTGCAGCAATTCTGGTTCAGATTCAGACATTTTTTCTCGACAATAACTAAAGACATAATCAATCAAACAACCATAGGAAAGAAAAAATGGAAGTGATACAGATATCAAATTCCAAGGATGACTTCTATTGACAAAATAAAAGAGGCTAACTATTCCCCAGATGGCAATTACAAAACGATACTTAGCGTTTTTATCTTCAATGGGACTTTGAAAAGATTGTATGATGTTAAAACCGTAAACAACCATAAATATCATCCACATATTATCTGGAAAAGGCAAACCATAAAAGCCAAAGCCAGATTTAACAGTAGAACCCGTATAATTAGAAAAATTGATAAATTCTCCAGCAATAATTCTAAAGCCAAAAATAACTATGGACATGATAATGATAAGATTGATACTAAATCCAGTTAATTTTTTAATCATGTTTTTTGCGCTAAAACCATCTACTTTGAACTCATTCCAAATGGAGATAAAGAAATACATAATCAAGACAACTATACCAGAATCAAAATTACTTAATAGAGCCATTGCCACTAGAAAATCTAGAAGCACATCTTGTAAGTTAATTGTTAAAAACTTCAAGGAAAAAGTAGCTTTATCGAGAAATTTTCTTTCAGATGTATATAACAAAGTAACCAGCAGAAGACAAGGAAATAAAGTTCTTAAAGGAAAATATTGAAAGTATAAATCTTGGGTTACTACCTTACCATAAAAATAACTCCAAAATAGGCAGCTAATAAATACTAAAATTCTGATCAATGGATTTTTGTAGATAGCTTTAACTATTAAATAGTAAAGAATAATCTGAAGAGCAATCAAACTACACACAACAATTTTGATAGACAATAGACTATTTCCTATTAATCGTGATAGTAGGCCAAGCCAAAGATAATATCCGCCATATATACTTTTAAATCCATCGTCAACAAGGGGAATAAAAGGGGAATCACTATTAATGGCCGCTAATGGGAAGAGAACCAAATTAAAATGGTAGTTCGATGGATTAGTATAAACCAGACTCCAAGCAACTGATGTCACCGTTACTAAAACGCCAATAAAAACTATATTCTCAATCAATAATGTTCTCAAAAATTTACGAAGGGAAAATAAGTATAAGAGAAAAAATAAAATAACTGTTAAAATTAATGCGACTGGAATTAGCACCAAAAAATTCAAGCTTAATAAATAAGTTGTCAGCTCATCTGAGTTGGATGACATCTCGGGTCTAATATAGCGCCTGAGACTTTCAGCAGTTCCTTGGGTAAAGAGCCTTTGAATTGCTATCGTGTTGAAAACAAGACCAAGTCCCCACGAAATTAAAAACTCAAGATTACGACTTTGATTTGTGACTTGCCAATTATTGATTATTTTTGATAAAATAGAACTAAAATAGTTCAAAACTTTACCCAAGAATATAGGTAAAACAATAATTGAAATTGAAATAAATAGATACCACATTGCTTCATACCTTTCATTTCCTTTCAATCTGCCAAATCTTGTGGTAAGAAGATAATTTACATCGATAAAAATAAGTAGGAACGCCCCTACTCCTTTGAGCCATTGATCGATCATATTTTTGTTCATTTATCTAATTTAATTTGAAGTATTATTGATAATTATGGACAATTCTGACGGCAGAATTGTCGGCTTGAGCTTGTGTTAACTCCTACAAAATGCTCTCATAGTTTCGGCTACATACTCTAACATCTCCTTGGTTAATCCCGGAAATACCCCAATCCAAAACACTCCTTCCATGATTTTATCTGCATTACTCAAATCCCCAATAACTCGATAATTTAATCCTTGATACAGAGGTTGTCGCAGTAAATTACCCCCAAATAATAGCCTTGTGCCGATGCGTTTTTCCTCCAAATGCTTAACTAAATCATTACGGCTAAAAGGCGCATCTTCCTTAACTAAGATAGGAAAGCCGAACCAACTCGGTTCAGAATGGGGACTTGCTTCGGGCAGAACTAAAACATCTTGTAAGTCTTGTAATTTTTGATGTAAAAAGGCGAAATTTTCCCAGCGCTTTTGGATAAATTCTGGCAATTTATCCAGTTGAGCTACCCCTACAGCCGCTTGCATATCTGTCATCTTCAGGTTATAGCCCACATGAGAATAGGTGTACTTATGGTCGTAGCCAAAGGGTAAATCTCCTAACTGCCAACCGAAGCGTTTATTACAGGTATTATCTACCCCCGGAGGACACCAACAATCTCTCCCCCAGTCGCGGAAAGATTCGACAATCTTTTTCAAGCGGGTATCACTGGTTAAAATCGCACCCCCTTCTCCCATGGTCATGTGATGGGCGGGATAAAAGCTAACCGTTGCTAAATGCCCAAAGGTGCCGGTTTTTTGCCCTTTATAGAGACTTCCCACTGCGTCACAGTTATCCTCAACTACCCAGAGGTCATGTTTTTCGGCAAAAGCCATCACCGCTTCTAAATTAAACGGATTTCCCAAGGTATGAGCGATCATAATGGCTTTGGTCTTTTCTGACAGGGCTAATTCCAGCTGCTCGATGTCAAGGTCATAACCGGGTAATTTAACGTCTAAAAAGACCGGAATTAGCTGATTTTGGAAGATAGGATTAACTGTCGTGGGAAACCCTGCCGCAACGGTAATCACCTCATCCCCCGGTTTAAGTTGTTTTTCTGCCAATTTAGGGGAAGTTAAGGCACTTAAAGCCACTAAATTCGCTGAAGAACCCGAATTGACTAATAAACAATGTTTTACTCCCATCCACTGGGCAAAACGTTCCTCAAATTCTGCGGCATATCTGCCCGTCGTGAGCCAGAAATCTAGGGAAGAATCCACTAATTTCACTAATTCTTGCTCATCAAATACCTTACCCGAAACTGGAACATAGGTTTGCCCCGCCACAAAAGCCCGGGGTTGAAATTTGAAGTCATAGTATTTTTGAACCGCTTGGAAAACTTGCGACCGCAGTTCTGCTTCGGTAGTTGTACTGGGGGGAGAAATGGATTGAGTCATGATTTATGCAATAATGTTCGTTAGAAAAACCGCTCGATGAAACTGTTAATTGTTCTGTCTTTAAAATTGTCTAATTTCAATTTAGAACAACGTCTCCAGAAAAGGTTTTTTTTCTGACTTTCCGTTAATTCAATCCATTCATTATAGGTAGGAAACGCAAATTCCTCAAAAAATTTTATAAATCTTTCACAACCTTTTTCTGCGGTAAAATCCTTAGCCCTTTCCCTGGCATTGCTGACCATATTAGCATAAAGGTCGGGACTACTCTTTAACTTACTAACTGCTGATATAGCTTCGTCCAGAGAATTAACCAAAAGAAAGTCTAAGTCGCTTTTCTTTTCTGCCAAGATTGAGGACTCTGGAGTCACGATGGCTGGAACACCAGTTCGCCAACAATTGATTAATTTATTAGCGGGTTTGTTGATGTATGGATTGCCATCGAAACTTCTGGCAGTAATAACCACATCTATATTACTATAGTCGTTCCACTTTTTAGGCTCAAGAATTGGTAACCATTTGCATCCTAGAGAAGATAGAGCATCACGCCATTTATCCGATTTCAGATCTTCTGCTAATTGAGATTGATGACCAAGATAAGCCACATTTTCAACTAGACAGCCACGCTCTTTCAATCGAGGGATCAATCCGGGCTGAGGCCAAAGTGAAACAAGGCAATAAGGATTCCAAATAGAATTACGGTTCTTCTGGAAATCCACGGGATTATTAACAATATTTATATGGGCAGGTGGATAAAACTGTTGATCAGATTTCACCACAATTAACATAGCATTTCCTGGATATTTGTAAAAACGGGTAGGTCTCCCAAGATATTTTTTGATCTCTAGCAAGGTTTTATCAAAACTCTTTCTATCTGCGAACACAATTCCTTCCTCAGGAATTGTGTTAATAACTTCACAATCTAAACCTGCCTTTTTAAGATAGATATAACTCGTCGCAATTTCCCCTGAAAAATGATCATGAATACCAAGGAAAGAGTCAGGATCTTGTCTGTTAAGTAACCGCATCTCCCTTTCACTTGTTGCGTAGAAGTAAACTTTGGTCATATTTGTAGAATTTATCCTAATGGTGATGTACGAAGTCTCTGGTTTTGAGGAACGCTGGAATGTAGTGGATTGTTTCAGCTAATTTGGTGTATTAGAAAAATGCTAAGTACCTAAGCAAAATTAATTACACATATCTAACCCCCTCTTGCCTTTTGCCTCTTGCCTTTTGCCTATCTTTACTAGGAAATTAATTTTGCACGACTACTTATAAATTCTATAATCTAAGACTTTAAGCCGAAATCTATTGTCCTATTTTAGCTGAAACAGTCCAGTAACAATAAGTATTATGGAACACAAAAGCTACCTACTTTTTCACTGAAGACATCGGCCTGGTATAGATCGATTTGTGATCGAGTTAAGTTTTGAAACCCTTGATTATTGCTAGGTGCAATTTGAGCCGCTTGATAATACCATGTCACCGTTTCCTTGAGGGTTTGCCGAAAATCCCAGACGGGTTGCCATTTTAGGGTATGGAAAGCCTTATCTGTGACTAGATTAAGCAATTTAGCCTCATGAACAGCATTCGGATCACTTTGATCGAGCCAAGTACCTGGCCAAAGTTGTAGGATAGACTCAACTAACTCTTTAACTGGGCGATTAGAAGTCAGAGACGGACCGAAATTGAACGCCCCATATAACCCCCGGCTGTCTTGCTGCCAATTAGCCGTCATCAACTGCTCATAAATCGACTCAGCCAACCGTAAATACCCCCCCAAAGGCTCTAAAACGTGCTGCCAAGGGCGAGTCGCTAAAGGGTTCCGCACGGGAATCGCTTCGGACTTCATCAAGGCCCGCATCGCATCGGGTACAATCCGATCTAGAGACCAATCTCCGCCACCGATGACATTTCCGGCCCTGGCGCTGGCAATGCCGATGGGGGTTTGAGGGGTTTTAAAGAAGGAATTTCGCCAAGATGCGATCGCCAATTCCGCCCCCGCTTTGCTAGAACTATAGGGATCATAACCCCCTAACGGGTCATTTTCCCGATAACCATAGACCCATTCCCGATTCTCATAGCACTTATCGCTAGTAATAAACACGGCGGCACAGGGATTAGTCAGGCTTTTCAGGGCCTCTAAAACGTGAATAGTCCCCATAACATTTGTGTTCCACGTTTCCACCGACTCCAGATAAGAAAGCCGCACTAGGGGTTGCGCTGCTAAATGAAAGACTACATCCGGTTGCCATGAAGCGATTAAACGAGTTACTAACTCAGCCTCTCGAATATCCCCTATATGGTGACTCAAATTTTTAGCTAAGTCTAATTGGTTAAATAAAGCGGGGGTGGTATTGGGAGCTAAACTGAGGCCTTTTACCGCTGCCCCCAGATGGAGTAACCAAAAGGCCAGCCAAGACCCCTTAAAGCCAGTATGACCCGTGATAAAGACCTTTTTGCCTGGCCAAAATGCTTTCTTTACCATATTTTCCATCTAGCTTGTCCAGTGTCATAAAGGTGATTGAGTATTTCCATTTCTCGGTAAGTATCCATGCACCGCCAAAACCCATCAGGCTCGTCCCGGAAGGAGAGGGGAGCTATTATTGTCCACAAGTCAAATAGACTCGCTATACTGGGTTTTCAGTTAATTTCAACAGCTTTGTGCAAGTAATCCCTGAAAAGAGTCTTCGTGAAGGCTTAAACCTATCACCCTAACTCTTTGGTATCCACTATACATGAACTTGACCGAGGATGTCAATTGGTTAAGGGGCTTTGACAATTCATCTAGTCCTGCTATATATAGGCTGTAATTAAACTTTTATCCAGAAAATTTGCCAGACAATCTCTTATGTACTAAACTTTTTAGCCATTCAGGCATAGAGAGAATTGCCATGTATAATAAATTGGCAGCTAAGAGCCAATTGATCATTTCATCAACTAACCAAGGATATAAGAATGGACTTGCGTAAAAGGTTACCACTATAGCGACTAAAGCCATACTGCAAGGTAAGCTTAATTGATTTTCTTGCTTAATCCAATCCAAGATTTGAGGAAGGGCAAAGATGAGAAAAGTTAATTTGTAATCATAAAGCATGCCGATAACAAGAAAATTTCCTAAATGAATTGCTGCCGCAAGACGGAAGTAATCAATGTGTCGACTCTTATCTAAAGATTTGTCCAAATCGGTTGAGATAAAATCCGAACTAAGCCATTCTTTAAAATTTTTAAATTTCGACAATAAAACTCTGGTTAAGATTGACATAGTATATAAAATCATAATTATATATATCATATATTTGACCGTCCCTTTAATATCAGTTTCGCCGCTAGTAAGCTTTAATAGAATATATTTGACTGCACTAAAGAGGACTTTATAGCCAAAACTATACCAAATCCTCCCATCATGAATGCTTGAGATAGTTTTCATCTCCCCTACACTAGCGAGAAAATAAGTAATAAAAGCAGTGGTAAAAATAGCCGACAAGAACAGAAATAGATTTCTTTTTTCTTTAATAATTACTGCCAGACCGAAAATGGGAAATAGTTTAATAACTCCCCAAAAAAATATTAACAAATAGGCACACAACCTAAAAATTAATGCTCGGCTATTTTTAATTATTATTAGTCCGACACCAAGCCAGGAATAGATAACAATGTCTACGTTGCCACGTTCGACTAAAAGCATTACCGGTGGTGAGCATAAAATTAGGGCATAAACTATAGCTTCTTGATAATTTAATCTGCCAATGATAATTAAAGTTATCACATAAAAGATTAGAGCAAACAAAACTCCTAAAAATATAGTATTACGCTGCCCTAACCCCAGCCAAGTTAATGAAGACCAGCTACTAGGATAAGCTATTTGAGTGAAGCAGGAATTATTTGTGAGGGAAACTTTGCCTGTCAATCGATCACAATCAAAAGCACCTAATACGGCTGCAAGATCGATAAAAGGGTTTTCAGCCGCAGGAACCCCAAGTCTCCACCAAAAATTGTGATAGGGAACAAAAAAGTTAGCTAGATACAATAACCCAAAATACCCTAAGAGTGCGGCAATTACCAAAAATCTGCCATCAATTTTTGATTGCTGTTTGAGCATTTTCCTAATCTGGATATGTATTGAATTTACTATGTCCACTTTGTGCCTCCTGCTATTAAAGGATTGATTATCTGTCAATGACCTGAGTTCAGTATAAGACGCTCATTGCGCTGCTAAATGAAAGGCTACATCTGGTCGCCATGAAGAGATTAAAAGACCTACTAACTCAGCCTCTCGAATATCTCCTAGATGGTGACTCAGGTTCTGAGCTAAGTCTAATTGCTCAAATAAGGTGGGGGGGGTATTAGGAGCTAAACTGAGGCCTTTTACCGCTGCTCCCAAATGGAGCAACCAAAACGCCAGTCAAGACCCCTTAAAGCCGGTATGACCAGTAATAAAGACCTTTTTGCCCGGCCAAAATGCTTCCTTTACCATATTTTCCATCTGGCTTGTCCAGTGTCATAAAGGTGATTGAGTAGTTCCATTTCTCGGTAAGTGTCCATACACTGCCAAAACCCATCATGCTTATAGACGGCGAGTTCTCCTAAAGCGGCCAGGGTTCTTAGGGGCTGTGCCTCAAAAGTCGTCGCATCTCCCTCAATTAAATCCAAAACCTTGCGATTTAAGACAAAATAGCCCCCATTAATCCATCCCTCAGCCGTTTGTGGCTTTTCTTGGAATTGAGTGACTAGATTACCCTCAATGATTAACTCGCCAAAGCGAGAAGAAGGACGAACCGCTGTCATAGTGGCTAATTTGCCATGGGAGTAATGGAAATCCAACAGATCCGCAATATTCACATCACAAACCCCATCCCCATAGGTGGCTAAAAAGATCTCGCTTCCACTTTGGTCTATATAAGGGGTGAGACGTTTAAGACGGCCTCCCGTCATGGTTTCCTGTCCTGTATCAACTAACCAAATACGCCAGTCTTCTTCCTCGTGTCCACTATCGAGTTTGGTCACTTTTTTATTGCCTAACTCTAAGAGAACATCACTTTGATTCCAATCATAGCTAAAGAAATAGTCCCGAATCATTTCCCCTTTATACCCTAGACAGAGCATAAAGTCAGTGAAGCCATAGTGGGCATAAGTTTTCATGATATGCCAAATAATTGGCCGATTTCCGATGGCAATCATCGGTTTAGGTCGAAATTCGGTTTCTTCCCGCAGTCGGGTTCCTTTGCCACCACACAAGATGGCCACGAGAATGTTAGACTTATAGTCCTTAACTGTTAAACTGACCGATTGTACTACCATTAGATTATATGGTGAAAGGCTTTTAGAGTGACATCATCTTATCGAGGCAGTTTAACACGGGATTCCCGATTGTGTGCAATATCTGTTTAAAAAAATTTTTGTTAAGCGGGTGTCTCTAGTTTATTGCTAAACAGGCTCTTAAATCTTCTAGCAGTTATCTTAATGGTGAGGTACGAGGTTTTCCTTTTGGGGAGTCGGTCGTCGGCCGGCGATGCCAAATCAGGTTATACTTCATCCTTATCAGCAACTAGGACTGGAAATTTGCGCTACCATAGGAAGATAAATATTCGGGGATACGGTGGCAAAACTACCAGACAATTTTAGGATAAAAATACCGACAATTATGGGGAAATCAATCAATAAAGTCCGAGGAACGGCACTGATTTTAGGGATTCTAGCGATCGCCTTTGCCTTTTTCACGAGGATTGTCAGTATTTTTGAATACGTTACTTTCGATATCGGACCCGATCCCGATCAGATTAGCGGTGCTTATCTTTGGATGGATATGTGGAAGGGAAACTTTCCTCAATTAGGACCCGCGGGTGGGGGTGGAAAATATGGATTCGTAATTCCTCCCCTCTATGGTTATTTAGCATTTCCTTTGACAATTTTCGGTGCCGATCCCGAATTTCAAGTCCTTACCAATGGCCTATTTTCTTTTCTATCGATTCCCCTCTTAATCTACTTTGTTTATCAACTTTTAGAAAATGTAGAACAAGATAAACGTCTGCTCCTGTCTAGTTTAGCAGGATTTTGGTATAGCATGATTTATACGGACTATTTCATTAATAATTTTTCCTGGGGACCTAGCCCAATACCCTTTTTTATGCTCGTTTTTGCTTTACTCTATCGCTTCCAGATAGAAACGACTAAGCCGCTGCTCTATCAGGCTATAGCTTGGATATTCTTCGGGATTACCGTCGCTATATTGGTGAGTTTACACAGCACCACAATGTTAATTATCCCAGCGACTTCTGTTATCGCCTGTCTGTGGTTTGTTTATCGCAATCGCAATGATACTCGTAAATGTCTTTTGCCTTTTCTATCGATTCTCTCTGCAAATCTCGCCTTGATTATGTATTGGCACAGTGAGATAGTTGGGAGATTTGCCAATACGAGGGGAATCGTGAGAGTGCTCACGGAAAAGGGGGCAAGTGCCGAACCATCAAGCAATCTGTTCACTCGTATATTTAAAGCGATTTGGGAAACGGTTTATCTGGGCAATCAAGTATTTTTTTTGAATGACAACATATCGATTTTTAATGTCGTAGTTTCGGCTACTTTTTTTGTCATTTCTCTATACATAGTCATCAAAAAATATCGAGGCAATAAAACAATAATCGGCTTTTTGGCGATTACTTGGATAATTTTTCTCTACGCTTCCTCTAATTATCCTGATGAGCATTTTTATTCCCATCGTAAAATCTTACTCTGGTTTGCTCCTATTCTTCTGGCGATCGCCAGCCTAGCCTATCTAAACTTGACTAGGACTTTCCACAGGATCCTCGCTCTAGTTCTAGCAATTATCATCGGCTATTCTATCGCAACTAATCTGTATTTTAATCAACGTTATCTTGCTAGTAAATACGGTTCCGAAAGACTCCTATCCGTGGCCGATACAGTGGAAATTATCAATCAGATTCCGGTTGGTTCAACCCTTTGCGATCCGGCTAAGAAAGGCAAAAGAAAAGAGCATGGCCAGTACGATTATATCGATACCTTTATGACCAAAAGAGAGCTAATGATCACCAATGCCTGCCCATCGGGTAGTTATTACATACAGCCGAAATTTAAAATGGCTATGCAAATGAACGATTTATTTCCAATTTTTACCCTCGTCAAAACTCCCCCTCTCGAACGCCCGATGACTTCCCTTCTGGAAACCCCAGAAGCCTATCTCCATAAAATCGAGTAGAAACACGTCAACCGTGATAGCGGAATTGGATCGGGATATTCTGACGAAGTTTCCGTTTTGGGGAGTCGGTCATCAGCAATTTCATAGCCAAGCCGATGATTAGCTCACCTTGGCGGCGTATTACTGGCAATATTGAGCGCATAAAGGCGAAAACGCTCTAAATCAGCTTGCAGGGTTGATTCCACCACTCGACCGAGGAAAAGATTATCCATCAATTTTCCTAACCAACCGGGTATGGCATAGGCTGCTGTCAGTCGCACAATACTCCTACCATGACGGTCATAGAAACGAATCGCCCCGCGGTTAGGCAACCCGTCCACGGATTCCCATTGAATTATCTGATGGGGGACAATTTTCATTATCCGTGACAACCAAGTAAATTCTAGACCACCACTGGCTAACTTCCAACGGGAAAGTTCTGGCTCCTCCTCGAGAATCTTCACCGATTCGATCCATTTCATCCACTGGGGCATTTGTTCTAAATCTGACCAGAGTTCCCAAACCAGATCGATCGGCGCGTCCACTTCTACCTGTACACTATGTTCTAACCAAGTCATTCGTTAATTCTGGCGATGCTGAATATTTCTATGATAACGGCTATTAGTCTTTAGCTTTTCACTCAATGATAAAATAAAAAACAATCTTCGAGGTTTAATTTTACTATGTTAATCAGAAAACTGCTCGAATGTGAGGAATTCATCGCCGGTGATCATACCCGATTGCGTGAGTTATTGCATCCCGATAAACAGCCCTTAAATCTACGTTATAGTTTAGCCCACGCCCAGGTAGATGTGGGGGAAACTTCTACTCCCCACGCTTTAAAAACTGCGGAAGTTTATTATATTCTCCAAGGACAAGGGGAAATGCACATCGATGAGGAAGTGCAATTAGTGACTGTCGGTGCTGCCATTTATATACCTCCTCTAGCTAAACAATATATTCATAATTGTGGAGAGGAACCCTTAATTTTCCTGTGCATTGTTGATCCGGCTTGGCGACTGGAAGACGAAATTATCTTTGAGTAAAACTAATGAATATTGGCATTATTGGACTGGGTTTAATCGGTGGTTCCTTGGGGTTAGATTTTCGATCGCAAGGTTATAAGATTTTGGGAGTTTCCCGTCAACTATCCACCTGTGATATCGCTGCACAAAAAGGAGTGGTAGATGAATCTAGTACCAGTTTAGAATTATTAGCCACTGCCGATTTAATCTTTATTTGTACTCCCATACATTTAATTGTGCCAACTTTGGAAAAATTAACTCCCTATTTAAAAACCGAAGCCATTGTCACCGATGTGGGATCAGTTAAAGGGGCAATTGTGGACAATTGTAGTCAATTATGGCCGAATTTTGTCGGTAGTCATCCCATGGCTGGGAAAACCGAACAGGGAATTAATGCTGCACAATTGGGTTTATTTGTCGATGCCCCATATCTGATTACTCCCCTTGAATCTACTCCTAACTTTGCCGTGCAAATCCTAACCGAAATAGTAGAAAAATTAGGCTGTAAAATTTATTATTCTTCCCCCGAAGAACACGATCGAGCCGTGGCATGGATTTCCCATCTGCCAGTAATGATTAGTACCAGTTTAATCCAAGCTTGTGGGAAAGAACAAGACCCGAATATTCGCAAATTAGCAGAAAATTTAGCTAGTTCTGGTTTTCGCGATACCAGTCGCGTCGGTGCTGGCAATTCCGAATTAGGTTTAATGATGGCTAAATACAATCGTCAAGCTTTATTGATATCCTTGAAAAATTATCGTCAAAATCTTGATCAAATTATTGACTATATTACAAGAGAACAATGGCAGGAACTAGAGGAAATTCTCGTCTCTAGTCATCAATATCGAGCCAATTTTCTTCAATCAAAATAACATTTTTCCCAGCAATTATACCCCAGCACTGTATTATAGATTTATTCTCAGTAAATCAGTAAAATAATATGAACACCTTTTTTGACTTTGAAGCCGAATTTGTTGACTCCTTACGTTGCCTACCGATGGCTGTGAGAATGAAACTAGATACCTGTGGAGTTAAATTAAAATTATCCCATTGGATGCAGTTGAGTCAACCAGAAAGAATGGTATTAGTTAATATGGCTTGTACGACGGCAGCAGAAGCTGCAATTTATCGAGATTTTCTGCAAAAATTAATCACAGAAAAAACTGGCAATCCCGCAGGAGAACTAGCAATAGATACCCATCCCGCTTGGCTAGATGATAGCCAGATTCCTGATACAGTCCTGGAAAAAGCTAGAGAATTAGAGATTGAAATTAGTTTAGAACAATGGCAAAAATTGCAACCATTCCAACGTTTTGCCCTGATTAAACTCAGTCGTCCCAGTCACGAAAATCTCAACTTTTATCCTGCCCTCAAAGAGTTCCATATAGTCGATGCCTAACTCAAGAACCTATGCCAGATTAATTAAGTCCCTTCCTATCTTACTATCATGACAAGCAAAAGGGCGATCGAGTCGATAAATTAGTATTTTAGACCAGATCGATCTCGATTATACCGTTTCCATCCAGTCAAAAACTTGATTCAATTGCGACAAATCAATTAAACCGTACTGCCATAAAACCATCGGCAAAGAACCCACCGATGCTTCACAGAGACGCACAGCCATATCGAGGGAACGGGGGGAAATTGCTAATTTTTCCAAGAGGAAAGTGCGGAGTTGTTTTTGTTGATGAGCTTCCATGATTAAAGATCATTTATAATGACAATCTGATTATTGAATAACTTATCCTTTATTAAAAAGAGATGCTTCCCTCACGGGGATCACCCAATTGGGTGATTTTGTCCAGCAATCGCAATAATTTAAGAGTCTATCTATAATATGTCCTACTATCCCGAAATTGCTAGTGGGGATATCAACACTTTCTTTACTTAGAAAAACGATAAAGGGGAACTTTTAGGATAAGCTATTGATAACCTAGTTTTTGCTCGAGTAGGAGAGAATTGCCCCCAATGAGTCATGCTCCTCAAGTTTCCGTGATTATTCCTTGCTATAATCAAGGTCGCTATCTTGATGATGCGATCGCATCTGTTTTAGTGCAAACATACCAAAGTTTTGAAATCCTTGTCGTTGATGATGGCTCCACAGAACCAAAAACCATCGAGATTTTACAAGATTATCAACAGCCAAAAACCAGGATCATCCGCACAGAAAATCACGGGGTTGCCACAGCGAGAAATCTAGGAATTGCCCAAGCGCAAGGAACCTATATTCTTCCCCTTGATGCTGATGATAAAATTGCCGATTCCTATCTAGAAAAAGCGGTTACTTTGCTAGAAAGTAATGAGCAATTAGGTATAGTTTATTGCGAAGCGGAGTATTTTGGTGATCAACAAGGAATTTGGCCGCTGCCTGAGTATAAATTTCCCGATATATTAGTAGATAATATGATATTTTGCTCGGGTTTGTTTCGGAAATCCGACTGGGAAACTGCGGGGGGCTATAATACTAATTTAATTTATGGTTGGGAAGATCACGATTTCTGGCTATCTCTGCTCGAATTAGGTCGAGAAGTCTATCGTATCCCAGAAGTGTTATTTTTCTATCGACAAAAAGCTGATTCTATGAGTCGCTCAATGACCGCAGAACACTATATCTATTCCTACACCCAACTTTTTTATAATCATCCCCAACTTTACTCCCAAAATATCCAAGCCATTTTTGCTGCTTTAGTCACATTAAAAGTTGATATATTCGCTCAGTTGGAACAGGCTAGAGAACGAATTAAACAATTAGAAATTCATGAACAAGAATTGCAACAAGACTTGCAAAAAAACCAATTGGATTATCGAGAAAGAGACGAGGAATTACAAAAAGCTGAGAGTAAAATAGCCGCCATGGAAAAAAGTAAATTCTGGCAAATGAGAAGGGCTTGGATTAAAATGCAAAAATTGCTAGGTTTGCTGGAAAAAGACCCAATTTACTCCTAAAAGTCAGGTAAAAATGGCGATGGATCAAGGCGGGGGTGGGTGGCCCCTCCCTAACCCACCCGGCTTTTTAATCGACGGCAATTAAGGAACGATTGCGAAGATAAGCCAAATCTTTTAATAACTGTCCGCTATCACTACCGTTATTAAGATTAATCCCCAAAGCCGCTAAATCCGCATCTACCATTAACTTTACCAGTCCCTCGAACGTTACCGACGGCTGCCAACCTAATTTCTCTCTGGC
>JAADBR010000108.1 GCA_009995705.1 Microcystis aeruginosa W13-11
GTGTCAGGTTTTTCAGGCTTTCCCTGTCTAGTAGCGGCGGCGGTTCTTTTTGCTTCATCCTCTCAATCTACACTTTTTTCTGTTTTTGTCAATCCCCTGACCTGAATCCTTACAGTTTCTTTTTCGAGTTCTTTACTGAGTTTTATTTTGTCACTTTCTGGGAGTTGTTTAACCAAATCTAAAATCTGGTCAAAGTTTAAGGTTAGTTGGTAAGTTTTTTGGTTCATTTTCTCAAATTATTGTTGATTGATAAAGTTTAATTGCTCGCAGTGCATACTCAAAACAACGTTCCCGAATATCTATTTGTTTTTTCTATTTTTTTTGATAATTCATAATTCAAAAGAAAAGTCCGGTTCAGCCTCTATACAACCGATAAAGTCAGACCAATCTTCTGTTCGCTGCTCTTTCATTTCCTGTGGGTTGGGAGAATATCGTTTTTTGAGAATATCTACAAGTTCAAGAATAGTCTGTTGTGCGTCGGGGGGAAGGGACGCAATATCTTTTTCAATTGTTTCTAGGTTTATCATTGTCATTGTTTAAATGCGCGACAGCTTATTCTCATTGTAGCAAATTACTGAAACAATTAGGCTGAAACTAATTCAAATTTAACCTTTATTTTTAGGGCTGTAGCGATGAGATTTAGCAACAAAAAAGAGTTTCCTTCATAGTCAGCATTTTCTAAGGCTTCAATAATAGATTCATCAGTATTAATTAATTCTGCTAAAGCTTTTGTTGAAAGATGATGTGTTTCCTTAATCTTAAATATTTTTCTGGCTACTTCGTCATCAATACGAGCCTTTTCTAATTCTAATTGACGTTCTGGATTATTAGCATAATAACGTTGGTAAAGAATTTGTAAACCATCGGCTGTCGTTTGGTGTGTATTCATATCAACTCCTGAAAATAGGTGTGTAATTCGGGATTTTTTTCAAATTTAGCTTTGTTTTTAATTGCTTGCTCGATTTCCAGTGGTAGAACTTCTTTTTCTTTAATTATACCATGAGAAATGACCACAGCTTTGTTTTTATAAAAGAAATAAAGAATTCTATAATTTATTCCTTTAAAATTAACTCTCAATTCATAAATTTTGTCCCGCAAAAAGTCTGCTTCTGGTCTGCGTAATTCATATCCTAGTTCTGCCAGTCTTTGTAATTTGATAAAGCATTTGTTTTGAGCTTTGCCAGGAAGACTATCAAGCCATTCTATAATTGGTATATTACCTCTTTCATCTTGGTAAAAAATAAGTTGTATTTTTGGCATATTAAAGCTTTTATATATGTGAGTTTTCTAACAAATGATAAATTAAATAGTGTCAAGTATCGAGTTCCCCAAAAGCTGATGTTTACATGAGCAAAACTCCTAAAATTAGACTTGACAAAAAACCTGAGATCGTTATATTCTACAGGTTACAAGCTTTTAAACAAGAGAGCCACGCCCCACGCACCAATTATATCATTCATTCTGCCTGAATATCAAACAGGAACTAGAAACCTGTTACTAGGGAGAGATTACTGCGGGGGGGATATTCGGTAGCAGTTAAATAATCATAATAAAAACCACTCCAGACACAGTGGCGGCTCTTGTCGGGTGCGTTAGTGATAGCGTAACACACCAATTTTCTTAAGATGGTGCGTTACGGCGCGGTAATAGTTTAATTATTAACAAATCTCCTTTAAATACGCGCAAACACGCACCCTACAAGCTACTAACAAGGCTCATTTTGACTCGTTGATTAAGGGCAGTGGCAATTTTTTGTAGCATTATTAGGGGATTGTCTTGATAGTCAGCGTCTTCTAGATCTTCAATAACGGATTGCTCAACATGGATTAGGTCGGCTAGTTGTTGTTGAGTTAATCCAGCATTCATACGAGCGTCATAAATCAATTGTGCGATTTCTGAGTTGAGGGATTCTAGGGCAATTTGTTCTTTGATTGTGGGATCGTCTGCAATCATTTGGTGAATGATTTTTACGGCATCTGTGGTTTTAGGCATTGTTTATTTCTCCTTGATAAGTATGAAGTTCTGGATTTTGTTTAAATTGTGCTTTTCTTTGGATAATTCTCTCGATGTCTTGTGAGGGAACGGCGGAAGTTTTTTTGATAAGAGCATGACCAATAATTGCTATATTTTGACCATGATAAAAATAGAGGATTCGATATTGTATGGTTCCCTGTTTGGCTCTAAGCTCCCAGATATCATTTCTGAGATAATCGGCAGCAGGGCGGCGCAGTTCATGACCTTGTGCGGCAAGTTGTTCGATTTTGGTTATACATTTGGCAAATCCTTTTTTATCAGTTTTGAGTAATTTCTGAAGCCACTCAACAACGGGTGAGATGCCTTCTGCTTCTTGATAAAAGATGATTTTTGTCTTTGGCACGTTTCTTTTGAAATAGTATGCGATGAAAAATCAATAAATGTAATCAGGTGATGGTGATGGGTATCGAATTGCTGGATAGCTCATAACCTCGTTGAAAAGAATTATGCGATCGCCCCTTGTTTATCCCCTAAATTAAACTTAGAAATTCCGCGATAATAGACATCAACATCGTTAAGTATCGAGTTCTGTGAAAAGCTGATGTTTACATGAGCAAAACCCCTAAAATTAGACTTGACAAAAAACCTGAGATCGTTATATTCTACAGGTTAAAAGCTTTGAGAGAAGGATAACCAACCCCCACGCCCCACGCATCAATTATATCATTCATTCTACCTGAATATCAAACAGTAACTAGAAACCTGTTACTAGGGAGAGATTGCTACGGGGGGATATTCGGTAGCAGTTAAATAATCATAATAAAAACCACTCCAGACACAGAGGACACAGTAGCGGCTCTTGTCGGGTGCGTTAGTGATAGCATAACGCAGCAATTTTCTTAAGATGGTGCGTTACGGCGCGATCATAATTTAATTATTAACAAATTTCCTTTAAATACGCGCAAACACGCACCCTAAAAGCTCAATTTTTTCCCAAAAAATCGACCCGCTGTTAGGCGGGAAAAAGAGAAGAGCAAAGAGCAAAAGGACTAGAGGGCAAAAGGCTAAAGTACTGGGGAGACACACGCAACCCGAAAACCGAGGTAGTTGAAGTCGAAGCCAGGGCTAAACCTGATGCGGCTGGCAGAACGACAGTAATAAGGGTTGAAGTCCCAAGAACCGCCGCGCACTATGTGATAATTATTATCATTTCTTAGCCAAGCACTGCCATCCCTTGGTGCATTCTCATAGCTATCATGCCAATTGTCTTCGCACCATTCCCAAACATTGCCACTCATGTCATAGAGTCCCCAAGCATTGGGCTTTTTCTGGCCAACAGGATGAGTTGTCTGCTGAGAATTTCCTACATACCAAGCGTAATCTCCTAACTGATTAGCATCATCACCGAAATAAAAGCGAGTGGTTGTCCCCGCACGACAGGCATATTCCCATTCCGCTTCTATCGGTAGGCGATAGGTTTTCCCGGTTATTTGACTCAATTTTTGGCAAAAGGCTTGAGCATCATTCCAACTAACCTTTTCTACCGGATTTTGGGGATTGTTTTGAAACCGAGAGGGATTGTTTCGCATTACCGCTTCATATTGTGCCTGAGTCACAGGATATTTCCCGATCGCAAAACTGTTGACTTTAACTTGGTGTTGAGGCTTTTCCTCACTTTTAGCATCGAGATCACTGTCAGGAGATCCCATGAGAAATTGACCTGCCAGTAAGTTCACCATCTCCAGTGTTACTCCATTGGATAGTTTCTCTGTAAATGGAGTTAGATTTATCGGTTGAGGACGAAATTGAGTAATAGACTGACATGAAGAAATAACACTAGCGATACTCCCGGCTGTAACTAACCCCAACTGTTTTAAAACTTTACGGCGCGACCATCTTTTTGACATTTTTTCAAGCCTCCTAAATTTTTGAAGTAGGTGAACTATGGGAATCTTAAGAATTAGTAAAGTGTAGGCTTCCTTAGTCGGTTACAAATCCCGTCAAAAAACCAAAATTAACAATCCGCCGTAACGCACCAATTCTATCATTAATTCTACCTGAATATCAAACAGCAACTAGAAGCCTGTTCCCCGGCAGTGGAAGTTAGGGGTTGCTAACAGGGGGAACAGTGATGACAAAGCGGATGACAGTTCCGATAACTGCTGTTGCCAAGATGGTGATTAATGCCCAAATTTGGGCTTTCTGGGAGCCTTTAATCTCTTTTAAATCACCTTGTAAGGTGTTGAATTCTCCCTGTAATGCCTTGAGATCTCCCTTTACTTCGGCCTCGAATCTGACTTGAACAATCCTGATCTCTGTGACATCTTTCTGGAGCGCGTCTAGCTTCTGATTGGTCTCTTTAAGATTCTGATTAATCTGGTCTAGGATTTTTCCTAAATCGGTTTCGATGGTGGGGCCGCTCATGGGTTAGACTCCTAATTAATTGGTGCTGTTGTTTCTGACTTAGATTTCAGTGTTTGAACAAATTGTAAAACTTTTTGTTGCTTTTCTGGTGTCAGTTCTCGCCATTGTTCAAGTAGTTCTTCTTCTTTACCCATAAATACCTCGCTCTTCAATTATAAATTGTTTGGTTTTGAGCAAGGCTCATTAATAAAAACCACTCCAGACACAGAGGAAACAAAGATCATATCATTTTGGGTTTGCGGTGGACGTTGTAGAATAGAGAAAACCTACTGCGCTGATAGATACCATGCCCTCTCCTGCTATTACCACGATCATCAAGATGGTTGAGTCTCTGCCTGATGAGCTTCAAGAGCAGTTAGTAGAGTATGTTCGAGCTTATATTGCAGAAATTGAAGAAGAAAAACGATGGGATCAGTCGTTTAAACAGACGAAGAATAATCTAGTCGCAGCAGCACGAAAAGCCAAAGAAGAGATTGCAGCAGGCTTGTCCGCACCGATGGATTATGAGCAGCTATGAATTCCGCAACATTGCCTTCATTTTGGCAGAAGTATCGCGACTTGAAACCAGCAGTCAAAGCCGGAGCCAAGAAAGCATATCGGTTATGGGTAGAGAATCCGTTTCATCCATCGTTACATTTTAAGTGTATTGACAGCGACGAAGATATTTGGTCAGTGCGTGTAACGAAGAGTCATCGAGCTTTGGGAGTGCTGTCAGGGGATACAGTGACCTGGTTTTGGATTGGCGATCATGATGAGTACGAAAAGTTTTATTCGTAAAACACAGGAACTACAAGCCTATCCCACCATAATGACATTGTTGATTTTCGTTGAGGATGTTGATGGTGATAACTTTAACAATCGTAGGCTGTGTTAGTCGAGCGCCTAACGTACTATAAATTACATGGCATAGCAACTTTTTTCGGAAGTATCAAAGTGAGCAAGCGTAATTTTTTTGGCGAGGATAGAAGTTTTTTGCGGCAAAAAAACAGAACGTTGCCGGAAATATTCGTCAAAATATTGACGGTAGAGAGGACAACTGACTCGGCAAAACTTACCTTGTCGGTGAATCAGTCCGAGACTTTCTAGGTGAAAAGCTGCCATTAAATCAATTTCTATGTCTTTTTCTGCCATCACCACCTTAGCAAAGATAGCCGCTAAATTGCCTTTTAAGTATTGCAGATGCGAAAGTAAACGTTTAAGATGATCTGCAAAAATATTATTTTCCTCGTCAATAGAATTAGCTAAAATGGTTTCTAGGGTACAATCACCCCGAGCAATATGATAACAAGCAAGACGAATTAAATAGGGATTACCACCTAGAAATATCCGTAATTTTTCGTAGTCAAAATTTTGATCTAATCCCTGTCTTTGACCTAATTCTCGTACTTGTGCGCTGGTAAAGTTAGGCAATTCGATCGGTAGGCCAAGACTAAAAGGAGATTGATAGGTATCTGAGGTTTTATCAAGCTCCTGTGCAGGAGAATAGGCAACAATTAAACGTAATTTTTGCCAGAGGGGTTTGTTTTTGCCTTCCTCGTGCCACAGGTGCAGAATACTAAAAAATTCTTCCCTTAGCTGTGGATAGGATAAAAGATATTCAAGATCATCAAAGGCAATCACTAAAGGGCGATCGAGATGGGAAAGAATATGCTTTTCTAGATAGATTTTACAGTTAATTTTACCACCTAAGAATTCATCCCAATCCTCTGGGAGATGATTGTCTAAATCTAACTGGCGACTAATACTAACACAAAGCCAACGCAGCCAGTGATTTAAATCTTGAAAAATTGAGCTTTCTGCCAACCGAAAACTGAAATAAAGGGTATGGTATTGCTGTTGTTGTGCATGATTAATAATTCTGGTTATCAGGGAAGTTTTTCCCATTTTTCTGGCCGCATTAATCCGGATCAGACTACCCTCGCGCAAGATCTCTTGATAACAAGTCTGTTCCAGATTGTTTCTGTTAACATAAAAGGGGGAATCGAGGGGGACTTGTCCCTCTGGTAACTCAGGCAATAGTTGAGGATTAATAGTATCAGTTTCTGGTAAGTTAGGACGATAATAATCGCTATTTTCTAAAGTTAAATTAAAAGCTTGAAAACAATGTTTTAGAGTTTGTTTATCCACTCCCGATTCACAAGCAAATACCTTCATCAGAGTATCTACCCCTAAAAGAGTTTTCTCGCTGAGAACCTCTAGGGTGAAACGATGACCGCAATTATCCCGATATTCCGCTTCTTGTTTAGCAGTAAGTATTTTTTCTAGTCCCGTGGAGGTGAGGATAACCCCGCGTCTGCGGCGCTGTTTTTCTGGTTTTTTCATGATAGTTTTTCCCTGTCCTGAGCTCAAACTCTTCACCCCTAGAGGTTTTGAGTTTCCTATAGACTTATCCTCAACAGGGAAACAATCAATTCCGTAATTTTTGCCGACATTCCCCACATCTTCATATACTTTTATATATTTTTACATTCCTCAAGATGTTTGAACGAAAAACCTTCATTGTAGAAACTACTATTGAGAACATTTTCAATAATAGTAGTTTCTGGGAAAGAAGTTTACAATTCTTTACATTGATAAAAATCGATGATTGTAGCTATAATCCTTACTGGCAAAGGGTTGTAAGCAATATTTGAGTAAAATCATTAATTGAATGTTAAGAAGTGCGGAAAGTGGGTCACTGGTTTAGCGATGGAGAGGATCGGGACAATAACCAGGACTCTCTTGGATTTGGTGGGTAAAATGTATTCTAAGATACATTCCTCCTAGCGAGAGGGTGGAACGAACCACAGAGGCACAAAGGACACAAAGATCGATCGCTTCTATGGTAAGTTAAGCTGATCACACAGAACCTAGAAGAGCCTAACCAGACCACTTATTTTCTTCCCTGTCTGAGTTATTTCTGGGATAGGGGTAAATCTTAGCCTACCTGCTGACGATAGCTATTCATTTCTAGGCTATCTTCCCCATAAAGATCCTCAATGTGTTGATGACAGCAATCGATCGCAAATTGTTCAAATTCTCCCAGTGTAATTTGATACATTTTGGCAAAAATATCGGGTTGAACACGACAAAATTCTGGTCTTTGGTCATAAATGGTGCAGAGACGGGTTTGGCGATCAAAGTTTATACACCAACCATCTTGCCCCACCATGCTGAGATATTGACTTAATTGTGCGGGAGTAAGATATTCTTCTAAGTCAGGACGCTCATCGGGATTTAGTTGACAACAAGCTCCACAATTTTTAATACATTTCCAATTGGCCATATAACCAGTGTGCCACGATGAGTTAATCCTAGTACCTATTGACTAGCTTACCAGCAATTAGTCCCAATTTTGCCTGCCAGCAGCAATTCTCCTCAATAGTTTTAATCTCAACCTGCGATCGGGAGTGAAAGCTTGACGAACAAAGACGGGAATAAATGGGCGTTGTAAGGGTCGAACTTACGGCATCCTGCTTGTAAGGCAGGCGCTCTACCACTGAGCTAAACGCCCGAATTAATTTCGCATTCTCTGAGCATAACATATATTTTCAAAAAAGTATATTATTTTTTTGAGCAAGTTAATTTTTTTCCGATGCCCTCTGGTCGAACTCACGATCGCATTACCCTAATTCTGTTGCCACCGATTGCGGGGGCGAGTTTTTTGGTCAGTGGCAGTGGTAATTTAACCCTGTTACTCTTGGCCAGTTATTTGTTTAGCGGATTCCTGTTCGGGCCAGATCTTGACATCCACTCGGTACAATACAAACGTTGGGGTTATCTGCGCTGGTTGTGGCTACCCTATCGTTCTATGATCCGTCATCGCGGTTGGTTATCCCACGGTTTATTGATCGGCACAATTTTTCGATTATTTTATCTTGGTAGTTTTCTTTTACTAGCGGCGATCGTGATCATTCCGATCCTGCAAAGTTTCTGGGGTATAGACTGGGATTGGCGACTGTGGCCACAGCAAGCGATCGCATTATGGCAACAGTATCCCCGGGTAGCGATCGCTATTTTCCTGGGTTTAGAATTAGGAGCGATGAGTCATAGTTGTAGTGATTGGATCGGATCTGCCTACAAAAGTTCTCGAAAAGTGGCTCAAAAACCGGTAAAAAAGAAAAAGCGTTAATAATCCCCGTCCACAATTTCTAATTAGCCTTACTTTGATATTCTTGCCACGTTTTCGGACTGATAAAGAGAGTTCCTTTTTCTTGCTGGTCGGGGAACTGGATATAGTTTTTCTCTAGATAATCCTTGAGTTTTGGTGATTGCAGAAATTCCTTTTCAAATCGATAGAGGAAAACCAAATCTGGCTGTCTTTTTTCAATAACTTCTAGGATAAAATCCCCATCAAGATTCTGATTGTTAAATCTCTTTCTGGTGATGACAGCCGTTTCTGGGGGTGTTTTCAAGAAATATCTATATATGTAGTGAGGATTATCAGTTAACAGAAGTTTATCGGAGTTTTTAAATTTTTCAAACACAGCTTCTGCTAAAAGAGGTTTATACTTTTTATTATATTGAATGTAGGCATTAATTCCAGGATCACGATTGGTAATTATCCTTAAGGTATTAAAGAGAAATTGACCAGACAGGGGTAGAAAAATTAGCATTTTGAGAACTAATCCCTGGGTTATTTTTCGATTTTGCCTAAATTCTCCGAGGCTATCAGTAATTTTTAACTGTTGGACAAACAAGGCAATTATCCAAACGGCGGGAATAATTAAATGGATATAATAATGAGGCCAAATTGGGGCGACTGTAGCCAATCTGAACAGATTAGAACCTAACCAGACCAACGGCGGTAAAAGTGGTATTATGTTGGGAGTAAAAACCATCGCTATAATAGCTATCACTGTCACGATTAGATAAATTGGTTCGTACTGTAGGGCGCTTTGTAAGAGAGTCCATAAGGTGAGATTGTCTTGAGCGAAACTAGCGGCAACACTAACATGAGATTTAATAACATTTTCGTAGGAAAAAGGAAAAATAGTCAGGGAACCCAAGACAAAGACTAAAATAACAGCGACTGACCAAATAACAATATCAATGATTCTTTTAATAAAACTATTCTGTTGATTGAGAAAAATAATTAAAGCTACAGTTGGGATAATAGTAATGACCGAAAGTTTAATTTGCAGGGAAAAAACAAAAGCAATGGCACTGAGTAAATAGAGTCCATACTTAAGCTTACCCGTGGATTGAACGGCTTTAAAGATAATAAAAATACTTAGAATTGAAAAAAAAAGTGAGGGTAACTCCCGCAATATTGTCGTTGACAGGGTAATATAAACTAGACAGGTTGAGAGAATAAATACCGATAAACAAGAGGCAAATATTCCGCAATTAACTCTCAGAATTAGATAAAAAATTCCCAACATAATTGTGGACAAAGAAAGCACCATAAGGCGGGCGGCATGGATAGTAAATCCTGTCAGGCTTAACCAACTATTTAGTAAAAGAGATAACCCCGATAAATGATCGTGCCAAACTTGTTCGTAGAGACGATAACCTTGTTTGGTGACGTAGACAAGTACCAGAGCCACCGCTTCATCAAAATTAACTATATAGGGATAATCAAGCGGGACTTTCCAAAAAACGATCCCTAGGAAAAAAACAGCAATAGCAATTAATGCCATTAAATCAAAACGAGCAGATTTCCTATTCATAACTTTTTCTGGACAAGAATTGCTGCGTATCTTATCACAGATCGAGGCATCAGTTATGGATTAAAAAAGATACCAAGATTACTTTTCGGAACTACGCCCTAAATCTTTAGATCTATGATAGGCCGCCACTACTGCCTCGATAATAGTTGAGCGAAAAGAGCCTTTTTCTAATTGTCTCACTCCAGCAATCGTGGTTCCCCCAGGGCTAGTGACGCGATCCTTTAATTCCCCCGGATGTATGGCCGATTCTTTTAATAGGGTTGCCGTCCCTAAAACTGTTTCTAGGGCCAATTGAGAGGCGATCGCTCGCGGTAATCCGGCCGCCACACCACCATCACTTAAAGCTTCCACCATTAGGGCCACAAATGCTGGGCCCGATCCCGATAATCCCGTTACCGCGTCCATCAAAGCTTCGGGAACTTCCACCACTGAACCGACCGCAGCAAAAATATCCCTAGCTACGGCCAGATGTTCCGGTTCCGCATAACGACCAGATGCGATCGCTGTCACCCCTTGTCCCACCGTGGCTGGGGTATTGGGCATCGTCCGGATTACGGGGCGATCGGGAAAGCCCATTTCTAAGCGATTGAGGGTAACTCCCGCTAAGATCGAGATAATTAGGGGCTTTTCGGGTATTCCTAGCAAACTATTCACTACTTGCTCTAAAATTTGCGGTTTTACCGCTAAGATTAACACCTCAGTTGCTCTAGCGGCTTCCCGGTTATCCTCGCTGACTTGCACTCCATAGGTATTAACCCAAAAGTTGCGTCGTTGGGATTGAGGTTCACTGACTAACACCGTTTCCGGACTATAAACATTTTTTTTTAATAAACGGCTGAGAATGGCCTCGGCCATCACTCCACCGCCAATAATTCCTAAACGAATAGACACAGTATTTTTTAAAGTAAAAAGTGAAAAAGAGAGATTCAGCTATCCCACCCAGAAAAAACGCATCCTCTCGATAAATCGATCGATTTCTAGCTTCGACAAACCTGACGAGAGGACTATGGAAGGATTCATTGAGCTAATCGACTGCTTTCGGCTGCCCAAGCAGGTGCGGAGGAAACGGGACGAGCCATTTTCGGGTTATCAGCGATATCGTGAATAGTTCCGGAAAGGGTGCTAACTTTAACGCAGCTGGGGGTAAACAGGAAAATACTCTCCCCGATGCGTTCTTGATGACCATCAATTGCATAAGTGCCACCGGCGACAAAATCCACGGCTCTTTGTGCTTCTTCGGGATCCATGACGTTGAGGTTTAAAACCACCGATTTGCGTTCTCTCAGGGTTTGGATAACTTGGGGCATTTCCTCGAAGGAGTGGGGCTCGATCACGACCACTTCTGCATTATTGTTGTTAATACCTGGCATACCGATCACGTTGCTTCTGTTGAGTCCCATAGATGTGGCTGTATTGAGATTTAAAGGTTCGCGTTGACGACGATTAAGGGGTTCTTCTTCTTCGTTTTGATCCTTCTCTTGGGGGGAAAACTGTTCCCAGTTCATTTCTTCGTAGTCGGTTTCGTCTTCGTCTTCCGGTTGTTCGGAGATACCGACAAAATCTTTGAGCTTGGTAAAAATGTTGTTCACAGTCTAATGTCCTTCAAAAGATTTTTTTGGGTGGTCTTGTCTAGAGTCGGGGTTATTTGGTGGCCTTTAACAATCTTTGCTCTCGCTTGGTACAGGGGAACTATTTTGTTAAGGGTTCGTCATTTTAGTCGTCTGGAAGCAGCGGTTAGTTCCCTCTTTTCAGTTATTAGTTATCAGGGGATAGTTTTCAGGGATTGGGAAAAAGTCAATCCCTCATTTCTAACCACCAGCTTCTAGACTGAACGCTGTAATTTTAAGATATATTATCACCAATGATTAAAATTTCTGGGTTTTTTTTCTGTAAATTTACGCAGATGGTTCAGTAAATGCGCTCGCCAAAAATGCCAGTTCCCACCCGGATCAAAGTGGCTCCGGCCTTGACGGCCAGAGGATAATCGTTAGACATTCCCATGGATAGATGAGGCAGGCATAAACTAGAGCTATTCTCGATGATTTGGGCTAAATCGCTGGTTTTTTCAAAGGCGGCTAACTTTTCCCCGGCCGATAATCCCTGGGGTAGAATTGTCATCAAACCTTGAATTTTTAGCTGTTGACAGTTGACTAAATCGGGAAGATCTACTAGGAGTTCGGCCTTGTCCCAACCGAACTTATCGGGATCGGGGACAACTTTCACCTGTAGCAAAACTTGGGGATTAATCTCTAATTCCCCAGCTAGGCGATCAAGTCTTTGGGCTAATTTTAAACTATCGAGGGAATGGATTAAATCAAAAGATTCTAGGACTTTGCGGGCTTTATTTGCCTGTAGATGCCCAATAAAGTGCCAAGAAATATCTGGGAGGTCTTTTAGTTCTTGCTGCTTAGAGATTCCTTCCTGTAGCTTACTTTCGGCAAAATCTCTCACCCCTGCTCGGTAAGCTTGACGGATATAATCGCTCGATACCTGTTTACTGACGGCAATCAGACGCGTGCAGGGGGGTAGGGTAAGACGGATGGACTCGATACGACTAGCGATCGTCATGAACTAGACTGAAAAGGTTTGTTGATAAGTTTGGTTGAGACTGTTAAATTCTTGCACATTGCTGGCCCGGCGCAAATTCCGCAGCCGGTTTTCCACTAAAAGACGAGCATCGGAACGACTAATCGGATCGAACGAGACTTTTTTGGGTCCCACCGTCACCAGAAAAAAAAGACGTTGGGCATAAAGAGTGGTGAATAATTCCCGATGTTCTTCTAATAGACACACTCTGTATAATAGACCGAAAGTAGGATGATTGAGATAGGTTTCGTTACTCATTCAAGCGATCGCTAAAGGAAAAGGATTGAGCGAACTAGAAAGTTTTTCCACAATAAAATCAAGCGGATGGCTCAAAAACAATTGATTTTTCGGGTGTTTCCCCTAGCTTGATTTTACCAGAATCCTTCAATTACAACTAACGATGCCAGTCTATGTCATGATTTCCTGAGTTTTCACTTTTTCCCTGTTAACTTGGATACATTTCGGTGACAAGTTGTCACCATCAGAAATTAGCTCGGCTGCAAAAATCAAAGATTTTCCCTTTGCAGAGGAGACTCTGAGACAGGAGGATAAAAAAGACAATAGACAACCACAATGCCCATAAAAGCTAAGATTATCTCAAATTTATCTGGTTTTTCAGAAATTTTAACCCGATAGCGGCGATCAGTGAACTGAAAACTTACATCTGATCAGTGATCACCGATAACTGATCACTGAATCGCTGATCAAATGCCCTAAGCTTGTATTAAGCCTTTTTTAACTTCAAATTCCTTTAACCTCAATCAATATGGATTTTTCTAGTCTTGTTGCCAGTCAGCTAAACGCTGGCGTTATCTGGCCCGAAGGAATCCTGATTATTACCCTGATGGTGATTTTAATCGGCGATTTAATCGTGGGACGGAGTGCCAGAAGTTGGCTGCCCTACGTTGCGATCGCTGGTCTGCTAGCTGCTGTGGTTGCTCTTTACTTTACCTGGGACAATCCGAAACCGGTGGCTTTTTTAGGGGCTTTTGAGGGGGATAATCTCAGTATCGTCTTTAGGGGGATTATTGCCCTTTCTACCGCCTCCACAGTGCTGATGTCGGTGCGTTATGTGGAACAAGCGGGAACCTCCCTAGCGGAATTTTTAGCCATTATGCTCACTGCGACTATCGGGGGAATGTTCCTATCCGGCGCTAGTGAATTGGTGATGATCTTCATCTCCCTAGAAATGCTCAGTATTTCCTCCTACCTAATGACCGGTTACATGAAGCGAGATCCTCGATCGAACGAGGCCGCCTTAAAATACCTGTTAATTGGAGCTTCTAGTTCGGCGATTTTCCTCTATGGTGTTTCCCTTCTCTACGGTTTATCCGGAGGTGAAACCAGTTTAAGTGCCATTGCCCAAAAATTAACCGCTGTTAACGGTGGTCAGTCCCTGGCCTTAGCGATATCATTAGTTTTTGTGATTGCCGGTATCGCCTTCAAAATTTCGGCGGTTCCCTTTCACCAGTGGACTCCTGATGTGTACGAAGGTTCACCCACTCCCGTGGTGGCTTTCCTCTCGGTGGGTTCCAAAGCGGCCGGTTTTGCCCTAGCAATTCGCCTATTAGTGACGGTTTTCGGTCTAGTCAGCGAACAATGGCGGTTTATCTTTATCGCTCTAGCCATTTTGAGCATGATCCTCGGCAACGTGGTCGCCTTAGCCCAAACTAGCATGAAACGGATGTTAGCCTATTCCTCGATCGGTCAGGCGGGTTTTGTCATGATTGGTTTAACCGCTGGTACTGACGCGGGTTACTCTAGCATGATTTTCTATCTGTTAATTTACCTGTTCATGAACCTAGGGGCTTTTGCCTGTGTGATTCTCTTTGCTCTCAGGACTGGAACCGATCAGATCGCTGAGTATTCGGGACTCTACCAGAAAGATCCGCTCCTAACCCTCTGTTTAAGCATCTGTCTGCTCTCTTTGGGCGGAATTCCGCCCCTAGCTGGCTTCTTTGGCAAGATTTATCTATTCTGGGCCGGTTGGCAAGCGGGACTTTATGCCCTCGTCCTCGTTGGTTTAGTCACGAGTGTGGCCTCGATTTACTACTATATCCGTGTGGTCAAAATGATGGTGGTCAAGGAACCCCAAGAGATGTCCGATGCGGTGAAAAATTACCCCGTTATCAATTGGACCCTTACTGGGATGCGTCCCCTACAGGTGGGTATTGTCCTCTCCCTAGTGGCCACTTCCCTGGCCGGTATCCTCTCCAATCCTCTCTTTACCCTAGCGACGGATTCCGTCACCACTACCCCTATCCTACAATCGGCAACCCTGGTGACGGACATTTCCCAAGCAAATTGAGAATCCCTGTTGATTTATCTCAACTATCCTAGTCCTGTCTTAAGGTTGGGATAAATCAACCACCTTATAGTTAGTAAAAGTATAGTTAAATATAGACAGACTAAATTCCATTTCAGAAATTCCCTTCACTTTTACTTCGAGAGATTGATTCTCCTTGGGTGAACTACGCACCGCTCTATCCCATAGCGGTTAAACACATTTGGGAATGCTTTTCGTAAGATTGAACCAGAATCCCCTTATCTGTACGATATAACCCTCGCGAAATTCTTTTTCCTGAAAAAACGGGTTTTTCAGTTATCTGTCCATAAACGGGGAGAGGATCGTCATTCAAAAAATTAGAAGCTGAGGTATAGGATTCTTCTTGAAGAATCACAGAGATTCCTTCTAATTGACATTTATAACTAATCATCTCAATTAATCGAGCATGAGGGATGGTCAC
>JAADBR010000109.1 GCA_009995705.1 Microcystis aeruginosa W13-11
TGCTTTACTGTTTCTCAAATGCCTTTTTTCGCTCCTTATGTTTATTTTTATGCTCACTTTGATTTTTTCTCTCCGTAATTTCTCTCTGTGACAGCTTAGGGTGCGGAATGTGGGCTTAAATGATGACAAATGTATCAGCAGCTGCCCGTAAGCATCCCACCGAAAATGCGCTCCGGGGTTTGGGGGCGGCACTTCGACACGCTCAGTGACCGCGCCACGCCCCCAACGGGGGTTTTGGGGGGTAGAACCCCCCAAAAGCTTGGATTGAGTAATAAAATCGAAAGTAACGCCCGACTTTAGCCGAGAGTTTCCCCTTAAAAATCCCAACTTAGTAGATTTACAAAAATGAGATGCACCCGAAAACCGTTTTCAAACGGGTTTCTTCAAGAAACCCATTTTTTAACGCATTCAATAATGCAAATATCTTCTTGAGTTGGAATAATTCGATTTAATTTTAATCCCGCTTGACTCAACAATTCCTCAAATTCTTCTGCGGTTCTTTCCTTACCTCCCGGACACATAACTAACATATTTAGGTCTAACATTTTAGCGGCCGAAGGATTATTACCCGAAGGAACAACCATTTCCAAGACTAAAACTTTCCCATCGCTATCTAAAGCTTGACAACAGTTTTTCAAAATAGCAATCGCTCGTCGATCATCCCAATCATGAATAATATGTTTTAATAAATAGCCATCTCCTCCCGATGGTACGGATTCAAAAAAATTACCGCCAACGGTTTGACAACGATGGAGAATCCCGTGTTTTTCTAAAGTGGGTTGACAATGGGAAATTACATATTCTTCATCAAAAAGAATTCCTTTGAGGTGGGGATATTGCTCTAGGATTGTCCCCAACATCTCACCGTATCCCCCACCTACATCTACTAGGGTTTGAAATTCCGAGAAATCATACACAGCTAAAATAGCCTTCTCCTCCGAAAAAGAAAAACTATTCATCGACTGTTCAAAAATCTCGGCATCTAGCGGATGGGTTTGAAAATATTCAAAGACTCCCATCCCAAAGACATCATCAAAAGATGGTTGTCCCGTTTTAATACTATGTAACACATTTCCCCAGGCTTGATAATGGGGGGCTTCTCCTAACATAATTGCTGTCGCTTTTACTGACCGGGGATGGTCACTAGATAAATGTTCGGCTAAGGGAGTTAGTATAAACTGTTGAGATTCAGTCTCTTGAAAAATTCCTACACTAGCTAATGCTCGCATCAGTCGGTATAAAGCAGCAGGATTAGTCTCAGTTAGGGAGGCCAATTCTTGACAAGATTTCGCTCCTTTGCTTAAATGCTCGGCTAGACTTAATTTAGCCGCAGCATAGATGGCCTGAGATAGCCAATAACCCGAAACCATTTGGGTTAATTGAAGATGAAGAGGGAGTTCAGGTAAGGACATAAGCAACTTTTGTGGGAATATAATTAAACATTACCATATAGGATAAGCTGCCCGCGCATTTAAATCGTCTGTTGAGATTCAGCTAATGTCTAAGCGCTAGTAGAGAGTTATCGCTACAAGTGCAGTAAAAAATTAGCCGAAAAGTTTCCATTCAATTAATTTCTCTAGCGAGTAGAGGGTTAAACCATGATTGAAGTTATCAATGGGAAACAGTTCGTTTCCATTCAATTAATTTCTCTAGCGAGTAGAGGGAAAGCATATATCTAGAATTAAACGAAGAATTGTCCAAGTTTCCATTCAATTAATTTCTCTAGCGAGTAGAGGGGATTTAACAGATTGGTTTTACAGTGAAGACCCTGATAGTTTCCATTCAATTAATTTCTCTAGCGAGTAGAGGGGCCAGAATTAAGGCTGGAGCCAACGTCAATTCTTACGTTTCCATTCAATTAATTTCTCTAGCGAGTAGAGGGTTTTAAGAAAAAAAATACAATTGCTCTACTTTTTCTGTTTCCATTCAATTAATTTCTCTAGCGAGTAGAGGGTTGATTAATGATCAGGTAGCATTATTACAGCGAAAGTTTCCATTCAATTAATTTCTCTAGCGAGTAGAGGGTGAATCAGAGAGTGTTTTTAGTAATTCTGGGGATTATATTTGTTTCCATTCAATTAATTTCTCTAGCGAGTAGAGGGTTGGAGAATTTAAGCAAAAAGTAGCTGTAGCTTAGGGTTTCCATTCAATTAATTTCTCTAGCGAGTAGAGGGGGCATCAGTCCAACAGTGCCATGTCGACTGACAAATTTGTTTCCATTCAATTAATTTCTCTAGCGAGTAGAGGGATTCCTTGCGCTTGCCAATACCGAATCGTGCGATCTGGAGTTTCCATTCAATTAATTTCTCTAGCGAGTAGAGGGACCAATGACAAATATCTCGCTATGCAGCTCTTTGGGTTTCCATTCAATTAATTTCTCTAGCGAGTAGAGGGCTCCAGATATTCAAGCTTCGGGAACAATCCGACTAACCGTTTCCATTCAATTAATTTCTCTAGCGAGTAGAGGGCTCGGTATAGCCGCTCTTTATCATCCCAAAAAATAGGGTTTCCATTCAATTAATTTCTCTAGCGAGTAGAGGGTTCCATTGGCAAATATTAACTTAAGCAGTTTCACTAGCTTGTTTCCATTCAATTAATTTCTCTAGCGAGTAGAGGGGCCTTGCCTACTCATGCTCAGATTCATTTTTGGATGTTGTTTCCATTCAATTAATTTCTCTAGCGAGTAGAGGGCTTGCTGATTGCGGCGGGGTTTCCTCGGTTGCCTAAAGCGTTTCCATTCAATTAATTTCTCTAGCGAGTAGAGGGAATTTTACTACCAATGGAAGCAAGATTGCTTGAAGTTGGTTTCCATTCAATTAATTTCTCTAGCGAGTAGAGGGTATTTTAATGGCTTCAGTCAATTTTCAGAGAATGATAGTTTCCATTCAATTAATTTCTCTAGCGAGTAGAGGGTTTTGCCGTTAATTCCGGAAGCTTGCAGATTAATTTCGTTTCCATTCAATTAATTTCTCTAGCGAGTAGAGGGATCGTTTCAAAAACAGTAAAATCAATCGGCTGTTTGGTTTCCATTCAATTAATTTCTCTAGCGAGTAGAGGGAGGATAACAGGTAACTGTCAAGTTGTATTAGTTCACGTTTCCATTCAATTAATTTCTCTAGCGAGTAGAGGGAAATTTCCCCTTGTTTAGGCGGATCAATGTCTAAATACTGTTTCCATTCAATTAATTTCTCTAGCGAGTAGAGGGTATTTAGACGCTTTAAGCCGCAACGGTCATCATAGTATTGTTTCCATTCAATTAATTTCTCTAGCGAGTAGAGGGCCTTTATTGTACAAAGCAGTTCCAGGTCAGGCTTTAAGTTTCCATTCAATTAATTTCTCTAGCGAGTAGAGGGTAGAGACAATTCCACTCACGGCAGTAGCCTGCAATGTTTCCATTCAATTAATTTCTCTAGCGAGTAGAGGGCGTATGAAAATGAACGTGACTGGCAAGCAAATACAAAAGTTTCCATTCAATTAATTTCTCTAGCGAGTAGAGGGTTAGTGCAGGTTTTCCTTGTATTAAATGAATACCAGTCATGTTTCCATTCAATTAATTTCTCTAGCGAGTAGAGGGATTGTGGCGGACGCTACTACGAGATTCCTTCTAATGAGTTTCCATTCAATTAATTTCTCTAGCGAGTAGAGGGACGAAATCCCTTCTAACGAACCTACGGACGATTTTAGTTTCCATTCAATTAATTTCTCTAGCGAGTAGAGGGAAAGACAACCACCTAGAGGAGCAAAAGCAGTTGCAAGTTTCCATTCAATTAATTTCTCTAGCGAGTAGAGGGACTTAAAATTACAAAAGACAATCGTAACAAAGCTAAGATTGTTTCCATTCAATTAATTTCTCTAGCGAGTAGAGGGAAAAATTTAAGAAAATTTGGCTAAACTCCCACATTGGTTTCCATTCAATTAATTTCTCTAGCGAGTAGAGGGGGTTTCAGCTATTTGCTGTGTGATATTTGCAATAGCTGTTTCCATTCAATTAATTTCTCTAGCGAGTAGAGGGAAACTACTATTATATGATAATAGTCTTTTCCCTAAAGTTTCCATTCAATTAATTTCTCTAGCGAGTAGAGGGTCAGGAACCAATCGAAGGGGCAATAAAAGCTATGGAGTTTCCATTCAATTAATTTCTCTAGCGAGTAGAGGGATGGTTTGAGGAAAATCTTTCCGAGTATGCTGAGGAGTTTCCATTCAATTAATTTCTCTAGCGAGTAGAGGGATACCCCTCTTTTAGGGATACTTAAAAGCGTCAGGTGTTTCCATTCAATTAATTTCTCTAGCGAGTAGAGGGAGTCGCCGGGTATATCATTGGCACGGTACTCAATTGTTTCCATTCAATTAATTTCTCTAGCGAGTAGAGGGAGCCGGTGGGCAAACGTCCGAACAGGATTGAGATTCACAAAGCCAGTTGCGACCGATAGTTTAATTATAGCTAGATACGGTCGCACCGTCAACCCCATAAACCCCAAAATTCTTATCCTGTGGTAGATCGAGGGATTTTACCAGAAATCGAGGTTATCTGCTCCCAGCCCTATCCGTCGCTAGTCGATGATACCGAATCAGATGATCGTAGAACTTGGCGGTTTAGTTAGCGGGACACCGCCTAAAGTCTCTATTTGTGCTAAAGTATGGCCAGAGATGGGGTAAAATCGAATACTATCCTCGTTTTCTTTGATTTGCTTTTGCAGGCGTTCTCTTAACTGATTGTATAGAGATTTGCTTAAAACACACTCGAAAACTGAATACTGAACCCGTTGGCCGTATCCTTCCAGCAAATCAGCCACTTTTTTACGCCTTTTATCGCAGGGAATATCATAGGCAATAACGTAAAATAACATGATTAGCGGATCAAATGAGGCTGATACCCATTACCGGGGGAATAAACAAAGGATTTAAAGCGTTTAACCTGTTGGTATAACAAATCCCAGCGCGGTTGTTTTTCCTCTTCGCCGGATTGTACTTCTTCTTCCATTTGCTGAACAAAAGCTCTTAACATTTTTTTTCGCCCGGAACTATTTAAATAACAGCCCCCATTTCGATAATCAAAATCTTCTAGAACACTGATCACACTTCGATTAACAAGATACAACATCAAAGAATCGATAATCGGTGCGCGAAATTCCTCGATTAAATCGGAAGCTAAGGCAGCGTGACGTTCCGAACTTTGATGCAAACAAGCATCATAGGGATCGAGTCCTTGCAGCTCGATTAAAGCCAGCAAATGGTTCCATAGTACCTGATAACCGAAACTCAAAATCCCATTGACCGGATTACCCGGGGGGCGACGGGAACGACCTAAAAAGGTGAAATCAGGATTGATTAAACAGTCTCCCAACGCCGAAAAATAACTGTGAGCTGCCGCTCCCTCAAAACCGATCAGACGATCGATACTCTGGGCCTGGGCCGACTGTTCGATCAAATACTCGATACTTTGAATCGATCGAGCCATATTATCCGTTCCCCTTTTCCTCTGTTGTCGGAGCAAAATAACCCGACTATTTTTTAATTTCGCCCCCACGATCGCCCTAGCTACTATTAATCGATCGCTCGCGCTCAACTGCTGCTGATAACGACTTAGATAACGATAACCCCGATCGATCGAGATCGAGCGCCCGTAACAATAACCCATGCGTGACAGATAAACGATCGGGATATTTTTCCTTAAACAAGCGCGGATCGCCTCCGTCGTCATTTGAGACTTGCCAAAAATTAAAACCTGTTCCACCAGAGGTAATTGTACCGACCCCAGAACCTGCCCTTCTCGTTTAACCAGAAGGTTTTCCCCCTTGACAGACACATAACAACCCTGTTGGGAAACATACAGACATCTCATCTGGATACCTCCCTCACTCGTCCCGTCTTCTTTCGATCGAGCGATTGGCTTCTCGATGGGTGAATCTGTATGTTTCTCTCATACTATCTGGTAATCGATCTCGCCAGAGCCAGATCACCACTCGATCGCCGAGAGAAACTACAATAAATGTGGAAAGCGTGATCAGGGCCGTGTTCACAATCACTGCCAGTAGTCCTAAAGGTGCGATTAAGAGGATAACCAGCGTAATTGTTCCATTAACGCCCGATACCGCACAATTCCGAATGAAAGCATTCCTTTTGGATATATACATAACCTTTTTTTCCTAGATAGAGAGCCGCACTCCCTACCACGATAGCCCTAAATATCTCGTAAATACCCTAAAAAGCCAATAATTTAACCCCTCGATCGAGCGGCTAATTTTTCCAGTCCTGATCGGATTTTCTAGCCATCGGGGTGAAGTAAATTGATATTGGCTTTCCCCTTGACTGAACCGATTGCATCTGTATGACTCAGCCCCCCAAATCCCCTAGGGAAAGAACACTGCGTGAACGAGATAGTCGCGAGTTCCAGCGACTTATGCTCCTGATCGCCACCCTCGTCCGACACCCCGGAGTCGGTTATCAAACCCTCGATCCCTCGGAAAATTACCATTCGGGGAAAGATCACAACGCATTAACAGAAGTACAGGAACGGGTGAGAGAACTCGCCGCCACCCTCGCCCTCGGTTGGCCCGCGGAATATCCCTCCATTGCCACCCTGAGAAAAGACATAACGACCCTACGGGATTACAAAATTCTCGATCGCCACATCTATCGCTGGGGGTATTATCTCGGCACCGGCGTTATGAGTCCCGACGAACTTAAAATCGCCTTTGATGCACTCCGCTCCCGGGCCCTCTATCAGGGTGATCCGAGAATCCGTCAGGTCTATCACCAACTCGATCGCCGTCTTCAAGGGTTTACACTCGGCTCCCGGGCTGACTTTCTCTATCCCGTCTGGGAACAACTCGATCGCTCGATCAACTATACCGATCCGGAAGAGATGATGGAACGGGGAAAATATCGCCAAACTTTATACGAGAAAATCGACACCCTAGAACAGGCCATTGTCCGGGGAGAGGTAATCGAGATCGCCCGACCGATCGATCCCTATCAAAAGAAATTTACCGGGCCCTTCCCGATCTATCCCCTCCAGCTAATTTACCGTGACATTGGCTGGTATCTCCTCTATGAAACCTATCCCGATGGCTGTCTGGCCATCGGCCGCCTCAATCGTTTCGCCGGTCATTGTCGAATCCTCCCAGAACCCTCTCGCTCCCTCGAAGAACAGCGCCACAGCCTCAATAATGCCCACAAACTGATTAAAAATGGCTGGGGCTTGAATTTGGGGGATTTAGCAGCGCAAAAATTGGAATTAGCGGCACAATTAACCCTAATTACCGTTAAAGTTCGCTTTTTTCATCCTGTGAGTTACTTTATCCGGGAGGGAGAAGCACGTCACCCCCGGCAGCAGTTGACAAATCCCCAGATCGACCCGCAGACGAAAATCCTTAACTCGATCGATTACCACATCGCTCTCCCGTCCCGTTCCCTGGAAGAATTTCTCTGGTGGGTACAGCGCTATCTCGAACAGGCCCAGATTCTCTCTCCCCCAGAAATGGCGGAAAAACACCGGCGATCGGCGCAAATGTTGGTCGATCGATATTCTCCCCCAACAGACGATAATCATAGTAAAAAATTCATACCACCAGAAACTTAGACAGGATAAGCTTTTGAAGCTTTTTAGAAAAATCTTCAAAATATCGTGTTATCTCTAGAGGTTCCTAAGGCATATTGATATACTGAGAACATCGGTCAGCAAGGAGTTGAGGCGTTTATGGCCCTAGGATACTGGCAAGCGAAAATCTGGGGACTACTACACGATCCCGTCTTCAAAGCCCTACATAGCAACTCAGGACGCGGTGATAACAGCTTCTGGAGAGATTTAGAAGTAATGAAGTTGTGGGGAAAACATAACCCCGAAGAATCGACTAAAAAAATTCTCAAACAAATCAAACTAGCTGACTATATCACCTCAGCCAGCGATCGATCGGCGATCGGTAGTTTAACCCAATTCGTTAACTACGATCGAGAAACAGGTCTAGAATTGCGTCACCTCCTCTCCGGAGAACCTTTAAATCTCAAATTAGCCGACACAACCCATAAGAAAATCGCTTCTAACCGCACAGATTACTTAAAAGAACAGGAAAACCAACTATTTAACCAAATTCCCGCCAGATTACGCACAGGAATCTCAGAAAACGAAGCTAAAGAACTATTTTGGTGGTTATGGCGCTGTCTTCCCCAAGCGGCGACGAAATTACTCGATGACGAAAATCTGCTTTTAATGCCCGCTGAAACCAGAATACCGGACGGATCGATCTGGAGTCATGCCAGTTTAACGGCGGCCATCGCCGGGTCCCTAGCGGGATATGATCTCACGTCCGAGGATGTGGTCAATAAATGGCCGACTGGGAAACAATTATCCCACGCTTATCTCGTTAGTTTCACCTTTTCCCCTGTGCAAGAACTAATCAAAGCCAGCCGCAAAATGCGCGATTTTTGGGCAGGTTCTTGGATTCTGCACTATTTATCTGCTCAAGTCTGCTGGCAACTGGCCCAACAATACGGCCCCGATAGTTTTATCTATCCCTCTCTCTACGCACAACCCTTAATCGATCGATGGTTACTAGAGAAATATCCCAATTTTAAACCCTGGATCGACCCACCCAGCGATCGACAATTACTAACCGCCGGATTTCCCAACATTATTATCCTCGTCTTGCCCAAAGATAAGGTGGCAGCGGCTATGCAAACCGCTAAATCTAGTTTATTAAAACAATGGAAAGAAATTAGTCGGCAAGTTTTCGAGGAATTGGGAGAACGTCACTGGATGCCCAAATTAAAAGAAAATAGTCGTACCTGGGACAGTTGGTTAAATGCCCAATGGCAAACCTATTATGTGGGAGTCCCCATCGGTAGAGAAGACCAACTCCTCACCAGTAGCGAAATTTATCAAGAAAACGAAAATAGTGCCGAAAATCAAGCCGAAGACCCAGAAAAAGCGCAAAGCTGGCGAGACAAACAAAACGAACTTTATAATCTCTACGATAAAAAAGCTCTATTCTTAGAAAAAGAGCAGGAATTTCTGCAAAAAGCTGGAAAACTACGCCTTGAGAAATGGAAAAAACATCCCTTTAGTTCTAATGTTGGTTCTTGGTGGAGTAGTGCTTTCGATCAAAACCGTTCTGCCCTTGCTGCTGTCAAAAACGCCCGCGATTGGCAGATTCCCACCGCTTTCGGCCCCCGTTCCACCATTTCTGGACTTGGCCCCGTCGTCCATCCCGATGGTAACAATGATTGGATTAACGAAAAAGCAAGCAAAGAATACTGGAAACGAGAGGCCGGATTATTCGATGGGATCGAACAACTCAACGCCACCGAAACCGTTAAACGCGGATTACACCTAATCCTGCCAAAACTCTTCAAAAATACCGACCAAAAGCGTCTATATGCCGCTTATCCCGATTTAACCGTCGGAGTCGCCGGTTATCTCAAAACAGGCGGTGATATCGACCATTTCCATCATGCTTGTCGCACCATCTCGCGTAAGTTAAGAGAAGACGGGAAAAAGATTCCCCCGGCACTTACCCAACCCTGGGGAATCCCCTACATTGACGATCAGATCGAACCGAAATATAAACGTTATCACCCTCGATTTCTCAATGCGGGATGGTTAGTAGAAGAACTAGAGATTACCGATGAAGAAATGGCTAATTATCGCCATCAATTAAGCCAATTAATTGACCAAAACTATCCCCACAATAACCCGGCTGATTGGTATGTTATCGCCAGAGGAGACGGTGACGGAATGGGGGAATGGTTAAAAGGCCAAGAAATGAAACCCTATCGAGAATATATCGCTAAGTCACTTCATCAATACGCCGATCATCCCCCGACCGAAACCGATACCCTAGAAAAAGAAGTACAAAAAGCTTTTGGCGATTTTGTCACCCTCAATAAACGCATGGGACCATCTACCCATAGCGCCCTCAGTCGCGCCCTTTTAGACTTCTCTAATCAACTCGTTCCCTACCTCACCGAACAACGCTATGCAGGACGCTTAATCTATGGTGGCGGTGATGATGTTCTCGCCTATACTAATCTCTGGGAATGGGACAAATGGTTATGGGATATCCGGCAATGTTTTAAGGGAAAAAAAGACCCCCATGGGGAATTTAATAACGCCGGTGACTATTGGCAATGGGAAGGCGAAAAACCTGCCGAAAATCTCGCCAAACGTCCCCTATTTACCATGGGAAAACGGGCGACTATCAGTTTCGGTATTGTCATCGCTCATCATTCCGTACCCCTTGCTATCGCCCTAGAAAATCTCTGGGAAGCCGAGAAAAAAGCCAAGGAACACGCCTATAAAGACTTCGACGGCAAAAAAGTCAAAAAAGATGCTGTACAAGTGCGCGTTCTCTACGGCAACGGAAACATCCTAAAATCTACGGCTAAGTTTGATGTTTTTTATCAATGGCAACAACTTCTCGCCGGTAATTCCGATGCCAGTTTATTCGAGGCAGTGGCCGGCCTTTGGCAACAGCATCCTATACCAATGATAGAAGCGATCGAGGTTTGGGTCAAGGCGTTCTCTAGCCGTCGGGAAAATCTAACAACAGAGAACAGAGAAGCTTTTCAAAAAGACCTAAGCAACTTTCTCAAACATCTTTGGTTAACCACGGAAAATGATCCTAATGATCTTAACGAAGCCGTGCGTAGCTGGATGAAACTAGCGGCTTTTATGACTCGAAAAAGAGAGATTAAGATCGGAGGTTCCATTTAATGTATTGGTACACAATCACTCCCCTAGATGTTCTTCTCCTACGCGATGCCAAACCCTTTAGTCCAGGAGAAAGAGCCTGGGCCGGAAGTACATTTCCCCCCAACGGTCACACGATCGCCGGTGCTTTAAGTGCTTTACTAGATCGCTCTAAAAATAGTTATTTTAAAATCACCGGTCCATTCCTATCTTTTGCTGGAGATACTTTATATCTACCCCGTCCTTTAGGATTCGCCAATTCTGACCCATTAATTCCTATTTCTTGGAGTGATAATTTAACGATTTCAGAAAAGCATATATTTTGGGATCGATCGAAACCTGCCCCCTTAGCTAAGGCTAAACCTAACAAAAATTGCCAAAATCGAGAAAATGAAGCGGAAGAAGAGAAAGAAGGTAAATATCGTCAGTATCTACCTTTTAAAGTTATTCTCGATTATTTAAACACAGGAGCGATCGACCCTTGCCAATGGTTAGTAAAACACAAAGGAGAAGATAAACCCTGGCAAGAAGAAATTCGTTCCCATAATGCCATGAAACCGGGAAGTAAACAGGTAGAAGATGCCGATGGATACTTTGTGGAAAAAGCGATCCGAATGCTACCCGGTTGGAGTATAGCGATCGGAATTGATGTTAATATTCCCACTCCCACAACTTTGCGGTTAGGAGGAGAAGGACACCGAGTTATACTGGAAAAATGTGATGATTTAGGTCAACAATGGCAAGAATTAAAACAACAATCCGAGGAGAACTTTAAACAAATAAATAAAGCGATCGCCTATCTCGTTACCCCCGGTATTTTTGAACGCCGTCACGATAATAATCAAGCCATTTGTCGCTCTTGGCCCTGGGAATGGAAACTCGCCCATACTGTTAATAGTAATCAGAAACCGGGCAATCTAGTCAGTGTCGCAACCGATCGAGCTATCCCGATCAGTTGCCGCATTCAATCAAAAGAAAATACTAGCATTCCCGCCCCCCAAGTCTTCGCGGCCCCCGCCGGTAGTCAATACTATTTAAATCAACCCGATCGCCTATTTCAAGAGCAGCCCGATAGTCCCGAATATCACCAACGCTGGCGCAAATTAGGCTACTCGGAATTACTTTGGATCAAATTTGATCGCTGTTTTTGGACAAGCGAATAGGGGTAAATTAGGCTACTCAGAATTACTTTGGATCAACTATAAAGGAGAATAATTAATCATGAACTTAATCCACTTTTATCTACTTTCTCCCCTACATACCGGAGGAACCACTCAAGAGGGGAATCTAGTGGGTATTGCTCGTGAATCCCATACCACTTTACCCTATATTCCCTCCAGTACAATTCGCGGGAAAATCCGTTCTTTAGCTACCGAAGAAAACCTAAAATTTAAGTTATTCGGTAATGAAATCGATAAAGGTGCAGAAAACTTGGAACAGGGAGACATCTGGATAGGAGATGGTTCGATTCTCTGGTTGCCCGTCCCTTCCCTTAGTCACGGTGTCGTCTGGATCACTTCTCCTTTACTTCTTCGTCGTTGGACAAGATTAACTAATCCTAGTCTGACAATTCCCCCCGAATATAGCTGTAGTTTTAAAAAGGCCAACACCAACGTTTATCTCAAGGATGCCATTCTCAAGGTCGATGATCTAAAAGACTGGTCAAATTGGCAAAGTTTTATTCCCAAAAACTCTGTCAGCAGTGGCATTAATAAAGTCTTAGTATTACCCGATCAGCATTGCACGACTCTAATTCAAATGAGTTTATGGAGACAAGTTAAAATTAAATTAGATGAGCATAAATCCGTCGATGGAGGATTTCGTTATGAAGAAGCTATTCCCCCCGACACCTTAATGTATTTTCCTTGGGGTATTACCTCTCAAGCTAATGGAACCAGACAACAATCCCAAGCTGATTTTAAACAGTTATTAGCAGATAATGACATTCTACAAATCGGCGGACAGGAAAGTTTAGGACGTGGTTTTGTGCAACAATGGTAGAGGTAATTTATGACAGCTAATCTTGCCTTAGCTAAATGGTCAGTGGTCGATTATCATCGCATGATTGCGGCGGGAATTTTAATCGATCGGCGTGTAGAATTACTGAATGGAGATATTCTCGAAATGAGTCCAGAAGGACCTTTACATAAAGACAGTGGAGAAGGATTAGCCAACTTTCTCCGTCAACGTCTCAAGGATAAAGCATGGGTAAGAGAAGTTGGACCCATTACCTTAGAAAACTCAGAACCTGAACCCGATATCGCTGTAGTTTTTCCCCCTCGTTCTCGCTATCGAGATCATCATCCCTATGCCGATGAAATTTTTTGGTTAATCGAAATTTCTGACTCAACTCTCAGTAAAGACTTAACCGAAAAAAAACACATCTATGCCCAAGCTGGTATTGCAGAATATTGGGTAGTTGCCATCAAAAATCGAGAGATTTATGTTTTCCGTCAACCGATAAATTCTGATTATCAATATCAAGAAAAATTTAGTACAGGAACCTTATCTGCTGCTGCATTTCCCGATATTGTTATCTCTCTTGATACCCTTTGGTCAGGTAATATTTTTTAACTTTTGGAGCCAAAATAACCATGACATTCGACCCTAGAACGATTAGCAATCCCGTATTCACTGCCTTGCAAAAATTGTCCTCAGATACTGCTGATAATAGTCGCCGCAAAGAACAAAAAAATCAAGCTATTGAACTTTATACCTATCTTTCTACTTGGGGAATGATGCGACTAAAAGCCGAAGAAACTGCTATTAGTAAAGACAAAGAAGGTAAGCGAGAAGTTGTTAAAATATACTTTGAGTGTCTTGAAGAAATCTCGAACAACCGGAATATAGCCAACCCACAAGGATTAGACACATTAAAAAAACTTTCCACTGATGATTATCTAGGACTAACGGGTTTAGGCTTGGAAATCGCCCAAGAATTTAGCTTCTGGGCTAATGCCATCTATTCCGATGTGGAAAGTGGGGACTAACTCAGGTAAATTGTCACCACAGTTTTTATAATTCATTGAACTAGAAAGGAAATTATAATTATTATGTCCCATAGCCCCTTACAACGTCCTAATCGCCCTCAAAAACCCACCCTAAAAAATCAAGCTATAAAACCCACAAATAACAACCAACCCTCCAGACAGCCTCCTAGGAGTGGCGGCGGCAATAATAACGGCGGTGGCGGCAATAACAATCCTCCTCCACCCTCACCGTGGTTAGACCCCGAAAACGAACCTCAACCCGACCAATCAGCCAGTTTTGTCGAATATCTCCGTTGGATGCGTGCTGCCGACTATCCACACAAAGATGCGACTAAAACCCAAATTCTGCAAACAGCCCAAGAAAATGCTAACTATACTCAGCGTCTTGAGCAACTCAATCAACTTACCCAACTGTTAGCGAAAGACGGAATCGCTTTTCAAGTCAAATCCACTTGGCGTATTCGTGTCGGTGGTCATCGCGGACCGGAAAGTATTCTTTTACCTGCCTTTGATGCCCTCGGAATGCCCTATATTCCATCCAGTACATTGCGCGGTGTTGCCAGAAACCAAGCCATCCGAGAAATCATGGCGGAAAATAATCTGGAATGGAAAGACGCGGAAAAAGAAATCGCCCCCTATTTTGGTGATATAAACGCCAAAGAGAAAAAAAATAAAACGGGTAAAGTTGTCTTTTTTGATGCCTATCCTTTACCTTCTAAAAACGGGGGGTTAGAAATGGACATGGCTAATAATATTTGGTCATGGAAAGATGATTCTCTAGAATATTCTCCTAACCTTAATCCTTTTTTCTCTCTCAAAGAACCAACTTTTTTAATTGGTTTACGTTTACGTCTAGCTAGTAACTGTCAAGATGAAAAGATACTTGAAAAGGTAAAACAATGGCTGAAAAAAGGTTTACAGCTTGGCATAGGTTCACAAGTCAATACAGGTTATGGACAATTGATCTTATCTGGAAAAAGCCCAAGATTAGAATCGGAATTTTATCGATTGGATTTTGAGCTAGAAGGTCAATTAATTCATGGTTATCAAAAATTTGAGAAGGGTAAACCTAGACCTCAATCCGAAGTTCGTCCTGTGGCTTTTAAATCGATGATGCGATACTGGTTTCGTGTTTTTGCATCTGGAGTTTTACCTATTAACGAAGTTCAAGAGATTGAAGCTAAATTATTTGGGAGTATCAACCCTAGAAAATACGGTTATCTCAAAGTTAATACTACTGAAACTCCTAGTCATTCCAAGAATGAGCAATATGGTAGTGTAATTTTATCTCTATCGACCGAGACACCGACAAGTCAAATAAATTCTCGTAAGGATTCAGGTGTCTCAAATGCAGTCACAGAGCGGCTTCTAAAATCTCAGAACTCGCTAAACTAACAGTTTTATTCTCAATAAGCACGAAAATTAAGGCTTTCAGCGTGTATGACCTGAATCCTTACAAATTCTCTAAAAAAATTGTACAAACATTTACTTTGGTTCATTGTAAATATGGGTGGTATAGGTCAAGGTGCAAGACGACCGAAATACAAAAGAAGCAGTAATCCCCAAATTCGCGGTTGTACGATTTATATTAATAACGATGAAGAATTTTGGGAAACTCCCAACAGTATTCAGCTTGTGCAAAGACAATTTCAAGCTCGTTTAAGAGATTTTTATAACTCTCTAGGGCAAGTTGTCGGTGCTGACATCGATACTAATAATCTTAGAACAGTGGGTCAAGTATCCCAAAATTTTTGGAATGATGTAGCGGATAGTAATTGTAAAATTTTGGTTTGTAAGGGTGAAAATAGTAGTAATAAAGTTTATGCGTTAAAAGTTCTTCATTCTCCAGAATTTAACCCTAACGGTAACTATAATCCAGACCTTTGTGGCAAAGTAGGTATTAAAAAGGAAGACACTAAACCATCTCCAGTCTGGATTGCGAATGTAGGAGATGATGATCATTTTAGCTGTCAGATAGTTACTGTATTTGGTGCTAATCTGAATCCTCGTCAAGAGTTTATCAAACAATTAAGAAGTAATACAAGTCCTCAAAATTTTGCTCAAATATTCCCTTTATAATCTCATGAAATCAATTTTAGTTGCAACGATCGGAACCAGAGATTTAATGTTTCAAGTCACCACTGGTGACTGGTATAATATTGGTGATGATCGTATGAAAGGTGATATTCTCGGAGAACAGATAGAAGTGGTGTCTGATTTAGCTCTGACCGAAAAATCATCTTTTCGAGAAATATCCCAATACCTTTGGGAAAATGTTGAATATTATGGCGATCGAGTAAAACCAGTCATTCTGGGTAAGCTTTTGGAAGATAAAATCAATGATCTCGAAAAAGTTTATTTAGTAGTAACTGATCAAAATGAAACAGTAAAAGAAAGAGAAAAAGATACTCTTTACTCAGGAGAATTAATCAAGTATTGGCTAAATAAATTAAATTCTGATTTGGTAGTAAATATTCTCTATATAGGTAGAAATGATGAAAACCCTTCTAACTTCGAGAAAATGTTCCGTTGGTGGCAACAAGTATGGAAAGAAAATATAGAACCTCAACCCGATCAACCCATTTTATTGTGCTTAAAAGGTGGGGTAGGGCAAGCTTCAGAAGCTTCGAGAATTTCGGGATTGAGTCTTTATGGAAACGATATTAAATTCTATGAATTTATTCCCACTCCTCATGACAATCAAAAGGGCATTTCTTCAGATTACACAGGGACTTTTTTAGGGACTAACTATCTTTGGGATCGCACTCGACAACAAGCCCTACAATTATTAGAACGCTATGATTATGCTGGTCTTCAGAACTTAGTTAAACCTTACTATGAACAAAATAAACAAAAATGGAAAGAAACTTATGCTCTAATTAAATCTGGAGTAAGCTGGAATCAAGGACAATTTGAAGATTTTTTTCAGTCCGCTTCTTTTAGTTTCAATAATCAACAAAAAGAGCAGCATCAACAATATTGGTGGATGGCCTATGAACAAGCTTATACCGCAGTAGTTAGACTAAAACAAAAAAATACAACCGAGGCTATGCTTCATAGTTTCCGAGCGGTAGAAGGCTTAATTTATGAGTGTTTAAAACATGAATTTAAAGACTATATGGTTAATTCTGAATATACTTATTCATCTTTGGAATCATCTGTGTCGAATAAATATCCTGCTCTTAAAGAACTTTTTGTTAATAATGGCAATCCTATTCCTGAAATTAAGCTAGATAGTCGCACTCAACAGAGATTAATAGAGAAGTATATTGCTCTCACTTCTCCCCAAGCAAACTTTAAGGATTTAAAAGCTTGGGGTTCTGAAGAATTGCGTAATCTTAGAAATCGATTATCTCACAAATTAGGAGGTATTAGTGAGAAGGAATTATTCAGTGCTTGGGGAAAAGATACTTACAATCAACAGGACTGGGAAAAACGTATTTTAAATTGTCTCAATCTAATTACTGAAAATAAATTCTTTTCTTTATGTCAAGGAAGTTTATTTGCTTCTATTCATCAAAGAGTCCTAACAGCTATCAAAAATTATAATGTTGTTTAAAGTACAAAATGCAATTAGCCCCTACAATAATATTACTGCATCCATGGTAGGGGCCTATCGTCTGGTCTGAAAATCTAATATAGATGTTTCTCCTCAATTGAGATGTAGCTGGGATGCTGGTGATAAATTAGCCAGTCAAAAGACTATTTAAAAATCAAACTCGTCTAACTCCGATTGTGGGTAAGAAAAGCGACTGCGAGGAGATTTTTTCGACTTTCTAAAAAAAGCGGGAATAATTGCGGCGATAAAAAATCCTATTCCCAAAGAAAAAGCCAATAAAATGCCGATGGGTACTTTAATTGACTCAAATTGTAGAAACTTTAAAGAAACTGGTTGGATATTTTGAATAGCAAAAACTGCCATAGTCATAATCCAACCACCGACAATAGCACTAGCTAAAAAATTAGTGATTGTATTCATGCTTGTCCTCGCTAGGTTTGTAGGAGATTTTTGAACCTTTTGTAGGCTAATTTGGGAGTTATATCCCTATTAACTTAACCTCCCTGGGGCGGAAATTACCGTCAATTGACTAAAACGTTACAATTGTCGATCGATCTCAAATAAATCTCGATCGCGATAATATAATTGCGGTCTGATCGCCCTCAGCTAGAGCTAGTAAATATAAATAGCACCCTGTTGATTGAGGTTAAAGGTGGTATAACCGGGGGTACTCCCCGGAACTTTGGTGACAGTAATCGTGACTAAATTATCTTTATTAACTTCTACGGCATAGATTAAACTAGAAGAATAGGGATCTGCGGCCGCATTAGCCCGATTAATCAGAATATATGCTGGAATTACGAAACCTTTTAGGGTTGTCTCCGTACCGGGAGATAATAATTGGGGAGAGGAATCAATATTGGCCGATAGGTCATAATTGAGGTCAATATCGGTTTGATTGATGATTTTAATCTCCACGGGACGACTCATATTCACCCTAGCGACAGGCTGCCAAGGACCCGGTTGAAAGGTGGTAGCGGGGGGATTTTGAGCGGGTAAAGAGGGGGGAAAAACTAATCCCAGACTGAAGACGAGGGCAAGAGTTAAAAAGCGATCGCATTTCATAGATAAATCCTAGTCTAGGGTTGTCATCCTATTTTAGGGAGGTATCCCCAGTGTTTTATACTTAAAGTAGAAGCTTTTGAAATTGTCCATAGCATTGATTGATCAGCTATCAGGGAATATCCTAAGCTTCCCTGATTCTGCTCTGTAAACAAGGCTAAATACACCGATTTTTCTCTAGAAGTTTCCCTAGTAACCCCTATCAACGGTTTAACTTAGGTTGAGATTGATTATATGCCTACCATCGACATATCGGGAGTATCCCACAGTTACGAGTTATTTTCGCCCCAAAGGGATAAACCGGTTTTAGTCTTTATACACGGTTGGCTGCTGAGTCGTCACTACTGGCAGCCTTTGGTAGATATTCTCGCCCCGGATTATCCCTGTCTAGTTTATGATCTCCGGGGCTTTGGCGACTCCCAAAAAATCACCTCTAACAGTCCTCCTAGCAGTTATAACCTTGAATCCTACTCCCAAGACGTTATTACCCTTCTTAACCGCTTAAACCTCGATGATGCTTGGTTAGTCGGTCATTCCCTCGGTGGTAGTGTTGCTTTATGGGCCGCGGATATCTGTCCTGAAAGTATTAAAGGGGTAATCTGTATGAATGCTGGCGGTGGCATCTATCTAAAGGAGGAATTTGAGCGATTTCGGGAAGCCGGAAGACAGATTTTAGAGAGAAGACCGCCTTGGTTGCCCAGTGTTCCCTTTATTGATCTTTTATTTTCGCGGATGATGGTTAAGCAAACCCTAAGTAAAAAATGGGGCAAACAGCGCGTGATTGATTTTGTCCGGGCCGATTACCAGGCGGCCTTGGGGTCACTTTTGGAAACCACCACCGTCAGCGAAGTTCATCTTTTACCCCAGATTGTCTCCCGTCTCCCGCAGCCGGTCTATTTTCTGGCGGGGAAAGAGGATACGATTATGGAAGTTAAGTACGTTAACCATCTGGCCAGTTTTCATCCCTTGTTTGAAACTGGCAGCAACGTGATTGAGTTATCCGATTGTGGTCATTTTGCCATGCTCGAACAAACAGCAGCGGTGGCCGAAAAGATGATCGCTATTTTAAATCAGCATTGCTTTTAGGTGTTGGGTTTTTAGGGTTTTAGTGGAAATTTCCCTATCTCCCCATTTCCCCATTCCATCTACAGATACTGTCAGGAAGTGAAAATTTATGTAACAATGACTCTATAAGGGCGATTTTTTACTGAATCGCCGAGGCCGTCTATTAATCGAATCGATGTCTTTGAAGAACGTAGTCCCAAACTGGAAACCTGACTTTCCTTTCCCATTCTTGCCACTACTAGCGGAATTTTTCTCCTTTTTGTGTTACCCACGGGAATTCTTGAGCTATTGCTGAGATTGGCATTTTGTCACTTCCCGTTAGTTTAATTCAACAAAAGAAGCTGTTTAGGAGCAATTTATGTTACACCGCAAGATTTATCAATTCTGTATGGATGGTCAGGAAGTCTGCATTTTCTTGCGCGATCAGCAAAGATGGATTGATAATGCTCGTATTGTCGATCTAGAAAGCGATCTCGTCACCATTCGCTACGAAACAGAAGAAGAAGACGAGATTAGTTCTTGGGAAGAAATGGTGCGTTTAGAAAGTATCGGTGCGGTAAGCAGAAAACTGGCCTCCGTGTCGCGGACGAATCCTGATATTAATGTCTCGGAAGATTGTCCGGAAGCAGAACAACTTTATCCCCATTCTCCCGATAGCTTAGATTAATTTTGTCGATTTAACTGACAGTGGCTAGAAGTCCCGAGGTTTGAACAGTGGCCAAGGGACTTTGAGGGAATGGAAGGGAAGAGATCCGCTAAGAATCGCCACTTGTTCTAAAATTATCGTCAAAGCCGCCAGATTTTCTCTATCTATAAGCTGCAGGAGCAAAATGAATTCTAATCCCTACTTCCCTGTCCAGGATATCTATCAAAAATTTGTGGCAGTAGTAATAGTTTTAATTAGTTGTTGGTTAGTGACTTTTCCCGCCTTCGCTGCATCCGCCCCTCTAGAAGTTAAAATTAGTCTAGGCTCTGGGCAAGGAGAATTAAAATTCTTTCCTAGTCAATTAGACTTTATTGCTGGGCAAAAATACAAATTAATCCTCGATAATCCCAGTCCCACTAAACATTATTTTACCGCTAAAGACTTCGCCGATGCTAGTTGGACGCAGAAAGTTGAAGCGGGAAAGGTGGAGATTAAAGGGGCGATTCACGAACTAGAATTAAAACCTAATGCACAAGCAGAATGGGTAATAGTTCCTCTCAAAACCGGTAAGTATCAATTAATCTGTACTATTCCGGGTCATGCCGAAGCGGGAATGGTGGGAGAAATTGCCATTAATAACCCATGAATTTAAGAAAAATTGTCTCCTTTGCTTTCCTATTATTTATTCCCCTATCGGTGGTCGCTAGTCGTCTTAATTGGGGAGATCAAGCTATTTTTATCACTGCCGCTTTATCGATCATTCCCCTGTCAATTTGGTTAAGTACCTCTGTGGAAAAAGTTGCCGTAGTTACCGGGCCAACTTTGGGAGGATTAGTTAATGCTATCTTCGGCAATACTACCACTTTAGTTATTGCCTTAATTGCCCTAAAAAAAGGCTTAGTGGACATCGTACAAGCCAGTATTACCGGTAGTATTCTCAGCGATTTATTATTATTTATGGGCATGGGAATGCTCACGGGAGGAATTCGCTACAAAGAGCAGGAATTTAAACCGATTTTAGCGCGGGTAAATGGTTCTTCTATGACTTTAGCAGTAATAGCGATCGCTTTACCAACTTTGGTAATATATACTTCTAACGTGGTGGAAGTTGCCGATATTCTCAGTCTTTCCCTAGTCACCGCCACGGTTTTATTAATAGTTTATGGGTTAACTTTATTATTTTCCCTGAGAACCCATAGCTATCTTTACGAAGTGGGATTAAGTAACGAAAATACCCCCGACAATCAGGTTAGTGAGGAAGAAAAAGCTCAAGTCTGGATTTGGTTACTTGTGCTGCTTACTTCCACCGTAGCTGTAGCCTATGAGTCGGATTTATTTGTTAATGTAGTGGAATCGGTGATGGAAGGATTTAATCTCACTCCTCTCTTTATCGGGGTAATTTTTATTCCTTTAATTAGCGATGTTTCTGGAATAGTTACCGTCACCCAATTAGCCCTAAAAAATCAGATGGATCTAACGGTTTCCGTGGCGATGGGTGATAGTTTATTGGTGGCTTTATTCGTAGCACCTTTATTAGTTTTTATCGGTCAATTTTGGCAGCAACCGATGGATTTAAATTTTAATCCCTTTAACGTGGTGGCTTTAATTGTAGCGGTGGTTGTCACTAATTTAATCAGCTTTACCGGTCGTTCCAATTGGTTAGATGGAACCCTATTACTAGCCACCTATTTAATCTTGGCATTGGCTTTTTATTACCATCCCACCTAGCCAAAAAAGAGATTTGGGTATTTTCTGAGATTTCTGTCTTAGAATGGATTGGTGTCACCTTATCGCCGCAGGATTGCTGATGATGAAAAGAGGGTTTTGGTTTGTCGTCGGGTTAGTAGTAACGATAATTCTGCTTCCTTCCCTAGTTCTTTCTAATTCCATCGGTGAACAGGGAATTTATGCTGATCGCCTGCGGGCAGAACCCTATAATTTATTAGGGCGAAAAATTGCCATCGGTCAAGTGGAAATCGGCCGACCGGCTCAGTTCGGTTATGATAAAGTGGCAGCTTGGCAGCCTCCCTATAAATTAGCTGGTGTTTTTTTTCGCGATCAAATTGCCAAACCCAACACCTATCTAGATAATCACGCCGCTATGGTGGCAACGATGATGGTCAGTGATGATAAAAAAATCCCCGGAGTTGCCCCAAAAGCGAGATTATATTCGGGTGCGGTGGGTTCTTTGCGACGCGGTGGACAACCGGAAGAATGTCTTGCTAGTCAAAATATTGCCCGACAAAATAGCGGTGATGTCCGCGCCATTAACTTTAGTTTTGGGGAATCTTTGCAAAGAGATCAACGACAGGAACCAAAATTAGATGGTCAAGCTTTATTAACTCAATGTGTTGATTGGTCATCGCGAGTTGATGATGTTCTTTATGTAATTGCTGGTAATCAAGGTAAGGGAGGAATTCCCATTCCCACCGACCATTTTAACGGCATTACTACCGCTTATACAGCGACAAGAGAAGGAAAATTCACTAAAGTTGATTTTGCTAATATTAGTGCTTTGCCGGTGGGTATTGGTCGCAGTTTAATTAAACGGGAAATTAATGATGGTTCGCGACGGTCAATTAATTTAGTTGCCCCCGGCAATAAAATAGAGCTTTATGACCTCAAAGGTAAATTAAATACTGTTAGCGGCACCAGTTTCGCCGCCCCTCATATTACGGCATCGGTGGCACTTTTACAAGAATACGGCGATCAACAAATTAATCAAAAAAATACCCATTGGAGTCTCGATTCTCGTCATCATCAAGTGATGAAGGCGGTTATGCTTAATGCTGCCGATAAAATTAAAGATACGGGTGATGGGTTACGGTTAGGTATGAGACGGACAGTCTTAACTAAAGACCAAAAAACTTGGTTAGAGTCCGATGCTTATAAAGACCCGAAAATTCCTTTAGATATGCAGATGGGGACGGGACATCTTAACACTTTTCGCGCCTACACACAGTTTAGTAATGGTCAATGGTCTGCCGCAGAATCTATTCCAGCCATTGGTTGGGATTACGGTACAGTTACCGCTAATGGTTATCAAGATTATGCCCTAGAGAAGCCCTTAAAAGCTAATAGTTTTGTTTCGATAACTTTAGCTTGGGATCGTTTAATAGAACTAATCGATAATAATCGCAATAATCTCTATGATATCGATGAAAGTTTCCAGGATCGCGGCCTGAATAATTTAGATATTTATCTTTTACCTGCTCAGGAGGATAATAATACTAAATACACCTGTGCTTCCCTGAGCGATAGTGATAGTTTAGAACATATTTTTTGTCCTGTCCCCATCTCTGGAAACTATAAAATTCGGGTTCAATATCGTCAACAAGTTAACGAGAAAGAACAGGCTTTTGCTCTCGCTTGGTGGACGGTTCCTGAATAATACAAATGATAGTAAGTGAGTAAGTGAGGAGAGGCGCTCATGCAAGAGGCAAAAGACAAAAGGGAGAATAAATAATCAGTTTTCTGTTAAACCAGATTCTCTCCCCCATGGCAACCCCTACAGGACTTTTATTTTTCTTTAGCACAGCTTCCAGCGGTTATTTAGAGGTTCTCCCGAATAATACTCCCAATAAGTTTTTTATTATCCAGAGTAATGCGAAGGTTGCAATGGTCAACACAGCCAATCTTGGTAATATATTGAGTAGATAGGCTATTACTCCAAATGCAATAGTAAAAAGAAGCAATGATTTCAAAGCAGAGATTAGGGGAGAGGCTTGCGTTTTATAGCTGCTTGGACTACTTCTTTGGGATAGGAAATAGTATATATTCAGAATTTGTTTGAGAAGCTGATAAGATTGAAGTCCAAGCAGTCGTTTACCAGTCTTACTAGATTCTATGATATAACTCAAAATTATCGCTGACCGGGTGCCTAAACTTTTGAGAATATTAGAAGGTATATCTTTCCCTATTGTTTCTGAACCAACTCCATATTCACCCCGGAAGTATTCTTTTTCTTTTCCTTTTAAATCTTCTAGGGAACGTTTAGCAAGTTCTGCAGCAGCTAAGGGAGTTACTGCTTTGTCAAAATAGCCACCAACATATTTGTAGTTTGGCTCAGGAGTTGAGTCAATTTTTTGTTGATTCCATTCCAATTGTTCAGAAATTGCGTCTTTGAATACATTCCCTAAATTTTCCTTAAGGATAGCACTATGTCCTAAATTGACAAGCTTATTTAAAAAGTCTTCTAATTCTGCTTTTGCAAAGTCTGTATTAGGTTGAGCAAGTTTAATTAAGTCTTGAATTAGCTCATCTTTTTCTGTCTGTGTTTCTGTGGGAAAAGATTCATCAACAAGTCGCTTGACATACTCTTGAATTTTCTCTTCCTGAGTTCCTGAGAATTGTTCTAATTTAATTTGGCGACTTACAACTCCAGAGAAGGCTTTTAAAGATTCTGAAGTTAATAACCCATCAACAATACGATTGACTCCATCTAACCGTCCCCAAAGTATATCATTAGAACGCCAAGATTTCTTAAAAAAGCCTCCAAAAGCACGAAGTTGATCTCCAGCTAATTTTTCTTCAAGTCCCTTACCTTTGCCAAATCCTTTATCAGCATCATTGGGAGAAATACGAACAAGTTTAATGGAATTTTTGTTTTGGATATCCGACAAATATTGATAGGGATATATAACTTGGTCAATTAGCTGAAATTTTTCAAATTTGCCAATTGCTAGTTCTACATTCTCCGATTGTTCAGTTAACAACTTCGCAGAAGCTTGTTCTATTTTTTCTAAGATTGTTTCACCTTTGGTTATAGTTAATGCTTCCCAATCTTGATCTAGAGCCACAACTTTAACCTTGTCCCGTAATTGTCGCCAGATAAAATTGATTTTGACAAAATCTAGCTCTTTGAGATTTTCTACGGTAACATCGGCTAAATCTTGACTATCTAAGATAAGACGCAACAACGTTAATAGATAACTATAGATTTTTTTGCGCTTCAAATTTACAGATTCTTGATTATTCTCCTCTTCCTCTTCTGTAATGAGTTGATAAAATTTTTGGCGAACAAGTTCGGATTTTATCACTTCTTTGACAAACTGATCAATTACTTTGAGCAGCTCTAGCAACCAAGTGATTTTATTGGCTAAATTTTTTAACTCTGTATATTTGGTAATGTCATCTGTATCTTTGGTAATAGCATCAGACATCAGGGAGTAAATTTGGGACAAGAGAAAGTCATGTTTTCTAATAGCATATTGAATATCTAGATTTTCAACATCTTGAGCTAGGGAGTTTAAAGTTTCCTCTCGCTTTTTAATTTCCTCAGAATTACTAATAAATTCGGTCAATAAACTGGCACTTTTTTCTAATAGTTCTTCCTGTTCTTGTTCTTTTCCCAAGAAATATTGGTTGTCAAAAATTACGGAGAGAACACTATCTCTTAAACTGACTAAACGACACCTCCAATAACGATTTTTGGCTTCTGTTGTTTGTTCAGATACTTCTTCATCAACACTCTTTAACAATAAATTATAGCTGCAAATTCTGTTGTTAATATCTTTGATTTGTTGCAGATCTTTGCCAATACTTTCATACCTGGGTAAACTAATTAGAGAACCTGTGATGACTTCCCAAACAGTAGGTTGCTTCATTTCTTTAAATTTGGCACTGTCAACAAAGCTTTCTGGATTGGGATCGAGATAAAATAATTGACGATTGACGGGACGATCTGCTGTACGATAATAGATGGCTTCAGTGGTATAACTAAAAGGACGATTATCTAGAACTCCCCCATCAACAAAATAGAGTTTATATCCCCCTGGAGGTTTTGGTGGAAGGATACGATTTCTCAAAAGCTTTCCCCATTCTTGTAGTTTGTTATCTACCTTATTATCAGGATTATCAGAATTGATTTCCACATCTACTACAGGAAAAGCAAGGGGAAAACAAGAGGTAATTCGACAGAGTTTAGCTAAGGCTTGTTGAGTATCTGCATCTGTCGTAGAAAAAGGATCTCCAACATCTTGATCTTCTCGATATTTGAGCTGAAAAACGCAACGATGATCTTTGATTTCGATGACTTTTCCAGTGTTATCAAAGGTTTTATAAACTCTTCCCGAAACGTCAGTACCAGTGATAAATAAATCCAGTTCATTAGACTCTGAATACCATTCTCCATCAGGAGCAGAATCTTGGTTATTTCCAGCTTTTTCAAAAGCTTTAAAAAGTTCTTCCTGATAGTATCCCTCGCCGTTTAAAAGAGAATTAACACCTATTTGATTATTTTCTTTTTTGAGCGGACGCAGTAATTTATTTATATCTCCACTTTCTCGCCAAATATCTCCAAATTCTTTAAAGTCAACCACAATTTTTTCGTAGCTGTTAGCAACTGCATAGCTCAAGAGAACTCCATTAATCCCTCCCGCTGAAGTTCCCGATATAATATCAACAACAATATCTGAATCGGTCAGTGCTTTAATTAATTTATAAATTCCCCGACCCCTTGTTACATTATAAAATTCTCGGCAAACACCATTCATATAAACTGCTAGAGAAACCCCACCATAAAGCACTAATCCTAAGCGAGTTTCCTTACGAAAATCTGGTTTTTTCAAGCAAGTTGCTGACGAAGATTGTGTGTTTTTACTAGGTGTTGCAGTCATAGCAAGTCTCCACGATTATTTGGCGCTCTAAAAGGGACAGATACAGTTGGGAATCGTTTGTGGTGGTTCTTGCGATCAGGGTTGGGACGCTCTGCCACACTTCCCACTATACAACGATACACACTACCCCCCCACAAACGTTGTATCCTAGACTATATTTTAAGAAATCTTTACATTTATCTTGGTGTTTGAGATTGCGGGAAAACAGAAGTCAGAAAACCAACTAAAGCGATGCAGTGGGAAAAAGCGAAAAACTGCACATCTAATCAGGTTCTTAACTGGTAAAAATCCCCAGATATGGGAGATAATCGTAATCATAGCAACGATTATCTCCCATGAAAAATATTCACCAGAAGGAACCTGAATTAACGGCAAATTATAGCGCGTTGCTTCTAAAAGATCATACTCTTTGATTGGTATCATTTAAATACCGAACAGCCTCTGGGATACACCTCGTTTTCTTTTCGGAATAACATCATCAGAGATTCCCCAATAGTTTGATGCCTGAGACATATTATATAGCAATAATTCGGCTGGCATTTTTTCTAAAATAACTCGGTTGAGATTGGCAGTATTGACGTTCATTGCTCTCATCACAGCATCACCAAGTTCTTTCGATAATAGCGGAATAACCGCATTACCAATCTCACGAAAACCATGCCATATTGTGCGGTGAAACTGAAACCAATCGGGGAATGTATGCAGTCTGGCAGCTTCTCGCACAGTGATACAACGGGGAATAGAATAGTGAATAGGTCTAGGAGCAGTATAGGCCCCTTTGTCACTATTTGTTCCGGCGCGGAGAGTATTACATAATCCAGTGGGGGAAAGTTTTAAAAAGCGACTTTTTCGCTCCACTGTACCCGGTTCGGTTACGATAAATCTATCAATTGATTTTTGGGTATGAACTGAACCTATATGTCCATAGATTTTTGTATCTACTGTTCTTTGATGGCAAAGTTTAAAAATATCCCTTGGCTGCACTGAATATTTTTTCCTCTTACCACTATAATCTAATTTTGACGCTGGTATGCCCAAATCAGTATCGATAAAAGCTGGTATTAATTCTAAATCTGAGATGGCATCATAGACGTTGGTAAAAGCTGATTTTTCTTCTGAAAAAACAGCAGGATATGTAGCCATTGTCGCATCCTTGCGACTACCAATTAAGATTAATCTTTTGCGCTTTTGAGGTGCGCCGTATTCACTAGCATCTAGGATTTTAATTGGCTGATTAATTGTATAGCCAATAGCTTCAAATTCAGAGATTAACTCCTCTAAAAATTGTCTATGTTTACCCGTAGCCATACCGGGAACATTTTCAAAGATAAAATACTTGGGTTTAATTTCCCCTACAATCCGCAGATATTGAAATACTAGGGAATTTCTAGGATCATCTATTTGTCGTTTGCCAATAAGGGAAAAACCTTGACACGGCGGACCACCGGCAATTAAACTAACATCGGTGGCATAGCCTTTGAGTTTTAATAATTCTAATATTTCCCTACTGGTTACTTTGGCTATATCCCGGCAAATAGTTTGACAATAGGGAAAGTTAAAATGATGAACCAAGGCATGGACTGCATCAAATTCTACTGCTACAGCAACATCAAATCCTGCCGCTTCTAAACCAAGGGACATCCCACCGCAGCCAGCAAATAAATCGATCGCAATTGGTCTATGTTTCACCTTGATAATTAGTTCTCTATTGTCTGTTTTTTATTATACTATAATGAATGTCGCAGTAAACCTCCGCAGTTAATGTCATAACTTCTACCCTGCTGCCGATTCTTCCTGCTGTTGACGATATTTTGTTTAATTTTGCTCAATCTGATGGGTTTATCTCATCAGGTGGTGAACACTAGGAGAAACTGAGAAAACGGGTTTCTTTGAGAAACCCGTTTTCTGGTAATAAATGTTAATTTTTGTTACAGGGGTCTTGAAAAATTGGCGATTGTTTGCACAAAATGGTAGCAGTAAATCCTCCT